>JAAXXR010000011.1 GCA_013334335.1 Chlorobiaceae bacterium
GTCAGACGGGGCAAGAATAAGTTTGACGGTATGGGTGTTCTCGCTCACCCCGCCTCCTTCAGCGATAATCTGCACCTTTCCCTCCCGGCTGATCCCGATGTTCAGTGCGATGCATGCCTCTTTCAGGGAAAACTCCGGTGGCGTTCCGGCAGCCTCCTCAACCCCTTTACGGACAGCGCTGACCGCTTCGCACAGTTCGTCGGCAACGGATGCCATCAGTACCGGACCCTCCGCCGGCACAAGGGACAACGAGATCGTCTGGACCTCGCTCCTGGCATATTGGAGCGAGAGCTCGACCGGCACCGGCACCCATGAGAACTTGCCATCCAGGCCTGCCGCCTTTTTGAAGGTCGTCCTGAGTTCGAGATCGACCCGCCTGACCGCAAGCAGCTTGTCAGGATCTCGATCCTCGGCGTTCCTGATCGCCATCTTTATCTGACGGACGAGGTCGACTATCGCCGTTCCCTGATCGCTGGACATCATCATCCTCCGGTTGATTAACAGACCCTGACCGCCGCAATCCGGATGCCATCGTACAAATTCATCCGAAGGGCATCGACTTTGTTGGAACGCCACAACGGTCCCAGTTTGCGGTTCATTTCATCCACCATGGCATCGCCCAACTTCCCGATGGCCTCTGGACAGAACATGGCCAAGAGCAGCCCCGGGGTCAATCGCGACATGAATGCCGATGTTTCCTGCCATGAAACAAGCCCCGCGCCAACCTCGTTGGCGGCATTTCCCTCAAGCTTTCGGGCGATCAACTGCAACGCCCGCCTGACCGTCTCCGGCGAATCAGCCATGGTGCAGGAGGCCCCGGCCCCGGTAAGCACATCGACCACGCTCTTGTACCACTGCTCCTCCTCCTTGCCACGAGCGAACTGGAACTGCGAGTGGCCCCGCTGGTTATTCCATTCGGCGAGCTGAGGCAACGGCGGCAGGCGTGAAGCGTCGACCCCCGTATCAATGACCCCTACGACCGGCAACCGGATGAACTGACTGAATACGCTCCATTGCCCGGACTGCTGTGCACCCAGATCGGAGATGATGAGACGGATGCACGCACGAATGAATGCGGCGATACCGGCAACCTTCGGCGCGGCGAAGCTGGTACCGGGCGAGAACGCAGGCCAGCGGGGATCAGGATTCGGCAGCTTTGCAGGCATGCCGTAGCTCACCACCGTCGGCCCAGGCTGGCCTTCGAGGCCGGTGCCTGAAATTGGAAGCAGCCTTTCGTCTGCGTCCACGGCCCCGACAGAGATCACCCAGGGGGCCTTCGCGAGCGATTGCATCTTGCCCGGGCCAAAATTCCCGGCGGCGACCACGACCGGGATATGGTGATCGTATGCAGATTTAGTGGCCTTCTGCAGTGGATGGTCGGGATTGAATTTCGTACTGTCAGGGCCAAGGGACAACACCATAACGTCAACGCCCTGTTCGATGCACGAATCGATACCCGAACAGATATGTTCGACCCAGTTCCCGTTGTCTGAACCCATTACGCCCTCCTGTGCAATGACATATGTTCGCCTTCATGAACCACCCGTAAGGCCATGGCGGGCGGGGGACGCCATTCACTCCTTCAACAAAAACAGATGCAGCAGAAGCGAACCAACCCCTTGATGTCCTCAGTTCTCCGAATCCTTCAGCACCTCTTCGCCGAGCAGGCCGACCTTTGCGTAGGAGGTCCTGTTGGTCGAGAAGGGTGAGCGGAGGACGCGGATGGGTCTGGCCTTTGCACTGTCCGCCGCAAGCATGTCGGAATCCGCGTCACCGTAGTAGATCGTCACGCCCTTTGACACGATGGCACTTCTTTTCGGCTTGTCGCAAGTGAACAGGACTTCGGGTTTCGGTATGCTGAAGCTCTGCTTGAGGATCTTCGGCACGATGGAGACTTTGGAGCTGTCGCGGGCGGTAATGAAGACGATCCTGTCTCCCCGCTTCAGGTGCATCTGGATCAAGGCATTGCCTGAGGCTTTCGGCAGGCTGAAGTTGTCAAACCAGCTGTTCATGTCGTTCCAGAACACCGGGGATTTCAGCGGGCTTTCGCCGTATTTGTTCGTACCTCCGGGTCCGTCCTGGTTATTCAGGCCATAATTGAAGCCGGGGCTTGAGAAGAGAACGGTATCGTCGATGTCGAAGCCGGCGACGACCGGCGTTGCGGGAAGTGATGCCTGGATCTCGGCAAGGGTGACATACCTGACCGATGGCGCGCTCGTACATGCCGATGCCGCCGTAAGAAGCACAAGGACACACGCGGTTCTGAGGTGTATGATCATGATTTGCCACTCGTTGTTTTTGGAGCCCCGTTGTTGCGCGAAGCGCAGTTCAGGGAACGGTACATGACCTGATCGCCTGACCGGACGCGGTTGCATATCCAACTACGGTAGGGTATCGGGCCACTGGCCTTCGCTTACAGGTCGTGTGACGATGCGGTGGAGGACTCCATGTCAAAGAATATGTACAAAGAATACGTCAATGTCACAAGATATTCGTGCTCACGCCACCGGTCCGGAAACGCCGTTCCATGGCAGGATGATCGTGACCTGATGAACAGCAAGCCGCCCGGTCGGCTGACCGGGCGGGCAGGCCAACGTTATCGCATCCTCGTGTTTCGTGCAGCGGCGAACGCTGCTATCCGCGATTCAAACTCGTCGAACTTTCTCTGGAGCAGCCGGCTGTTCCGGACCTTGTCCTGGTCGCTCATGAACGAATGGCGGATGCTGTTGCCGACCACCTGCTTGATAAAATCGTAGGAGTATCCATACCGGGTCGCCAAAAGCAGGTACTCGTTGGCGAGGTTGTTGCGCGAAACACCCGGGTCGTCGGTGGCGATGACCAGCGGCACGCCGTTGCGTACGTAGAGATCGATCGGATGCGCAGCCCCCTTGACCCCGAGAATGAATTCATTGCTCGTCAGGCAAACCTCGATCGGAACCTGCTTCTGCCGCAGGTAATCAAGCACCATCGGAGCGTTGTTCTCATACGCGATATCGACCCCATGACCGACCCGTCCGGCCCCGGCAACAAACAGGGCGTCGGTGATATGGTAGGCCAGCTCTTCGGGCCGGACCATGCCCATCGTCAGCTCCCCGGCATGCATGGTGGTCTTCACGGCAGGGAATTTCTCCTTAAGGTACCTGAACATCTGCATCTGCACCCTGTAGTCGCTCATGGAGACAGGATTGTTCTCGGCGCTGACCACGTTGACCCCGACGACCAGCGCACTGTTCGATGCCTCCTGAAAAGCCGCATACAGGCCGGAAAAAAACTCGGACGGGCTCAGGGTTCTCGACACGTAGCTCTGATATCTCAGGGTGAATGTCTCGTCATCAACCCCCTCGCTGCAGGTATTGACCAGGTCCCGATAACGTTGAACGCTGTCGTTGGCGCCGGGGTCCTTCTGGATGAGCACCATGAAATTGTCCAGGCATGACCTGAACTTCCGTTCGTCGCCATATGCGGACCTGATCGCGTTGTCGAATGCAGGATCCGTTTTTTTGTACCCGGAAGAAACGAGCATCGTCTCGAGATACTGGACATTCTCGATCTTTGCCCGCCGCTTCAGGATACCGATGCCCTCTTTGTAGAACGCCGGATAATTCCTGGACAGGATTTTCGAGAAGTAGGCAAAGGTGCCGAAAAACTGCGTATCGGGAGGATCGGTGTCATGTGAATGGTTGAAGTAATCCTTGTCGGACCAGCGCGAGAAGAAGGCCGCGAGCGCGCGGTTGTCCTTCCTGAGGTTGTCAACCGAAAGCGTGTCCTTCAGGCTGCCGGTATCTTCGGGACAGATGACGGTGTAATCGTTCCTGTTGACCCAGCACCCCGCCTTTCTGATCATGTCGAGGTAGGTCTCCGCATAGGTCGCCCCGGAAAAGTGATGATGGATGTCTCCACCCTTCGGCATGAGCGACATGAACAGCCGCAGTTCGGCTTCGGACGATTTCGATCCTCCGGAGAGTAGCCGGTCGTAATAGGCTTTCGTCACCGTGCACGCATTGGTCGCAGGGGCTTTTGCAGACGAATCGAAAGGAAGAACCGAGAACCACAGAAAGAGCATGAGGCACAACGATTTCTGGAGCATGGCGTCAACGTTTTGGGGTTACTGTGGGAACATCTCAGATTGTCAGAACAGAATTGAAACCGCAGCACGGATGCTGGAGCCAACGGCAACGGGATCTATTTTTATCCATGGTAATATAGGCATGAACAACACGTCATTTTTACAATAAAACGCAATTGAACGACTCACGCAGTCGCTTTCCGACATCCGGCCCGCGCCGTTTCGATTCGCCGAGAAAGGCGGCACCCTCTGCATGAACACTGAAATAACGGTCTCGTACACCCCCTGATGCCGCAGATCCGGCAGGCTGGGCTTCAGGTTTGACGGGTGCTGGTGAAGCGGGAGGAAATACGTATGAAACCCGCCAGTTCACCCTGAAGCTTGAAGTCGGCGGGCTTCCGGCAGCGGCCAACAGAAAGAGGCTCCGCATGTGAGATTGCAAGCCGGAAGCATGGTTGATGCCGCCGTTTGAACAATCAGACGCTCAAACGCGTATTTGGTCGCCGAGATGGAACCGGAGTGTTGATCTTTGCATTATCATAAGCATGGGACCGACCCTACACCGGAAAGATCAGGCATCGAACGCGCCTGTGCCGGAACAACCGAACCGACCTGACCCCATGACACCGTCAAAAGCCCTGTCGTCCCTCTTGCTGCTGATCGTGTTCGCCGGTTCCTGGATCGATCCGATCTGGCCGGCGGAACAGGCGATGCAAAGTTCGTTGACGGTGGTCGCATGCGTTGCCCTCTGGCTGCTCGATCGGCACTACCCGCTTCCAGAGAAGGAGTTTTTTCTGATCGTACTGTTTCTCGCGACACACACCATCGCAGCCCGCTGGCTCTATTCGAACATCCCGTACGACCGTTGGGTGCTATCGCTGACGGGCATCTCCCTCGATCGCCTCATGGGATGGCACAGAAACAACTTTGACCGGTTCGTGCATTTTCTGTATGGTGTCTGCATCACGCCTGCAATTGTTTCAATCTGCACCACCGTCTATCACCGGCGCCTGCAAACCGGATTCTGCGTCGCCCTGATCGCCGTCATGGTGACCAGCCTCTGGTACGAATGGTTCGAGTGGCTCCTGGCAATGACGCTCTCCGAAAAAGCCGCGGAAGCTTTCAACGGACAGCAGGGTGACATCTGGGACCCCCACAAGGACATGCTGCTCGCATCGTTTGGCAGCTCGTTGTGGGCCTTGCGCTTTCTTGTACGGCAGCCTGACGGCTCCTCACCCTTCGATCAATCCCCTCTTGACAAGGAAGCGGCGTTCGATGGTGACGAAAAGGAAAATCGCCAGAAAGTGAAGGATGCCGACTACAGCAAGCATGAACGCGAGCATGAGCGGTGACAGCAGGCGTCCTCCCGGCAAGACAGCCGGCAGCACAGAGAGGAGGAGCTGAATGGCGAGGTCGATCGACAGCATGCCCAGGATTGCCTTCGTTTTTTCTTCGCTATTGAAGTAACGACCGTTTTTTTTCGCGAATTGCGTGCTGACAATGGTGATGGCCCCGAACAACATCGCCGCATCCAGACCGATGAAGTTGCTGACCCGAAGCAGGACGAGCACGAACCATGCCGCGATCATCAGACCGGTATAGACCAGGAAAAAACGGAACAGGAAATTCTGCAGGTTCATCGATGCCTCCCGAATGGAGTTGACTGTCTCACTTCATACTTTGCCGGAGGTCGACAAGCACCTTGTCCGCCTTGTCCACCCGAACAACTCCCCGGCGAGGAAACTCGAGGTCAAGGGTCACAAACACCGTCATCGACAGGATCGCGGTATATGCAAGCGTATGGAACCATTGACGAGTCGTGTTGACGGACATGTTGTATCCGGCAAGCATTGAGCCGGCAAAACTCAATACGGAAAACAGCAGGAATACGACAAGCGGCGGATGATCTCTCGTCGCGGTCGTCCTGGTGGTCATGATGTCGAACATCGTGTTCAACGAATTGAGCACGAGCATGCCTGCATGCTTCGCGACTTCCGGGCGGTTGCAGGCTGTCAGCGCCCTCGTCCAGATCTCGCCCTGCAACTCCACACTCCGGTCCATGGCTGCGTGAGTGGCCACCACATCCTCGACGTTCCGGTACGTCTCGATACGCGCATCCAGATAGCGGCGAAAAAGATCTCTCATCCCGGGCTGGACATCCCCCGGAATCAGGTCGATGCGAAGCCAGGCCGTACCGATCGCATTGGCCTCCTCGGTGAGCAGGTGGCGACGATGTTCGAACCTCGACATGGCTCCGGAAAAAGAGAACGCGATGATCAGCCCCAACAGACCGTAGACGGCTCCCTCAACCGCCCCGACGCCCTTCGCCAGACCGTCGGGGTTGCGCCGTAGAGCCACCATGCCGATCCGACGGCCAACTTCAGCGGAAAGCAGCATGCCGAGAAAAAGTACACTCACCAGCAGCAGGACCGAGTTGGTAAAATCCATATTCCCCTTGGATTTGAAGTGGGTGAACCGGGTGCGCAACGACGCCGGGGGCACATGGCACCATAAATCAAATGTACATGAAAATCAATGTCAGGCGGTGTTCCGCACGTCACCGTATGGGCAATTTTTTCCGCTCCCGGTCAAGAAACCGGCTCACCGGCGGGCGTCATCCTGAGTCGTGGCCCTGACCTTGTGATGTACCGGACTCCCGAACAGGAAGCACTGGAGCGACTGCAATTTTTTTCTCAAGCACGTTGTTGGTGAGCTGGATACCGAAGAACATCAAGACTGAAAACCTGTAATGAGCGCGCTTATGAAAAAACTCATCATCAACCTCATGGTCGCCCTCTCGACCATGGTTTCACCAGCCCTCGTGGCAGCAAGCACCTGGTCTATCGATGCGAGTCATTCGACGGTGGCATTCAAAATACGACACCTGATGGTCTCGAATGTCACAGGAGGTTTTAATAAATACACCGGGGTGGTCGAAATCGACGACAGGGATGTCACGAAATCGAAGGTGAACGTCACCATCGACGCCAACTCCATCAACACGAACGAGCCAAAGCGGGACGAACACCTGCGGAGCGCCGATTTTTTCGACACCGCCAGATACCCGACCATAACCTTTGCATCGAAAAGATGGGCAGTCGGCACCAACGGCGCCATGAAGGTTACCGGAAACCTGACGATGCATGGCGTCACCAGGGAAGTTGCCCTGAATGTCGAACCGTTCTCGAATGAGGTCAGGGACCCGTGGGGGCATATCCGGCGCGGAACCTCCGCCAGCGCGGTCATCAACCGCCAGGATTTCGGGATCAACTGGAACAAGTCGCTGGACGCCGGTGGCGTAACGGTAGGCGACGAGGTGAACGTGATGCTCGAGATCGAAATGATCAGGAACCTGCCGGGAAAATAAGCGGATGGAGGAAGACAGGAGGGCGCAGCTTTTATGCCCTCCTGTCTTCCGGTCGCCTGAAAAAAGACCGGTGGCCGCTTACTCCCTGCCTCCTGCCGCAGAAGCCTTGTCCATCTCCTCCTGCAGGTTGACATCCTTGATGGTATAACCCGAGGGCACTTCAAATTTCGAGGCCGGAACAGCAACGTTCTCCTCGATTTGTTTTGCCACCGTCGTGATTGCACCCATTTGGCTCTTCATGGAGATGTTTTTGTACAGGACGCCATAGACCCTTGATTCTGGCTGATTCTTGTCCAGCGCAATGGAAAACTTCGTACCGGTCACCCCGGCGACGGTTTCGGAGCCCTCTTCGCGATAATCCATGTTCTTTTTCATCTCGGCAGGGTCGAGCGTGCTCCCCAGAGCCAGGGCCATCTGCCTGAACTCGCGGATATTCGTCCTGGTCGCTTCCCGGCTTGTCTCGTCTTTTCCGTTGACGCTCTTTTCAACTTCGTAGGAGATGACGTAGTCACCGCTGGTGATGGTCATTTTATGTTCCCGGGATTTCATGCCCATGATATTCGACTCCGTAACGCTCTCCCTGGCCTCCTTTCTGCCATAATCGTCGAAATAGAGGGTTTCGACGATTTTCACACCCATGGTTTCAGCTGTCTCGTAATGCACGACACCTGATTGAAGCTCGTAACGCTTCGGCATGTCGCTCGAAGCGCTTCCGGATGCAGCACCGGGTGCTGCGGAATCCGTCTTTCCGGAACATGCGGAAGTCAAGACCAGTGCCGAGAACAAAAAGATTCTTGCGGTTTTTTTCATGATGGTCGATTGTGGTTGTTAACACAGGTTTTACAACTGAGCCTCACCGGAAGCCGGCTTCGGCAAAGCGCCCCAAATCCCGGGTTCCTGAGATTCAAGTCGCTTAATTTAATGAAGTTACCATCACAATCAACATCAAAAAAACCGTGTACACCAGACACGTACGAGACACAAACGTAGCCAGCAGCCAGTGACGAGGTTCACCGCCTTTCGGCGCTCGGTTCCCCTATGCACCTGCCCGCCACTGGGGATATCGTTGCGCTGGTTCTTGGGGACCGGGGAAAAACGGCATGAAGGGAGAGGCTTGCGGTCAGCTGCTTGCCCCCCTGTCTCCATCGTCAGTTACCAAGAAAAACGTGCCGCCTCACTCAGGATCGATATCCGCAATCACGGATATCTGACAAGTTGGACAAGCACAAGCGTAGCCGGGCCGTTGTCATTTCCCAGGGGATAGAGGCCCCAGGGGTTCAGGCCGCCATGAACGGATATTTGTGAAATCTTCCGGTATTCCGATCTGATGGGAACATCGATCACCCTGTTTGCGGGAACGTCAAAGCCGTCCTTATCCACGATCTCGGCCGGTGTATCCATGGGCATTCCGACAGGCAACAAACGGACGATGACGCGCTTGGCCCTGCCGCCCACGGTGAGCCGAAGATGATCACCCGGGGAAAAATTGGATGGCGAGCCAAGGTTGCACCAGGCGGAGCCCCATTCCGGAGAGGCGTTGTAGCTGGTCCTGTCGTCTGGCCGGCCGAGGGTCGTGATTTTAGGCTCCACGGGTGTAACCCGTTGCGGCTCAACGCTGTTGCCTGGTAGCCTTGTTGTTCCACCGTTGCCCTGTTCGCCGGTTTTCACCAGCTCTTTACCTTTCTGCTGTTCGCCTGTTCCAGCAGAATTCCCCAGGGGAATCCTGCCGTTCGCCAGCAGAATGTCCTGGCTTAAGGAGAATCCGACGATCGAGCATCCTATCCGGAGGGCGATGCTGCCCATCACCAACACCTGCTTCGCTGATTTCATGTTGATCTCCTTTGGTTTTGACATCTGAAGAACTCCACAATAACGATCTGGCCGACCCTGGCGCCAGACGTTCGAGGCACGTAAAGAGCTTATTCAATCCGTATTTTTTTTGGCGAAGGTGTCGCGCCACCGCCTGAAATTCTCCTGCAAATAGGGCGTACTGCCCTTCCGGTTCGCGGCCTCATGCGACCAGAGTGTCAGCTGGAAACAACTCCTCCCTTTTTGGCCGGACAATCCGAGCTCCTCCCTTGAAACGGCATAAAACGAGTCATAGAGATCAAACGCAAAAAGCCGGTAGCGCTCCCGATCCGCAGAAGGGACCGTGTCGAGTCCGGAAAAGATCCATGACTGGGCCTCTGCCTGCCGGTTGAACTTGTCGGATAACAGGGTGCTGTACTGGCTCTGTTTCAGTATGAAATCATCAAGAGCCTTCCTGAACTCTTTATGGTAACCGTCCGACGCAATGGCGCTGACGGAAAGCGTATACAGATCGAACTTGTCGAACATGCTGGCATACGATTCACGGATGACATTGAGCGCCTCGAGTTTTTTCTGCAGGACAAAAGCTTGTGTCTGGGCAAGCTCGCGGTTGTGCTCGATGACCATGTTGCCAAGAAAGGCAAACATCGCAACAAGCGCCCCGATCAACAGTTTGTCAATGATTATTTTTTTCCTTTCGAGACGGTACTGATAGTCCATCCGCTCCTTTTCCGTTGCATCGACCGCCATGTTCTCCTCCTCGAATCACCATTTTCGAAAAAACAAGCTTGATCGCAGAACAGGAATAGCAAACCACGTCACGGGCATCCGCCATCGATGTTCGTGGACATTGACGGAGCTGAACACCGGTTTTGAAAAGATGTACCTCGTTCAGGGGACTGCACGGACCAGGATTACCTGAGGCAAGCAGGAACGGCAGGTTCCTGAAGCAGCCTCCCTGCCGCAACAGGCAGGATGCGAATGTCTGGATACTGCGTCCCGGATCGTTGCGACAAGCCGATCAATCAACAGTGTCGCTGCCGCCGGGAATGACGTGAATGGCGTGGTCTCTGGGGACTCACTCATGATAGGTACGAAAAGTACTTCGGATTTACAACCCGAAGCCATCAACCAACGCGGCCTTGCCTCGGGATCACTGAGTGCGCCACCCTTCGGCGGTCAGCACCAGCATGGCGTTCTTTTCACCACTGAGGGTTTCGTCGAGGTATTTCCGGAGGCTCGACGACCAATCGGGAGAGTCGACGAGCTTGACCTGGTAGGTCACGCTGGTAATGGTGACGCCGTTCGATTTGCCAGGTTCCGTCCAACCGACGATCTTGCCGACGCCCGGCTTGCCGCAATAAAACTGATGGATGGTGGCCGCCCCGCTCCTGAAAACTTTCGCTTTCGACAGATGGGCCGCTTTGAAGAGATAAATGTCGTTGGGGATATCGAACGGCCCCTGACCCGTGAAGTAACCCTTCATCCAGGGAATGAGGATATCGTGGCCCACCAGGTCTTCGATCAGGAGCGTCCGCTTGCGATCGTTAAAAAGCTGCCTGGGGACCTTCAGGTAGCGGTCTCCCGTCTCGAAACGCTGCTCCGTCCTTGCGAGCCGGCGCCCACCGTAACCACTGTTGAATTCGATGACCGGCATCTCCTCAAAGCCGATGAAGATGGAATCGGCAATCGCCACGTTGATTGCGTCGGTGAAGTTGCGTCTGTTGGCGTCCGTTGGCTTCGAGCATCCTGAGATGGCTGAAGCTGCCCCAAACGACAGGAGCAGAAGCAGGAGCAGACGGCTGATCGTCGACCGCATGCTCATCGGAGCAGATGCATCCATCGGTTTCGGTGTCTTAGGATTCGAGGAAATCGTGATCGCTACTTTACTCAGATTATACGACAATCGCCCTGAGGATACAACCAGTACCGAAACCCGCCGGGTCATCACAGGAGATCGACACTTGAATAACCGCACGTGAAAAGAACGGGATGGCCGTGCCGAAGTACCGAAAACGGGAAAACGGGACCGATGCGGTATTGTGCCTGTTCATCAATTATGACTATCTTCTCGGTCAGAACGACTGACTAACCTATCCACATTGAAGGAGCCTTGCCTGAAATGACCGAACACGAAGTCATCGTCGAACGCCTGAAAAGCGTCCGGAACGCCAGCCGGGGTATCGTTGCCCTTGACAACGACGCCATCAACGGCATGCTCCGGGAGCTGGCCGACAGCATTCCCGGCGCTACAGCTTCGATCCTTGCGGCGAACCGGAAGGATCTCGACCGCATGGACCCCGCCGACCCGCGTTACGACCGCCTCCTCCTGAACGAGGCGCGTCTTGAGTCGATCGCCTCGGACATCAGGAATGTGGCCGACCTTCCCTCACCCCTCGAGCAGGTGCTCGAAGCGCGCACCATGCCGAATGGGCTCGATCTGCAAAAGGTGAGCGTGCCGCTCGGCGTGGTCGGCATCATCTATGAATCGCGACCGAACGTGACGTTCGACGTCTTTTCGCTCTGCCTGAAGTCCGGAAACGCAACCGTGCTCAAGGGGGGCAGCGACGCTTCGTTCTCGAACATCGCCATCGTGGAGCTGATCCGGCAGGTGCTGGCAGACTGCGAGCTCGATCCCGACGTCATCTACCTGCTGCCTGCGGAGCGCGAAGCCGCGCACATTATGCTCAACGCGGTGGGGTTCATCGACGTGATCATCCCGAGGGGGAGCCAGCAGCTGATCGATTTTGCGCGCAAGCATTCGACCGTGCCGGTGATCGAGACCGGAGCCGGCATCGTGCACACCTATTTCGACAGAAGCGGAGACCTTGAGATGGGTAAAGCGATCGTGTTCAACGCCAAGACGAGGCGTCCGAGCGTCTGCAACGCGCTCGACACGCTGATCGTACACCGCAACCGGATAGATGATCTCCCGGTGCTGGTCGAGCTGCTGGAGACGAAAATGGTGCAGATTTTCGCTGATGAAGTTGCGTTCGACAAGCTGTCGGGACGCTATCCCGACGAGCTCCTGCAAATGGCTTCCCCTGAGCATTTCGGCACCGAGTTCCTCTCGCTGAAGATGTCGATAAAAACTGTGGAGAGCCTCGACGAAGCGCTCGAGCATATCGCGCGCTACAGCTCGAAGCACAGCGAAGCCGTGATCGCCTCGGACAACACGGTCATCGATGCCTTCATGAAGCGCGTCGATGCTGCGGCGGTCTATGCAAACGCCTCGACGGCCTTCACCGACGGAGCGCAGTTCGGACTCGGCGCGGAGATCGGCATCAGCACACAGAAGCTGCACGCACGCGGGCCGATGGCCCTCAAGGAGCTCTGCAGTTACAAGTGGCTCGTGACGGGAAACGGACAGGTCAGGCCCGCCTGAGATGCTCGAAGCCAGAAATCTCGTCAAATCCTACGCGCTGCCGGGTCAGCCGCCCCTGCAGATCCTGAAGGGGATCGATCTCTCGGTGGGCGCCGGGGAGATGGTAACCGTCATCGGCGCGTCCGGCAGCGGCAAGACCACCCTCCTGAATCTTCTGGGCACGCTCGATTCGCCTGACGGTGGGGAACTCTTCTTTGAAAAGAAGCTGCTCTTCAACGGCAGCAAGTGCATGATGTCCAAAAAGGAGCTGGCGCGGTTCAGGAACCGCAAGATCGGGTTCGTGTTCCAGTTCCACCACCTGCTGTCGGACTTCACGGCACTGGAAAACGTGGCCATGGCGGAGTTCATCGGCACAGGCAAGCTCAAACCGGCAAAAGAGAAAGCCGCCGTGCTGCTTGAAACCCTCGGTATGAAGGAGCGGCTCGAGCACCTGCCATCGGAGCTCTCTGGAGGTGAACAGCAGCGTGTGGCTATCGCACGAGCGCTCATGAACGATCCGATGCTTGTGCTGGCCGACGAACCCAGCGGCAACCTCGACAGCCGCAACAGCCGCCTCCTGTACGAACTGATGGCCTCGCTCTGCAAGCAACGGAAAACCTCGTTCATCATCGTCACCCACAACGAGGAGTTCGCCGCCACCGCCGACAGTTGCCTGCACATGCAGGACGGATTGCTGAACGCCTGCGGAAATTGACCACTCCGGCCTTAACCACAATCCAGACCGTTTTCATATGCATGATGTGCAAACAACTCACCACAAACTAGGTCCGATCGAACTCGCCCCCTCGATCGAGCCGGTGCACGGCTGGAGCTTTATGGTGGTGTCGCTCTTCTCGATCAGCATGATCACCTTCGTATCGATCGGGCAGGCATACATCCTGAACCAGCACCTTGGGATCCCGACCAGCCACCAGGGCACCATCAGCGGAGACCTGGTCTTCTGGACCGAGATCGTGACGCTGCTGCTGTTCGGGCCTGCCGGAGCACTCATGGACCGCATCGGGCGTAAACCGGTTTATGCCGTCGGGTTCCTCGTGCTGGCGCTCGCCTACCTCCTCTATCCTCTGGCCAAAAGCGTCGCGGAACTGACCGTCTACCGGATGATCTACGCGATCGGCGTGGTTGCCGTCACCAGCGGACTGGCGACCGTGATGGTGGACTACCCCGCCGAGCGGTCGAGGGGCAAGCTGATTGCCATTGTCGGCTTTCTGAGCGGTCTCGGCATCGTCCTGCTGAACCAGCTCTTCGGCAGCCTTCCCCTCCGTTTTGTCGGCCAGGGAATGAGCGGCGTTGAGGCCGGGTTCTGGACGCACGCCGCAGTTTCGGCGACCTGCATCATCATCGCCCTGGTCGTGGCCCTCGGACTCAAGGGAGGCACCCCGGTCCGCCATGAGGAGCGCCCGCCCCTTGGCGAGCTGATGCTGAGCGGCATCCGTCATGCACGCAACCCGAGGATCCTGCTCTCCTACGCAGCGGCGTTCGTTGCACGGGGCGACCAGTCGATCATCGGCACCTTCGTACCGCTCTGGGGTACGACCGCAGGCATCGCCATGGGCATGGAACCGGCCGAAGCGGTCAAGCGAGGCACCCTGATGTTCATCATTTCGCAGGCGGCCGCCCTGCTCTGGGCGCCGGTCATCGGCCCGCTGATCGACCGGTGGAACCGGGTAACGGCCCTGACGGTCAGCATGGGCCTGGCCGCTGCCGGCTACCTTTCGCTGGTGCTGATCGGCAACCCGCTTGACAGCTGGTCGGCCGTGTTCTTCGTACTGCTCGGGATCGGTCAGATCAGCGCATTTCTCGGCTCGCAGTCGCTGATCGGCCAGGAGGCTCCACGGGAGGCTCGAGGTTCGGTGATCGGGGCGTTCAACATCAGCGGGGCGGTCGGCATCCTCCTGATCACGATGACCGGAGGACGCCTGTTCGACGGCATGAGCCCGAAGGCGCCATTCCTGATCGTCGGGGGAATCAACCTTCTGGTGATGTTCGCGGGGATCTTCGTGCGGATGCGGGAGCTGAAAAAATGATCTGGGGTCAGGCCTTGCAAAGTTGCATTTCAAAAATGCAACTTTGCAAGGCCTGACCCCAGGGTTGATCACGCGGTGAGGATGACGGAGCAGATGCGGTCGATCTCCGCTTCCTCAAGGTACGGATGCATCGGCAGCGAGAAGATCCTTTCGCTGAACCCTTCGGAAAGCGGGAAATCCCCTCTCCGGTAACCAAGTCCTTCGTACGCCTTCTGCAGGTGCAGCGGGATGCGGTAGTAGATCACCGACGGGATACCGGCCTGCTTCAGGGCCTCCATGATCTGCTCACGCTCGGCGGTCGAGTGCGCGAGCAGCGAGTACTGCGCCCAGCTCGAGCTGTACCCCGAGGGAACTTCGGGAACCTGGAGCCGATCCTTCAGACGGGACGAGTAGGCGTCGGCAACGCGCTGGCGCTCGACGAGTTCGTCGTCGAAGATCGCGAGCTTCTCGATCAGGACGGCGGCCTGGATCGTATCGAGCCGGCCGTTGATGCCGACGCGCACGTTCTGGTACTTGTCGTCCCCGTCTCCCTGCCCATGAACCCTGACCGAACGGAGCAGCCGGTCGAGCTCGTCGTCGTCGGTGAAGACCGCGCCCCCGTCGCCATAGCAACCGAGCGGCTTGGCCGGAAAGAATGACGTCGCGCCGACCAGACCGAAGCTTCCTGCCCGTTTGCCGCGGAAGGTGCCTCCGAAGCCCTGCGCAGCGTCCTCGAGTATCCAGAGGCCGAGTTCATCACTTACCTTTTCAAGGCGGTCGTACTCCGCAGGAAGACCGAACAGGTCGACGGGAATGATCGCCTTCGGGTTCAACCCTTTCGCTCTCGCCGCTTCGACGGCCGGGGCGACAAGGTCCGGATCGATATTGAAGGTGCCCGGCATGACATCGACAAACACGGGGGTTGCACCGACCAGGCTGATCACCTCGGCCGTGGCCACGAAGGTGAAGGGGGTGGTCAGGACGGCATCGCCCACGCCGACACCTTTGGCCATGAGCGGCATCAGGAGTGCGTCGGTGCCGGAGGAGCAGGAGACGCAGTACTTCGTTCCGACGTAGGCGGCAAGCTGCTTTTCGAGTTCGATCACCTCGGGGCCCATGATGTACTGGCCGTGGTCCACGATGGTTTCGATGCGCTGCATGAGGCTCGTGCGAATGCGGTTCTTCTGCGTGATCAGGTCTATGAATTGCATCGTTTGGTGTGCGGGAATGGTGATTGGTTGCGTCGTTGTGCGATAAAATACATATTCCGTCCCTGAATACCGCACGACCCCGGAGAGCGGGCTCCACCGCCGGGCGATTTTGCCGCTTCTGCCGATTTTGCTTACTATTAACCCAAAGCATGCCTGGCGATCCCTGACGGCGCCCTTAACCAATTTCTTCCTCCCTTCATGAGCTCAATCTATTTCATCGGCATCGGCGGCACGGCAATGGCCTCCGTGGCCGTGGCGCTTTCCCACATGGGTCACGCCGTCACCGGATCGGATACGCAGCTCTATCCTCCGATGAGCACCTTCCTCGAAGAGCACAACCTCCGGTATTTCAAAGGGTTTTCCGAGGAGAACCTCGACAGCGCTTCGCCCGATATGGTCGTGGTGGGCAACGCCATCAGCCGTGGCAACGTTGAGCTTGAGTACGCGCTTGACCGGCGGATGGAGCTCGTCTCGATGCCGGAACTGGTCCGAAGGGAGCTGATCGGCAAACACACCTCGATCGTGGTGGCCGGCACGCACGGCAAGACCACGACCACGTCGATCACCGCCTGGCTGCTGGAAACCGGCGGTCTTGAACCCGGCTTCCTCATCGGCGGCATACCGGAGAATTTCGGGGAGGGATGCCGCCCCTCCGGCATGACCGAACAGGGCTTCTTCGTGACCGAAGGCGACGAGTACGACTCGGCCTTCTTCGACAAGCGGAGCAAGTTCCTGCTCTACCGGCCGGACATCGCCATCGTGAACAATGTCGAATTCGACCATGCCGACATCTTCAACTCCCTCGACGAGATCAAAAGGAGCTTCCGCCTGCTGGTGAACCTGGTACCGGGAAACGGCTTGCTCCTGGTCAACGGCGACGACCCGAACGCGCTCGAAGTCTCCGCCAAGGCGTTCTGCCGCGTTGAACGCTTCAGCCTCGCCGAAGATGCCGAGTGGAGCGCCGCCGGCATAGCCGCCAGCGCTGAGGGCACGACCTTCACCCTCCTCCGGAGCGGCGAAGCCCTCGGCAGGGTATTCGTGCCAATGTTCGGCAACCACAACGTCATGAACGCGCTGGCGGCGACAGGCGCTGCCATGCATGCCGGTGTCGGGTTTGAATCGATCGTGCGCGGACTGGCGTCGTTCCGCAGGCCGAAACGACGCATGGAGCTGCTCGGGGAGTTCCCCGGAGGCATCACGCTCATGGAGGATTTCGCCCACCACCCGACGGCCATCCGGGTAACCCTCGAAGCCGTCGCCGGCATGTATCCCGGCAGGCGCATCGTGGCCTGCTTCGAGCCCCGTTCGAACACCACCAGCCGGAACATCTTCCAGAAAGAGCTGGCGGAGTGCTTCGAAGCCGCATCGGTGGTCGTATTCGGCAAGGTCAACCGTCCTGAACGCTACGCGCCCGGGGAACGGCTTGACACGGACCGGCTCTGCGCCGAACTCGCAACCAGGGGGAAAACCGTGTATGCGTCGTCCGGCTCCGACGGGAAGTATCCGGAAGACATCGCAGAATTCCTCATGGATGTGGTTCTCCAGGGTGACGTGGTGATTGTGCTGAGCAATGGAAGTTTTGCCGACCTGAAGGGCGTCCTGGCTGAAAGATTCATAAAAAATACATGAACTTTTCTCTTTCTATATTATATCTTGTGACATAAATTCTGCTGCTCGGCAACAGCAACGCAGGAACGACAACGGTTCCGGTTCTCACAAATCATATTCCGAAAAAAAGTATCATGGCGAAAGTTAAAGTAGGCATCAACGGTTTTGGCCGCATTGGCCGTCTTGTTTTCAGGCAGGCACTGGACAACCCGAACGTTGAAATCGTCGGCATCAACGACCTGACCGACGTGAAGACGCTGGCGTACCTCCTCAAGTACGACTCGACCCACAAGAAGTTCAAGGGTGAAGTCAGCATCGATGGCGACAACCTCGTCGTCAACGGCAAGAAGGTCGCCATCTGCGCCCAGAAAGACCCTGCACAGCTCCCGTGGGCTGCCCTCGGCGTCGACCTCGTCGTGGAATCGACCGGTATCTTCACCAGCCGTGAAGCCGCTTCCAAGCACATCGCCGCCGGAGCGAAGAAGGTGATCATCTCGGCACCCGCAAAGGACAAAATCGACGCGACCATCGTCATGGGCGTCAACAGCAACACCATCACCGGCAAGGAGGAGATCATCTCCAACGCCAGCTGCACCACCAACTGCCTCGCGCCGATGGTGAAAGTGCTTCAGGAGAACTTCGGCATCGTCAAAGGCTTCATGACCACGGTCCACGCCTACACGAACGACCAGAACATCCTCGACCTCCCGCACAAGGACCTGCGCAGGGCCCGCGCTGCAGCCGCGTCGATCATCCCTACCTCGACCGGTGCAGCCAAGGCTATCGGCGAAGTGCTTCCTGAAGTCGCCGGCAAGCTCGACGGGTTCGCCATGAGAGTTCCCGTACAGGACGGATCGGTGACCGACCTGACCGTGATCCTCGAGAAGGCCGCCACCAAGGAGGAGATCAACGCCGCCATGAAACTTGCCGCAGATGGCGAGATGAAGGGCATCCTTGAGTACAGCACCGACCCGATCGTCTCTTCCGACATCGTCGGCAATTCGCACTCCTGCGTCTTCGACGCGCCCCTGACCATGAGCTCCGGCAACATGGTGAAGGTCGTCGGCTGGTACGACAACGAACTGGGTTATGCCACACGAGTGGTCGACCTGCTGAACGTCTACTCGAAGTTCGTCTGAGACCTGGATCAGTCAGAAAGCTGAAAAAGAGGGTGCCCGCAACGGCACCCTCTTTCGTTTCCAGCCCGCCCCGTAACGCTTCCCCGTTGAGATTTTAGCGTTAATATTGGTATCTTTTCATTCACGATCCCAGGTTTCCCAGGTTAGGCTCAACCAATGCACGAAGCCCATGACCCAGAACGCCACCGGCCCCATGAAGGCCATCATCCTCTATGACAGCATATCAGTCGGCGGCTCCACCGACCGGTTCATCGACGCGGTAGGACGCGGAATTGCCGAGTCCGGGGCCTATGTTGAAAAGGCCAGGTGCCGACAACACGGCGATTACAGCTTCGTCGACGAGTTCGACGTGGTCGTGCTGGGCGCGCCGATCTATTATCTGCTCGTCTCTTCGGAACTGCTTGGAGCTCTCTCCAAAAGCAACCTCAAACAGCACCTCAGAGGCAAGCGGATCGCGCTCTTCGTGGCTTGCGGCAGCCCGGAACCAATGGCCAACCTGCTGTACATGCCGCAGCTCAAGATGAACCTTGAACAACCGGTGATCCTCGTCGAGCGGGTGCTCTCGCCGGACCAGCTCAACAACCCGGAGGCGGCCGCCGGTTTCGCCAGAGAGATCGTCGGATCCTACGAAAGGACACTGAAACCATAACCATCACCATGACTGGCAACGAACAACGGCCAATACGGGCCATTATCCTTTACGACAGTAAAACCAGCGGAGGCTCGACCGACCGCCTGATCGACTCCATCGGCCATGAGCTGGCCGAAACCGGGGCTTACGTGGAAAAGGCAAAGTGCCGCGCGAACGCCGATTACAGCTTCGTCAAGGAGTTCGATGTGGTCATCCTCGGCGCACCGGTCTATTATCTGGTCGTCTCTTCCCAGCTCCTGGGCGCGCTGGTGCAGAGCAACCTGAAAAAAAACCTGCGCGGTAAGAAAATCGCCCTCTTCCTCGCCTGTGGCAGCCCCGAGCCCATGGCCATCACCATGTACCTGCCCCAGCTCAAGGTGCACCTGATGAGAAACCGTATCCTGGCTGAAAAGATCTTCGCGCCCCATCAGATGGACGACCCTGATGCCATTTCGGAATTCGTGGAGGAGATCGAGGTGGAGTACGCCAGGGCGATCCGCACGCGCAACCGTGCCAGCAAGCTCGAGTGGAGCGACGAAGCCCTTGAAATGCTCAACGCCATGCCCTCGTTCATCAGCGGAAAGATCAAGTCGAGCCTGGAGATCTATGCTGAACAGAACGGCATCTCCCTGATCACCCCTGAGGTACTGGACATTGCCCGTTCGAGCCCGATGGGGTTCTAATCGCCCTGAATGGTTTTCCGAGGTGCCACCGGCATTGCCGTGGTATCAGAAGACGCGTTGAGTACGCAGTGAAGACGGCGCACCCTCTGGGCTCGCCACCGCTTCCGCGTGACGCGTCACGACGACCGCCACGCTGAAGTGGCAGCGCTTCAGGTGAAGAGGTCCTTGGCTTTCTCGAAGATGCTCTTCTCGTTCTCGTAATCTCCGGGCACCGGCGTAATGGCCGGAGATTTCCTGAGCTCCTTGAGCTGCTCCTTCTCCTTGCCCGGCAGATCTTTCGGGACATAGACGTTCACCCTGACGTACTGGTCGCCGGTACCGCCTCCCTTCAGGTGGCTGATGCCCTTGCCTGCGATGCGCAGCATGGTGTTCGGCTGGGTCCCTGCCGGAATGGTCAGTTTGAGCGAACCGTCAAGCGTCGGCACGTCGATCTTGGTGCCGAGCACCAGGTCCGGAAAACCGACCGAGAGATCGTAGATCACGTCGTAGCCGTTGCGCTTGAAGTGCTGATGCGGCTTCTCCTCGAAAATAACGATGAGATCTCCGCTGGCGCCACCACGCGGCCCTGCATTTCCCTGGCCTCTGAGCGTCATGTAGTTGTCAGCCTGGACGCCGGCAGGAACCGTTATCTTGACGGTCACTTCCCCCTGCTTGATACCTTCGCCGTAGCATGAGGTGCAACGGTCCTTGACCACATGGCCCTCCCCGCCGCAGGTCGGGCAGGCGGCTACGTTCACGAACTGGCCGAACATGGTCTTCGAAACCTGGCGAACTTCGCCGGTACCGTGACAGGTCTGGCAGGTCTCGCTCTTGCCGCTCTTCGATCCGGTTCCGTTGCACTCCTTGCAGGCGACCTGCTTCTTGATCTTCAGGGTCTTCTCGACCCCTTTGGCGATCTCCTCGAGCGTCAGCTTGAGCCGCACCTTGAGGTCGGTACCCTGGATACCGGCGGACCGGCCCCGGCGGCCACCGCCTCCGAACGCATCCTCAAAGCCGAAAGGAGAGCCTCCGCCCCTGGTTCGTCCGCCACCACCGCTGAACATGTCGTTGAACGCGCTGAAAATATCGCTGAAGTCGCCGTAACCGGCGCCATACTGGCCGGCGCCACCCTCCGAGGCCGCGGATGAACCGACCCCCGCATGGCCGAACTGGTCGAAGCGACGACGCTTGTCGTCGTTGCTCAGCACTTCGTACGCCTCGTTGACCTCCTTGAAATGCTCCTCGGCCTCCGCGTTGTCGGGATTCTTGTCGGGATGATATTTCAGGGCCAGCTTCCTGTATGCCTTTTTGATCTCGTCTTTGTCGGCCGAACGGCTGACACCGAGAACCTCGTAATAATCTCTCTTCATGTGCTCTTCCTCTGTATCGAAAACTTTGATTCTGTATAACCTACCTTGCCACGATGACCTTGGCGTGCCTGATCACCCGCTCGCCGAGCGTATATCCGGTCTGATACTCCTCGACGATGGAGTCGGATTCTGCATCCGGATGGTCGATCTGGGTAATGGCCTCGTGGAAATTGACGTCGAGCATCTGTCCCTTCGCTGCGATCTCCCTGACTCCCTTGCTTTCGAGCCATGAGGTGAAATTCTTCCTGATGAGCTCGACCCCCTCGATGAAGGGTTTCGCTTCGCTCATGGCCTGCATCTCGGCCGGGATGTGGTGCATCAACCGCTTCAGGTCATCGAGCAGCGGCAGAAGCTCCCTCACGGTGTTCTCGAGACTGCGGGAAGCGGCCTGCGATGCTTCACGCTCCTTCTGCTTCCTGAAGTTCTCGAACTCGGCGGCACGCCTGATCACCTCTTCGCGCAATTTTTCAACCTGCTGCTTCTGCAGCTCGAGTTCAGCCTCAAGCCCGGTTACCGGATCCGACGCCAGCGGTTCGGCAGGAACCTCCTGGGGCAGGTCAACTTCGGCGGAACTCTTCTTCTGTATCTCTTCCTGGTGATGCGTTGCTTTTCTGGTCATAACAATGCAGACGTTGTAATTAGGATTGATTGTTGTCAGACAGGGCTGCCGACAGGCAACCTGCCATATAGTTCACCAAACGCACAGCGTGTTCATAGTCCATACGTTTAGGGCCGAGAATACCCACCTTACCGACCATGTCTCCCGCATAATAGGGTGAAGAGACGATCGTCAGGTCGGCTGCCCCTGGCCCGTTGTTCTCCCGTCCGATACTGATGATGACTTCGCGCCCGTCCTTCGTGGAAGATGAGAGACTTCCGACATCTTCGACAAGCTTGGCCATTCCGAACTTGTCGCCGATCATCGTGATGATGTCGCGCACCTTTTCCGGCTGGCTGAATTCGGGCTGGTCGACAATATACTCAGTGCCTGAAATATAGAGCTGCTCCAGAATGGAGGATTCGTCAAAAAGCGTGTCGGCCGCGCCAACGATGCTCTGCATCAGGCCGGGTTCAAGCTGGCAGTCCGAAAAGCGAAGGCCGATGGTGCTGCGTATCTCGTCGAGCCGCAACCCCGACAACCGCTCGTTCAGCATATCCACCACCGCGTCGATCTGGCGCCTCGAAACATTCGCGGTCAGCTCCATCACGATAGTCTTGACGAAGAGTGACTGGATGGCGATCACCACCATGATCCTGGTCGAACTCAACAACACGATGTCAAGGCGCTCGAAAACCGCAGTGGACAGACGGGGAGGCAACACCACGCTGAGCTGCCGCGAAATGCTGCCCAGGACCCGGGCAGCCGTGCCGAGCACTTCGGCGGATGTGCCGGTACGCTCCTGGCCGAGCTGGCCAAAATTGCAGTCGATCACACGCTTTTCGTCATCGTCGATCCTGCTCACCTGCATGATCAGATCGACGTAATAGCGGTACCCCTTATCGGTCGGAACGCGACCAGCCGAGGTGTGGGGCTGACTGATATATCCCGCGACTTCGAGATCCGCCATCACATTGCGGATTGTCGCATCCGACAGGCCAAGGTTGTAGTTCCTCGCAATGGTGCGTGAACCGACCGGTGCGGCCGTGACGACATACGACTGGATGATGATACCCAGAATCTGCCGTTCGCGAATGGTCAAATCACGGTTGATCATAGAGACTGAACACTGATTCATGAACTGGAAACGGCGCGGCGATGAAGCCCCGCAGTACTCCGCCGCGACAAGTTCGCGGGAGGCGCTTGATTTCCCTCAAACAACAACAGGATTTGCCGGATAGTTGCGATCCCGCCCGGCTCCGCCTCTTCCGGGCCGGCAGTAAATATAAACAAAAGCGCTCTTTTCAAGGACGGTTTGCCGTATATACAAAATTTTACCTAACTTCGGATATCCGAAATATCTTAACCATAACCGAACCGACGATGCCCGCACAACCACCACTCCCGATCGGAGCGCGGATCAGACAGGTCAGGCGCCACTTTTCGCTCAGACAGGACGAATTCGGACGGAAAATCGGCATCTCCGGGAGCCGGATATCTGAACTCGAGCACGACAAGGGCGGGGCTGGAGCCGGTGTGCTCGTGGCGATCTGTCAGCAGTTTCCGGTCAGCCACAAGTGGATGCTTACCGGTGAAGGTCCCATGCTGAAAACCGAGCCGCCGGCAGCCCCCACCGAAACCGCTGCCGGCAACGTCGATCTTTCCCGTCGACTCGGCGATCTCGAGCGCCAAATCCGGCTGATCCTTCTCGATAAAGCGAGGGACGGCGATCGCCTCGTAGAGGTCCCGCTCTACTCATCGGCAGTTGCGGCCGGGCTTCCCGGACTGGCCTCCTCAGACGTGGAGGAGACCATCGAAATTCCTGCTGCCTGGTCTCATGGCAGGAAGAACCTGTTCGCCGTCAGGGTCCAGGGCGAAAGCATGCTGGACGCCGGCATCATGCCGGGCGACCGCCTTCTGGTAGAAACAACCCAAACCGCTCGTGACCTGCAGATCGTGATCGCCAGCATCGACGGCGAGATGACCGTCAAGAAGCTCAACATCGGAAAAGATGGCACGGTGAGGCTCGAACCGCAGAACAACGCCTACGAGCCGATCACGATCACCCCCGAAATGGACTTCCGGATCCTCGGTGTCGTCCTCGCCGCCCTACGGACGTATTGATTCGTAACGAGATCCCGTATTCCGGAGGGTTTCAACCCTCCGGATACTTTATATCCTCCATTCACCTTGCCCCGGCTTTCAAGCCGGGGTTACGGGATCGCCCATTTCCTCCTCGTCACTCGTTACTTCTTCATGCACGAGAGCGCCCGGTCGAGCCCGGAGTAGTCCTGCATCACCTCGATTGCTCCGAATCCGGGCTCGCAGAGTGCCCGTACCCCATTGGCGGCATCGGCATGCAGTTCGAAGCAGAGCAGCCCCCCGTTCCTGAGAAGAGACGGTGCGGCAGAAGCGATGCCCCGATAGAATTCGAATCCTTCGGGAGCGACCAGTGCCTGGCGCGGCTCGTAGCGCCGCACCTCATCCTGAAGGGCGCTCCATTCAATCCCGGGAATGTAGGGCGGATTGGAAACGACCAGGTCGAACGGGCCTGCGAGGGCGGCTGGAAACGAAGCATCGAGCATGTCGGCCAGGACGAAACTGACGCGGTCGGCCACGCCGAGGTTCCGGGCATTCTCCTGCGCGACCTGCAACGCGCCCTCGGAACTGTCGACGGCGGTAACCATTGCACCGGGAATCCTCAGGGCTATCGTGATGGCGATGCACCCGCTACCGGTGCCGATGTCGAGTATCGACGGAGCTTCGAGGCCGGGACTTGCGGAAGCCAAGCGCTCAAGGGCGTGTTCGAGGACGAGCTCGGTTTCCGGCCTGGGAATCAGCACCCGCTCATCGACCATGAAGCGGCTGCCGTAGAAAAACGCCTCTCCGGCGATGTACTGGACAGGCCGCCCCTGCAAGCGCTGCCGGCAGCATTCACGGAAAGCCTCAAGCTCCCTGTCGGACACCGGTCGCTCATGGTTCAGGTAGAGGTCGAGCCGTTTCAGGCCGAGCACGTGGCCAAGCAACAGCTCCGCTGAAAGCCGTGATTCACCGACCTGTTTTTCCGTAAAATATTCGGTCGTGGTCTTCAGGAGTTCGACGACACTCCACGCTCTGCCTGCTGCCATGCCTGTGCTTTCCGCTTGCTGGTGATTGGGTCAGTATACTACCATTTTTTTCATTCTTCTGACGGAGCTCCCATAAAAAAGCGTCATACTTTCCGTGTATCACGACCTCTGTTTTTTTACGATATTCCATGACTCGGCAGCCTGGATGCTGCCGCGACACCTTTAACCGGAACCTACCGATGAAACGACCCCTCTGGCATCTGGCCTGCCTCCTCTTCTTTCTGCTCGCGACACCGTCCAACGCTCCTGCGGCATTCACCGGACAGATGGACATGTCGCTGAAGATGCCGAACGGAACGGCCGACATCACCTATCTGTTCGGCAGAAGCGCCCAGCGCATGGACATGACCGTCCGGATGGATAAGATCCCCGAGCCGCTTAAAACCACCGTCATCACCGTGACCTCGCGTCCTGACCAGGCGACCATCGTCAACCACCGCACGAGGAGCTGGAGCGCCATGAGCCTGAGGAGGGCCGCCGAAAGCGCCACCCTGCTCGACTTCGACAGCAACTACCGCCTCACCCGCCTCGGCACCGAGAACGTCAGGGGCTACCGCTGCGAACACATCCGCCTGACAAGCAGTACCGAAGAGCTCGAACTCTGGATGTCACAGGGACTGGCCGACTTCTCGACCTTCAGGCTGCTGCAGTCGCAGAACCCCCGCCTTTCGAACACCTCGCTCTCGAGGACCATAGCCCAGGCAGGCATCGAGGGCTTCCCGGTCAGGATCGTCCAGAAAAACGACAACGGCCTCTACGTGATGGAGCTCAGGCGGGCGGTACCGAAATCCATCCCTGAATCGAGCTTCGCCGTGCCCAAAGGGTACGTGAAAACGGTTGCCTCCCAGCAGCCGGTAGACCCCCGACAAAAGGAACACCTGCGAAAGCTTATGGAAAAAATGAAGGATTTTGAACAGTAGGAAAATTTTGGGGCCTCACGCATTATATTCATGGTCTTATCCACCGTGCGCATCAAAAATCGTCGTGGGCGATTCGAGTGCACGCCAGACGGAGCACAGGACACGGAGTTCTTCAGCAGGGGTTTAACCCCAGGAACTTGCATCTCCGCAGGCTGGATCCTGAGGAGATGAGGATTTCGGGCAGCGTGACAGTTTATTCAGGATGCTCTTCAAACATTAACTGCAAGCGTAACAACGTGGCTGATAAAATCACATCGAGAGCGCAGGACTACTCGCAATGGTACATCGACCTGGTCCGGTCGGCGAAACTGGCCGATTATTCGGACGTACGCGGGTGCATGGTCATCCGTCCGAACGGGTATGCCATATGGGAAAAAATGCAGGCCGCACTCGACGGCATGTTCAAGGCGACGGGGCACGTCAACGCGTACTTCCCGCTGTTCATCCCCGAAAGCTTCATCGCCAGGGAGGCTGAGCACATCGAAGGCTTCGCCCCTGAATGCGCCGTGGTCACCCATGGCGGCGGAGAGGAACTCACCGAAAAGCTCTATGTACGCCCGACCTCGGAAACCATCATCTGGTCCTCCTACAAAAAGTGGATCCAATCCTATCGCGACCTGCCGATCCTGATCAACCAGTGGGCCAACGTCGTCCGCTGGGAGATGCGCACCCGGCTGTTCCTGAGAACCACCGAGTTCCTCTGGCAGGAGGGCCATACGGCTCATGCCACTCCCGAAGAGGCCCAGGAAGAGGTGATCAGGATGATCAACGTCTACCGGACATTCGCCGAAGAGTACATGGCCATGCCGGTCATCGTCGGCCGTAAAACCGATAGCGAGAAGTTCGCCGGCGCCGACGCCACCTACTGCATCGAAGCGATGATGCAGGACGGCAAGGCGCTGCAGGCAGGCACCTCCCACAATCTCGGACAGAACTTCGCGAAGGCCTTCGACTGCCAGTTCCAGACCAGGGAGAGCGTCCTCGAATATGTCTGGGCAACCAGCTGGGGCGTCTCGACGCGTCTGATCGGTGCCCTGATCATGGCACATTCGGACGACAAGGGCCTGGTGCTTCCGCCCAAGCTCGCCACTCGCCAGGTGGTCATCATCCCGATCCTGAAAGGTGACAAGGAGAAGGTGGTCGCACACGCCAGATTCATCTCAAGGGCCCTGAACCAGCAAGGCATTCCGACGTTCGTGGACGACAGCGAGCAGAATTCGCCGGGCTGGAAGTTCGCCGAGTACGAGCTGCAGGGCATTCCGGTCAGGATCGAGCTCGGGCCGAGGGACATCGAGAACGGGAAGTGCATCGCTGCACGCCGGGACACCTTCGAAAAGAGCGAACTCCTGCTCGACGAAACCCTGCCGAAAGCAATCGTCGGAATCCTGAACGACATCCAGAAGAACCTCTACGACCGCGCATTGCAGTTCCGGACGGAGAGTACCGTGCAGGCCTCAACCTGGGAAGAGTTCAAGACCGCCGTCGAGAATGGCTTCGTGATCGCCCACTGGGACGGCACTGCCGAAACCGAGGCGAAGATCAAGGAGGAGACGAAAGCAACCATCAGGGTGATCCCGACCGACGAGGAGTATCGTGCGAGGTACGGAATGGACGAACCCGGCAACTGTGTCTGCTCCGGCAACCCGTCCACGCAGAAGGTGGTGTTCGCGAAAGCGTATTAAGGCGGCCTGACACGTGACGAACAAGAAGTCAAAACGCCTTGCTTGTCACTTAAAAAAAAGAAAGAGCACCCCTACGAAACCACCTTGCAGGGATGCTCTTTCTTTTCGTTTCTTGCGAGAGATTTCCTCACTACACGTGACGTGTCACGAATCCGCCATCACTCAGCGAAGTACTCCTTCAGACCCTCTTCGCTGGGTTTCATCGACTTGTCGCCCTTGTTCCAGTTCGCAGGGCAGACCTCCCCGAACTCCTCGGTGAACTGAAGTGCGTCGATCAACCGGAGCACCTCGTCGACGTTCCTGCCGAGGCCGAGATCATTGACCACCTGGTGCCTGACAACGCCTTCCCGGTCGATGAGGAACAGGCCCCTGAGTGCTACACTGCCGTCCTCGGTCAGCACGTCGTAATCCCTGGCGATGGTCTTGTTGATGTCGGAAATCAGCGGATAGGTCACGCCCTGGATTCCACCCTTGTTGCGCGGGGTGTTAAGCCACGCGAGGTGGGAAAACTTGGAATCGACCGAGCAGCCGAGCACCTCGACATTCTTCTTCCTGAACTCCTCGAGCTTGTCCTGGAACGCATGCAGTTCAGTAGGACAGACGAAGGTGAAATCGAGCGGGTAGAAAAACAGAACCACATATTTGCCCCTGAAAGCAAAAAGCTGACAGGAGTCGATGAACGTATTTCCGTTGACGACTGCCGGTGCATTGAATTCAGGTGCCTTTCGGCCTACGAGCACGCCCATGTGTTAGCTCCTTATCTTTTTGGTTTGTCTACTTGATTAAATAGGATCTATTTAGTCCAATATAAACAACCCGGACAAAAGAGCAAACAACCAATCCCTTTTTTTCGTTTTTTTGCGTCTTCGGACCTCCGGAGGCCGCGACAACGGCATGCAGATTCCTGAGACTTTATTCTTATTTTGCAGCAAGAAAACATCTTGTGCCCCAATTGCCAGCGCTGACCATGCGAAATTTCTTTGAATTCGACAGGCACCGGACCAGTTACCGGCAAGAGGTGATTGCGGGAGTGACCACCTTCTTCACGCTCTCCTACATCATTGTGGTCAATCCGGCGATCCTTGAGGCAGCCGGCATGCCCCGGGGGGCTTCGATGACGGCCACCATCCTGACGGCGATTTTCGGAACGATGCTCATGGCCGTCTACGCGAAGCGCCCGTTTGCGGTCGCGCCGTACATGGGCGAAAACGCCTTCATCGCATATACGGTGGTCAAAACGCTTGGGTACTCCTGGCAAACGGCGCTCGGAGCCATCCTCGTGAGCGGCGTGCTGTTCACGATTATTACGCTGACCGGGTTGCGCCGATGGATGGCCGAAGCGATTCCCTCTTCGCTGAAACACAGTTTTTCTACCGGTATTGGTCTCTTCCTTGCGTTTCTGGGTCTGAACAGCATGGGCGTTATCGCGATGGGGGTGCCTGACGCTCCGCTCAAACTGGCAGATCTCTCCGCTCCGCCGGTGATCTGCGCTCTTGCCGGCCTCCTCCTGACGGCCGCCCTCCTTGCCCGCCGGATGACCGGAGCCCTGTTTCTGGGTATGGTGCTGACAACCGCGCTGATGATTGCGCTCAAGCTGACGCCCCTTCCCTCCACCGTCTTCAGCCCACCGCCCTCACTGGCCCCGATCTTCATGAAGGTCGATGTCGGAGGAGCCCTCACCTGGGGATTCATCGGTGTGGTGACGAGCGTGTTGGTGATGGATTTCGTGGACACCATGGGCACCCTGATCGGTCTGTCGGCGCGGGCCGGGCTGCTCGATCGCGACGGGAACCTGCCGGAAATAGAGAAACCGATGCTCGTCGACGCCCTCTCGACCATTGCAGCCGCCCTCGTCGGAACCACGACCGCAGGGGTGTTCATCGAATCGGCTGCCGGTATCGAACAGGGCGGCAGAACCGGGTTCACCGCTCTGGTCGTGGCCATGCTGTTCGCCGTCGCCCTCTTCTTCGCGCCGCTCCTGACCATGGTACCGCCGCAGGCCTACGGCCCGGTGCTGGTAGTGGTCGGGATGTTCATGATCGAATCGGCCGGGCGTCTCGATTTCAGCGATTACACCGAACTGATGCCAGCGTTCCTGACCATCGTCATGATGGTGTTCACCTTCAATATCGGCGTCGGCATCACCATCGGCTTCATCAGCTGGGTGACGCTCAAGCTGCTCTCGGGTAGGTTCCGGGAGATCACCGGCGGCATGGCCGCACTTGCCGCGCTGTCGCTGACCTTCTACCTTTTCTATCCATACCATTAACGACCGGACAACGATGCTGAAGTCAAACCTCCGAATCGTGCAGACGGACTGCACCCTGGCCAATTTCGACGAGAATCTCGCCCGGCACGTCGCGGCAGTGGAAAAAGCCCTGAGGGACGGAGTCGATGCCATCGCGTTCCCCGAACTGTCGCTGACCGGCTACAACGTACAGGACGCGGCGCAGGACATGGCCATGCACATCGATGATCCGAGGCTCGACCCGCTGCGCGAACTCAGCCGGAACATCTGCATCATCTGCGGGGGGATCGAACTGAGCGACGATTACGGCGTCTACAATTCAGCGTTCATGTTCGAGGACGGTCTTTCGAGAAGTGTTCACCGCAAGATCTACCTGCCGACCTACGGCATGTTCGAGGAGTTGCGCTATTTCTCGGCGGGACAGCAGATCGAGGCGTTCGATTCACGCCGACTCGGCAGAATCGGCGTGGCCATTTGCGAGGATTTCTGGCATGTCTCGGTCCCCTACCTTCTGGCCCACCAGGGGGCCAAGCTGCTTCTGGTGCTCATGTCAAGCCCGTTGCGCCTCTCTCCCGGCAACGGCACGCCGGACATCATCTCGCAATGGCAGACCATTGCCGGCACCAGCGCATTCCTTTTCAGCTGTTATGTGGCATGCATCAACCGGGTGGGCAGCGAAGACAGCTTCTCGTACTGGGGCAACTCTTCGGTCACCGGTCCCGACGGATCGTTGGAAGCGGTCGCGCCCATGTTCAGCGAACACACCATGGACGTCAGGATCGACGCTACCGCCGTCAAGCGGGCCCGGCTGAACTCATCCCATTTCCTCGACGAGGACCTGAAGCTCTTCTCTTCGGAACTCGAGGCCATCGTCTCCCGGCGCCGGAGATAAACCGGGAGTCACTCCATGCGGAAACCTGCCGCGGTGACGTTCACCCGTCCGAAGGCGCTCAACCGTTCGGCAGCATCCCCGGCGCGGGCCGCCTCCTCAAAGAGGGCGTAGACGGCCGACCCGCTACCCGACAGCGACGCGAACACCGCCCCCGACTCGAGCAGAAGGTCACGCACTTCGCGCACGACCGGGTAGTGCTCGAAAACCACGGGGGCAAAATCGTTTTCGAACACCCCGAGCACGCTCGTGTCACGCATGTTGCAGAGCCTTGAGGCAAGCCCTTTGAGGTCCGGCACGGACCGGTCGAACCGGGGGCGGAAATTCCTGTACGCCCACACGGTAGGCACCTGCACCTCAGGAAAGACGGTCACCACATGGTACGGCAGGGAAAGCGCGAGGTCCTCGAGCTCCTCGCCGATACCTGCGGCGTAGGCGAGACCCTTCATGTCGAGGAAATAGGGCACATCGGCGCCGAGCCTGACCGCCAACCGGTGCAGTTCGGCAGATGGGGCGTGGATCTCCCAGAGCTCATTGAGCACCCTCAGGGTCGCGGCCGCATCGCTGCTGCCACCGCCAAGGCCCGCGCCGAAAGGGACCCGCTTGACCAGGTTGATCTCGACACCCGCATCCGTACCGGCAAGTTCACGCAGCGCCTTTGCCGCCCGGATGCATAGGTTCGAATCATCCGAGGGCAAGGCGAGGTTCGAGCAGCTCATGCCGATACCATCAGCCAGGGTGAAATCCAGGGTATCGAACCAGTCAATCGGGGCGAACACCGTTTCGAGGGTATGGTAACCATCCGGGCGGCGTCCGGTGATAAGCAGGCCGAGATTGATTTTGGCGCATGCCTTGACTGAAACGTGACGCATAGAAAGCGATTGATTTTATAGTGATTATTTTCCCATATTCATTGATAGGCCGCTACCTATGATCACGGCGAGAACGGCATCGATCAACCAACAACTGTCCAGCAGCATCATGCAACAGGTTCGCAACTTCCTGCTCTCAATCATCGCCATTTCCAGCAGCCTGTTCTGTTTGCCGCTGAACTGCGGGGCGGCTCCGGCAAACGATTCGTATGCCACGGAAATCCTGCAGAACGTCAGGGAAGATAAGGTTTATTTGCTGGAAAATCTCCGCCGCAAGGCGACAAAACCTTCGGAAAAAATGGTGCTCGAGGCGCTCCTGACCGAGGACGGTCCCAAGGCCGCCAGCCTCTACCGGAAGCAGCTTTCAGAGTACCCCGACCCGCAGCTTGATGCCATCAGCCGCTCAAGGCTCGCCGCCTACGAGCGGGCCCTGGCATCTACCGCCAGACCGGTCATGAACTCGCCGAAGACCAGTGCGCTGAATGCACCACCCCCCGTGTTGCAGGCTCCGGCAACAGCGGCAAGAAAAGCCGATACGGTTTCAAGGCCGGTGGCTTCAATCCCGATGGTAAAGAGCGAGCTCCCTTTGGCCAGAAAAGCAGACTCCGTCGCCCGCCCGACACCGGCCCCCACTGTTGCAAAGGAGCCTGCTCCGGCGCCGAAGCTCGCCACCGTCGCCAAGCCTGAAGCTCCGGCAGCCCCCGCCCCTGCGCTCTCCAAGGCCCCGGCTCCGGCTCCGAAGCTCGCTACCGCCGCCAAGCCTGAAGCTCCGGCAACCCCGGCTCCTTCGCTCTCCAAGGCTCCGGCCCCGGCTCCGAAGCTCGCCACCGCCGCCAAGCCCGAAGCTCCGGCAACTCCGGCTCCTTCGCTCTCCAAGGCCCCGGCTCCGGCTCCGAAGGTCGTCACCGCCGCCAAGCCCGAAGCTCCGGCAACCCCGGCTCCTTCGCTCTCCAAGGCCCCGGCTCCAGCGCCGAAGGTCGTCACCGGCGCCAAGCCTGAAGCTCCGGCAGCCCCCGCTCCTGCGCTCTCCAAGGCCCCGGCCCCGGCTCCGGCTCCCAAGGTCGTCACCGCCGCCAAGCCCGAAGCTCCGGCAACCCCGGCTCCTGCGCTCTCCAAGGCCCCGGCTCCGGCTCCCAAGGTCGTCACCGCCGCCAAGCCCGAAGCTCCGGCAACCCCGGCTCCTGCGGCCTCCAAGGCCCCGGCCCCGGCTCCGAAGGTCGTCACCACCGCCAAGCCTGAAGCTCCGGCAGCCCCGGCTCCGAAGCTCGCCACCGCCGCCAAGCCCGAAGCTCCGGCGACCTCCACCCCCGCTATCGCGAAGGCGAAAGTTGCCACGTCCAGCATGTACACGTTGCAGTTCGGCAGTTTCGACAATCCGCTCAATGCCGACCTCCTCGCCGCGCTGCTTCCGAAAAGTGCCCAGACCTCCATCGTTGAAGTCGACGGATACTACAAGGTCCGGCTGAAGAAAAAATTCGCATCGCGGGACAACGCCCTGGCCTATGGGAGATCGCTCCCCATCCAATCCTTCGTGGTGACGACTCAGCCATGACGAGCTTCCCTGCACCAGCTCCCGTCATCGCATCATGAGCCGGCAAGTGGACATTCTGGGCCGCTCCCCCGGGATCCTGCGGCTCAGGGAACTGGCCCTGCAGGTCTCGGCAACTGATGTCACGGTACTGATAACCGGCGAGACCGGCTCAGGAAAAGAGGTGCTGGCAAGGTTCATTCACGACCACAGTCGGCGCGCGGCCAAGAGTTTCATCCCGGTAAATTGCGGCGCCATCCCTTCTGGCATCATCGAATCCGAGCTTTTCGGACATGAAAAAGGTGCCTTCACCGGCGCTATCCTGGCAAGAAAGGGGTACTTCGAAAGTGCTGACAAAGGCACGATTTTCCTTGATGAAATCGGTGAAATGCCTCTGGAGACACAGGTCAAGTTCCTTCGCGCGATCGAAACGGGAGTGTTTCAACGCGTTGGCGCCTCTGAAACGATCTCGACCGACCCCCGAATCGTCGCGGCCACGAACCGGAATCTCCATCAGGCTGTTGTTGATGGCCATTTCCGTGAGGACCTCTATTATCGGCTGCGCAGTGTGGAACTGCAGATCCCTCCGCTCCGCGAACGGGGAAGCGACATCCTTCTTCTGGCGGAACACTTCGTGCGGGAGTTTGAAAGCAAACACGGAATCTCTTTCGAGGGATTCAGCCCGGAGGCAACCGAACTGCTGTTGCGCTACTCCTGGCCAGGTAACGTCCGTGAACTGAGGAACCTGACCGAATCGCTGCTCATCCTCGAACGGGGTAAGGAGATAACCACCGATATTCTCGAGCGTCACCTTGTCCAGCGCAGTCGCAACAAGAGCCTGGTGCACGATCCGGCCCGAACCGAAAAGAACGAACTGAGCCTTATTTACGGCAGCATCATCCAGCTCAGGCAGGAGATCGGAGAGATCCGGCAGATGCTCCATCAGCTCCTCCCGGCGCGCATGGCCCCACCCCAACTGCTGCTGCCCGGCCCTGCCACACCAGCGCCGTCCGGAACGTGCGAGCCCGACACCACCAGTTCATCAGGAGAACAGACCGTACCCCTTGATGAACTCGAGAAGCGAAGCATTTCGAGCGCTCTGGTGAAATTCGGTGGAAACAAGCGCAAAACCGCTCAGGCCCTCGGCATCAACGAGCGGACGCTGTACCGGAAGATCCGCGAGTACGGACTTTAGGGAAACTCGAACTGTGGCGCAATGCGAAACGGCCTGTTCCCGTCAGCTCCTTTTTTTCCCGGTAACACCCACCGTTCCGAGCCCCATCAACACCGCAATCCCCAGGCAAGCCTTCGGGAACAGATCGGGGTGGGCGGTATAGAACGTCAGTCCTGATTCGAGCGGCACGTCGGCGACAAGCACCGCAGGTTGCCACCAGGGCGTCTCCGCTATGGTCCGGCCGAATCGGTCATAGAACAGGGTGACCCCGGTATTGGCGCAACGGGCCAGCGATCGCCGGTTTTCAATGCAGCGGAACCTGCCGATGGCCGCATGCTGCCACGGTCCGTACGAGGTGCCATACCAGCCGTCGTTGGTTACCAGGGTGAGCAGTTGTGCCCCACCGGAGACGAACTCCGCGACCAGCCCGGGAAAAATGGACTCGTAACAGATGATGTTGGCTATCCTGAACGGCGCTCCGCGTGAGCCCCGAACCGTCATCACGGTGGCCTCGCGCCCCTGTTGCCAGCTGGTGATGCCGGAGAGCGAGAAACTGAGGTTTTCCAGCAAGGGGAGATATTCTGAATACGGAACCCGCTCTCCGAAAGGCACGAGCCGCATTTTCCGGTAGATCTGAATACCCGGGTCACCCGGTTGCAGCAGCATCGACGCGTTGTATGCCGCAAGCGGTCGATCATTGGCACCAGCTCCGTAAACGGTTCCGGCATCCCTTGACGCTACCGCCCGTGCTGGACGCTCGGCATCCGGGAATCCGGTCAACAGCGGCGTCTGCCAACGATCGACCGAACTCATGACGGCGCTCATGAACAATTCGTTGCCGGGATCGCGGATATAGAAGGGTATGGCTGTTTCCGGCCACAGCACCAGATCCACCCGGCCGGTCACCAGGCTGCGTCCGGTGAGGCGGAAGAGGAGGTTCATCGTCTCTTCCGAACCGATTGCGCCCCACTTTTCATGTGGATCTATGTCGGGTTGCACGAGCGCAACCCGGACCCTGCGCCCAGGATCCTGACGCTCCGCTCCGTCAAGCAAACGCCATGCGTACACCAGCGGTGCGGCGAACATGAGCCCCATGACGACAGCGATCGCCCCGGCGGTGCGAATCTCCCCCCACGACCTGAGGAGCAGCAAGACGAGCACGTTGCAGGCGACCAGCCAGAAACTCACCCCCCATACCCCGGTGAGATCGGCATACTGCACCATCCAGAGCAGGTTGGCCTGCGAGTTCCCCAGGGTGAGCCATCCGAGTGAGAAGTCCTGCTGCATGTAGGCCCACTCCCAGGCTGTCCAGAGAAACGGGAGCATGATGATCGCATACCGCTGCCCGGTACGTTGTCTGATCAGGAAATACAGGATGAAAGGCACGGTCGAAAAGAGGGACTGGACGAAAATGGTCAGGATACCACCGGTGAGCGTGGCCAGACATACCCACCAGAGCGCAATCAGGCAGAAGAGCGAGGTGGCCGCCCATACCTTCCTGAAAAAGGGTACGAACCGAACGTCGCGTTCGACGGAAACAAGCAGCGGCACGAGCGCGACCCAGGCAAGGGGCTCCAGATGAACGGTCGGCCAGGTGGGAAACGAGATACCGAGAAGCAGGCCGCTGAGCAGGGGTAAAACGACTCCGGAAAGAGTTGCCGGCGATGCGGGTGACAGGTTTTTCAGATTCATGATTCGGCAGGATTCCGGCCGGTAATGCACCGGCCTGCACTACCACCTTCCGAAACCCTTCAACCCTTGTCGGCAAAGCCGTACGGAAGAGGATCAGAGTACCGGAAAGAGGCAAATTTTCTTTATTTATTAATATTTATTCTTTAAATTTGTTACAAGCTGTTATTTAACAGGAAGCAACCCAGTGTTTTTCCTGATAATACCATTTTAAACGCCACTCAGAAAAAGGAGAATCATTATGGCTCTTTTCGGCTCCACCGACACGACAACCGCCCATTCCGATTACGAAATCGTTCTCGAAGGCGGATCCAGCTCCTGGGGAAAGGTAAAAGCCCGGGCTAAGGTTAATGTCCCTCCTGCCAGTCCCCTGCTTCCTGCCGACTGCAACGTCAAGATCAATGTCAAACCTCTCGATCCGGCAAAAGGTTTCGTCCGCATTTCTGCGGTGATCGAGTCGATCGTCGACAGCACCAAGAACAAGCTGACCATTGAAGCCGACATCGCCAACGAGACCAAGGAAAGAAGGATCTCCGTAGGTGAAGGCACGGTGTCCGTGGGCGACTTCAGCCATTCGTTCTCCTTCGAAGGCTCGGTTGTCAACATGTTCTATTACCGGTCCGACGCGGTCCGCAGAAACGTTCCCAACCCGATCTACATGCAGGGCCGTCAGTTCCACGACGTCCTCATGAAGGTTCCGCTCGACAACAACGACCTGATCGACACCTGGGAAGGTACCGTGAAGGCTGTCCAGAGCACCGGCGCATTCAACGACTGGATCCGTGACTTCTGGTTCATCGGCCCCGCCTTTACCGCACTGAACGAGGGCGGCCAGAGGATCTCCAAGATCGAAGTGAACAGCATCGGCACCCAGAGCGGTGAAAAAGGCCCTATCGGCGTATCCAGGTGGCGTTTCTCGCACGGCGGTTCGGGTATGGTCGACTCCATCTCCCGCTGGGCAGAGCTCTTCCCTGCCGACAAGCTCAACAGGCCGGCACAGGTCGAAGCCGGGTTCCGTTCCGACTCACAGGGTATCGAAGTCAAGGTTGACGGCGACTTCCCGGGTGTTTCGGTCGATGCAGGCGGTGGTCTCCGCAGGATCCTCAACCACCCGCTCATCCCGCTGGTCCACCACGGTATGGTCGGCAAGTTCAACGATTTCCGCGTTGACGCCCAGCTGAAGCTCGTGCTTCCGAAAGGCTACAAGGTTCGCTATGCTGCTCCCCAGTTCCGTTCGCAGAACCTGGAAGAGTATCGCTGGAGCGGCGGTGCCTACTCCCGCTGGGTCGAGCATGTCTGCAAGGGCGGCGTTGGCCAGTTCGAGATCCTGTACGCACAGTAATCGGGTAATCGACATGAAAGCAAGAAAAACCGGCACACGCCGGTTTTTCTGTTTCAAATACGAAGGAAGAAAGAAAAGATCAGCCAGATCGGTCGGATTCGACCGATCTGGCCAAACCATCACCCCAGCAACTGAAGGACATCCTCAAGCTCATCCCTGATTTCACGCAGCAGCATCCGACGACGTTCGTCGGTAATTTCGAACTCTTTCTGCTCGCGGCCAATCTGTTTCTGAAGCTTCAGAATCTCGGTGGTCTTGTGGTCGGCGCCGTCGTCCATGACTGCCCCCTTCCTGACCATCTGACTCGCCTTGTTGAGCTTGTATCCCTTTTCGTAAACCAGTTCCTTGATGTTCAGCACCATGGCGATATCGCGGTTGGTATACCTTCGGTTCCCCCGGGTATCCCGTGCAGGGGCGAGTTCGCTGAAAAAATCCTCCCAGTAACGCAGCAGGTAGGCGGGAATGCCGGAGATCCGGCTCACCTCCCCTATCGAATAGTAACTCTTGTTTGACTCGAAGGCCATTGGCGATACAGGTTTGGTTTTGCTACTTCTTATTATACATTAGGAAACGTTACTTCAAAAAAAGACGGATGAAAAATCTGCTTGCCCTCAACCCCTATCTGAAACGCTACAGGAAGACGCTTGCCTGGGGTGTGGTCTGCGTTATCGCCACGAACTTCTTCGCCGTGGCTGCTCCGCGATTCCTCGGTGACGCGATCGACCTCATGGGCAGCCGCTTCGATGTGGACCAGGTACTCGCGAAAGCCGGTCTGTACATACTGTTCGCTGCGCTCAGCGGGGTGACGCTTTATCTGGTCCGGCAGCTCATCATCGTCACGTCGCGACATATCGAATACGACCTGAAGAACGACTATTACGCCCATCTCCAGACTCTTTCGACCTCGTTTTACGACCGTACCGGCTCAGGCGAGCTGATTTCGAGAGGCACCAACGACCTGAACGCCGTAAGGGATTTCCTCGGCCCCGGTATCATGTACTCGATCAACACCCTGTTCCGGCTCATGTTCGCCTTGGGAGCCATGATCGCCATCTCCCCGTCGCTGACGCTGTATGCACTGCTTCCCGCCCCCCTGCTCAGCTGGTCGGTCTACCGCACCGGCCTGTCCATTCAGAAGCGCTCAAGACGGATCCAGGAGAACTACGCTTCGATCACCAACCTCGTCCAGGAGAATATCTCGGGTATCCGGATCGTGAAGAACTACAACCGGGAACCGTTCGAAATCGCTCGCTTCGAAACCCTGAACCGCGACTACTTCAACAACAATCTTGGACTCGCCAGGATCCAGGCCAGATTCATGGCGTTTCTGACCGCACTGACGGCCCTGTCGCTCATCCCGGTCATCTGGGCCGGCGGCATCAATGTCATGAACGGGTCGATGACCATCGGCGGTATCGCCCAGTTTGTGATCTACGTCTCCATGCTGAGCTGGCCGATGATCTCGATCGGCTGGGTGACCAATATCGTCCAGAAGGCTTCGGCTGCACAGGCGCGCCTGAAAGAGATTTTCGACAACCGGCCGAACGTGACGGATGAGCTGGCCGAACCGTCGACGACCGCAGGAACTGCGCTGAATGCGCTGAATGGCTCGATCGCGTTCGAAAACGTGTATTTCAGCTACCCCTCGCAACCGGACATACCCGTGCTCCGGAACATCTCCTTCACGGTTGAGCGAGGAACGAAGGTAGCCATCGTCGGAGCCACCGGTTCGGGCAAGTCGACCCTGGTGAATCTCCTGCCCCGTCTCTACGACCCGGAAGCGGGGCGCATCACGATCGAAGGCCGCGACCTCAGGAAAATACCGCTTAAGACGCTCCGGCGCACCGTCGGGTTCGTACCTCAGACGAACTTCCTGTTTTCAGACACCATTCGCCGCAACATCGATTTCGGACGCGGAAAACAGGACGGGCTCGACGTCATCGAAGCCAGCCGCATCGCCATGCTGCATGACGACGTGATGGACTTTCCGGACGGGTTCGACACGATGCTTGGCGAGAAAGGCATCAACCTCTCGGGAGGCCAGAAGCAGCGGGCCTGCATCGCGAGGGCGCTGTGCTGGAACCCCTCGCTCCTGGTGCTCGACGATGCCCTGTCTGCCGTGGATACGGACACTGAAGCCCGTATTTTCGACGGGCTGCTCGACAAGCTTCCCGAGACCACGGTGGTGCTGATAAGCCATCGCATTTCAACGGTCAGGAACTGCGACCGGATCATCGTGCTTCATGAAGGCAAGATCGCGGAGAGCGGCACCCACGAAGAGCTTCTGGTGAACGGCAGCTACTATGCCGATCTCTACACCCGCCAACTGCTCGAAGAGGAGATCAGCGCGCTGAACTGAACGCTGGGGTCAGGCCTCGCATTTTCGCATTTTGCTTCGCAAACGCTAAAATGCGAGGCCTGACCCCAGCGCTGCAAGCTGTTTCCTTAAATCCCTCCTCGACAGGCTGTACATGTGCACATAGAGCGAGTTGAACATCAGCACGGCCGAGCGGAGCGTCGGCGCGCGGAGCGCTCGCTGCACGGCGTTGCCGATCGTGAACACGCGGGAGGTCAGGCCGGTGTAGCTCGGGATGAATTCGTCGAGCGGCATCTGCTTCGGCAGATAGAGCATCTCCTGGGCCCAGGAGAAGCGGAAGGCTTCGTGGTCGTCACGGCCATGCAGGAGCCGCCCCTCGTCGGCAAGGCGGTCGAAAACACCTGTACCGGGAATGGGGCGCAGAAGGTTGATCCCCGGCACGTCGATGCCGGTCTCGGTGATAAACTCCTCGATCGTCGCAGCCATGGCGGCCGTATCCCCGTCCAGTCCGTAAATGAAGCTGCCGTAAACGCAGATACCTGCCTGGCGGATGGCTTTGATACACCGGGCCTGCCGGTCGGCCGGATTGTGGAATTTGTGATGTGCATGGTTGCTCTCGTCGGCGAGGCTTTCAATGCCGACCAGAAGGGCACCGCATCCGGAGCGGGCGAAGGTATCGAGCAACGCCGGATTTTCACCGAGTGCCGTGGTGGACTGCCCGACCCAGCGGATCTTCAATGGGGCGAGCCGTGAAAACAGCTCCGCCGCATAGGCATCATCGGCGTTGACCGTGTCGTCGAGAAAAAAGAAGATGCGCCGGTCCTTTTCGAGGGAGCTCTCGACTTCGCGAACCACGGCATCGACGGGGCGGTGGCGCAACCGGTGGCCGTTCATGACGTGCACACTGCAGAAATCACAGCTGAAGGGACACCCCCTGGTCGTCTGGACCACGTTGGTCGTAAAATAGCTGCCAATGTCGAGCATCGACTTGCTGACAGGACGGTCAAGCGAAAGGTCGGGAAAAGCCTTCTGGCGATATTCGGTCTTCAACCGGTCCGCCGTCAGGTCTTCAAGCAGCTCTTTCCAGAGGTCGTCAGCCTCTCCGATGACCAGCACGTCGGCATGCTCCCTGCACCGTTCGGGAAAGATCGTTGCGTAGGGTCCGCCGAGCACCACCTTCGTGCCCGCCCTGCGGAAGCGGGCGGCAAGCTCGAAAGCCGGCCGGGCCGCTCCCGTCTGGACGCCGATGCCCACAAGGTCCCAATGACGGTCAAGCGGCAACCGGTCAAACCGGAGGTCGCAGAACTCCTGGGTCACGCCGGGCACCTCGACCGAGGCGAGGATCATGAGCGAAAGGGGTGGAATGGCAAACTGGGCTCGCTTGATCACGCCGCTCATGGCCCGGTCCTTCAGCATCGACAACAGCCCCTTCGTGGCACCGGCATCGAGCGATGCCGCTCCATCAACGCCGCTTGATGCCTGGACGAACACCAGGAGCACCGAACGGTTCCGGTCCATCGAATCCACCCTTTCAGCGAGCCGCATGGCCACGGGCAATCTCCTGAAGCCGTTTCAGTTCGATCAGGGCATCGAGCGGCGTCAGGCTGTTGATGTCGATTCCCGCCACCGCTTTGCGAAGCGTGCTCTCCTGCTCCTCGAAAAGGGATATCTGACGGGTCTGGATGGGCGGTTCCGATGGCCGCGCACCCGGCACCTGGATCTCGCGCTTCTCCATGCCGGCAAGGATCTCCCTTGCCCTCGTGATCACCTCGGCGGGCATACCGGCCATCTTGGCGACCTCGATGCCGTAACTGTTGTCAGAAGCTCCCCGAACGATCTTGCGCAGGAAGATGACCGTGTCGGCCGTCTCCACCACGGTGGCGTTGAAATTGACGACCCGTTCGAGCCGCTCCTCGAGTTCGGCCAGTTCGTGGTAGTGGGTGGCAAAAAGGGTCCGTGCATGCAGACGGTCGTGGATGTACTCGCTCATCGACCACGCGATGGACATGCCGTCGAAGGTGCTGGTGCCACGCCCGATCTCGTCGAGGAGCAGGAGGCTCTGCGAAGTGGCGTTGTTCAGGATGCTCGACGCTTCGTTCATCTCGACCAGGAAGGTGCTTTCCCCGGAGGTGAGATTGTCCGATGCGCCGACCCTGGTGAAGATCCTATCCACAATTCCGATCTCGGCCCCGTCCGCCGGCACAAAACTGCCGACCTGCGCCAGGAGCACGATCAGTCCTGTCTGACGGAGGAACGAGCTCTTGCCGGCCATGTTGGGGCCGGTAATGATCAGAAGCTGCTGGCGCTCGCCGATCTCGCAGTCGTTTGAAACATAAGGTTCGTCGACACTCATGATCCGTTCGAGCACCGGATGTCGCCCACCCCTGATGGACAGCTCCGGACGAGGACTCATCACCGGCCGGCAGTACCGGTATTCGATGGCGCACCAGGCGAATGAAGCCAGGCAATCCAGCTCGGACAGCGCTGCGGCGCTCCTCTGTATCGATGCCGCGCCGGATGCCGCCATGGCGCAAAGGTCATGGAAAAGCTGGTGCTCGAGGAGGTGGCTCTTCTCCTCGGCGTTCAGGATCTTCTCCTCGTACTCCTTCAGGTCGGGTATGGTATATCGCTCGGCGTTGACAAGGGTCTGCTTCTTCTCGAAGTAGGGCGGCACCTTGTCGCTGTTGGCCCTGCTGACCTCGATGTAATAGCCGAAAACCTTGTTGTACTGAACCTTCAGTGTGGAGATCGAGGTCTTGCGCCGCTCCTCCTGCTGGATTTCGAGCAGCCGGTCGCGCGCGCCGGAGGAGATGGCGCGAAGCTCGTCGAGCCCGGCATGGTACCCGGACCGGATGTAGCCGCCCTCGCGGAGCGCACCGGTGGCTTCCGGGTCGAGGGCCCGCTCGATGGCACCGGAAAGTTCGGGAAGCTCTTCGAGTTCGGCGGCAAGATGCCTGAGCCTCGGTGAACGCGCCCCGGAGAGCAGCGCCCTGATCCCTGGAATCACCTCGAGCGAACTGCCGAGCATACGCACCTCCCTCGGCATGGCCCGGAATGTGGCGACCCGCGAAAGCACCCGTTCCAGATCGATCACCCCGGAGAGCATCTGGCGAAGCGCTTCAAGCAGGCGCTGATCGTCGACAAACTCCTCGACCGCATCGTGCCGGTGCGTTATCGCCTCAAGCCGCTTCAGGGGTTGCAGGAGCCAGCGTCTGAGCAGCCTTGCACCCATTGGGTTTCTCGTCCGGTCGATCACCTCGAGCAGGCTGCCGTTGAGTGCCCCGTCCTGCATTGAAGAGATGATTTCGAGATTGCGGCGTGTCTGGATGTCGAGCGTCATGGCTTCCGCGCTTTCGACCAGGCTGACCCGCGCAAGGTACTGCAGGCTCCCCTGCTTCGTCTCCTCGAGATACTGCAACACGACACCAGCAGCGATCTTGCCGGCCTGGCACCCTTCGATACCGAACCCCTTCATCGAGTGGGTCCTGAAATGGGTGGCAAGCACCCGCGAAGCCTGTTCTTCGGTGAACATCCACTCCTCGAGCTCCGAGAACAGCGCCTCTGCGTGAAGGCTCCGCTTCAGCGACTCCCGGAGCTCCCTCTCCTTTGATGAAAGGAGTACCTCTGCCGGATGAATCGACTGCAAAAAGTCCTTAAGCCCCTCGGGAGCAAGTTCTGCCATCCTGAATTCGGCCGTCGTGACATCCACGTAAGCCACACCCGCCAGACGTTCGCGGCCACGCTTCAGCATAGCCACGGCGCAGAGGTAGTTGTTGTGGCGGTCGTCGAGGATCTTGTCGCTGTAGGTGATGCCTGGAGTGACGATGTCGGTGATCTCCCTGCGCACGATCCCTTTGGCGAGCGCAGGGTCCTCCACCTGATCGCAGACCGCGACTTTGAACCCCTTCCTGACGAGCTTTGCGATGTAGCCTTCACTGGCGTGATGCGGAAAGCCTGCCATGGGAACTTCGGCGGAACTGCCGTTGGAGCGCCGGGTCAGGACGATGTTCAGTGCCGAGGAAACCGAGAGTGCGTCGTCGTAGAAGGTCTCGTAGAAATCACCGACGCGGAACAGGAGCAGGAAGTCAGGATAGCGATCCTTGACGTCGAGGTACTGACGCATCATCGGGGTCGCCTCTTTTTTCCGGGCTTCGGCGTCAGAAGTGACCATATCCTCTTCGTCAGGTTGTGGTTAGGCGGTGTCAGGCAACGGCTGAATGGTCAAGCTAAACCAGTGCGGCCAAAAATGCAAACGTTGCCGGTTCGACCGGTAATGCTTGACAACCTGGAGGGGAGTGGATATCTTTCCGGGGTACCTCTGCAACCGAACAAGCCCGACCGACCATGACGCTCCACGCCATTCTCAGACTGGTGCACATCACCGGTTTCGCCGCCTGGTTCGGCACCATCTTCGCCTCGATGTTCCTGATCAAGACCCTCGAACCCGGCATGACGGACACGGAGGATAAGGCGAAAGAGTACAAAGTGCTCCTGATGAGATTCATCGGCCTCGAAACGAAAGTGGCCGACGTCGCGGTCGTCTCGGTAGTGCTCTCGGGCCTCCTCCTGACCCATTTCTACCACGGTTGGTCCATCTGGGCGATCATGAAAATCGTGCTGCTCGTCGTCCAGGTCGCCTTGACCATGGGCTATATCGTCAGGAAAATCCAGCCGATCACCTACCCCTGCGACACGACCCGCTTCGCCTCATGGTACCGGCTGTTTGCCATCTCGCTGACCATGTTCTCCCTGGTACTGGCCGTCACCTTCTTTCTCCTGTAGATCATGGTTCTTTGATGCCAACTCTTTTTTGAAAAATGAAGAAGTTCCATTATATTCAAGCTCTTTATCACTAAACTATTGACTATGATGCAGGCGCTGATCGTGATTTCCGACAAACAGTATCTGGTAAAGCAGGGCGACAAGCTTTTCGTACCCAGACAGGATGCCGCCGCTGGCGATATTATTGAAGTGAAGCCCCTTATGCACGTTGATCAGGCGCAGTCCACGATGCAGCCGGCAGGCACCGTCAAGGTCAAGGTCCTTGAGCACGTCAGGGATGAGAAAGTCATCGTGTTCAGGAAAAAACGCCGCAAACGCTTCCAGAAAAGGAACGGGCACAGGCAGCACATGACCCAGGTCGAAGTACTGTCCGTATAAACGACGAGATTTTCAACACAAATTTCTATTTCTTATGGCTCATAAAAAAGGTGGCGGTTCTACGAAGAACGGCCGCGACAGCAACCCGAAATACCTTGGTGTCAAAGCCGCCGGAGGTTCAGTCGTTAACGCCGGAACCATCATCCTCCGCCAGCGTGGCACGGTAATCAAACCGGGTGACAATGCCGGTATCGGAAGGGATCACACCATCTTCGCACTCGTTGACGGTACAGTCAAATTCAGGAACGGGCGCAACAACAAGAAGCAGATCGACATTATCCCGGACTGATCCTTGTCCCGACATGCACTACAGCGTATATTTCAAGCAAGCCGACCTCCACTGAAGGACGGCTTGCTTTTTTTTATGTACTTTCTGTTCTCATAACGACCCGCGTGTTCAGCGGCATGCGGACTCCGCTCAATTCAATAAAACCCATAGCTGCCTTATGAAAATCACCGTTATCGGCGCAGGCAATGTCGGCGCCACCGCAGCCTTCAGGCTTGCAGAAAAACAGTTTGCAAGGGATCTCGTCCTGCTCGATGTGGTCGACGGTATTCCGCAGGGCAAGGGTCTCGACATGTTCGAAACCGGTCCGGTAGGACTGTTCGACACCCAGATCGTCGGTACCAACGACTATCGTGAAACCGCTGATTCCGACATCGTCCTCATCACGGCCGGCCTGCCCAGAAAGCCTGGAATGACCCGAGAAGACCTGCTGATGAAAAACGCCACCATTGTCAGGGATGTTACCGACCAGATCATGGAGCACTCGAAGAACCCGATCATCATCGTGGTCTCCAACCCGCTTGACATCATGACCCATGTTGCCTGCGTCAGAAGCCGTCTGCCGAAAGAGCGAGTCATCGGCATGGCCGGCGTGCTCGATTCCGCCCGCTTCAGGTCATTCATCGCCATGGAACTCAACGTCTCCATGCAGGACGTCAACGCCTGTGTGCTTGGCGGCCACGGCGACTCCATGGTGCCGGTCGTCAAGTACACAACGGTGGCAGGCATCCCGATCTCCGAACTCATGTCACCGGAACGGATCGACGCGCTCGTCGAAAGAACCAGGAACGGCGGAGCGGAAATCGTGAACTTCCTGAAGCAGGGCTCCGCATTCTATGCCCCGGCTTCATCCGCCGTGGAGATGATCGAGTCTATCGTACTCGACCGCAAGCGTGTACTGCCCTGCTCGGTGCAGCTGAACGGAGAGTACGGCATCGACGGAACGTTTGTCGGTGTTCCGGTCAAGCTCGGCAAGAATGGTGTCGAAAAGGTGTATGAGATCGATCTGGCAGCATCTGAACTCGAAGCGTTGAAGGCATCTGCCGCCATCGTGGACGAAAACGTCCAGCTGCTCGATTCGATACTGGCCTGACCCGACCGGCGG
>JAAXXR010000120.1 GCA_013334335.1 Chlorobiaceae bacterium
CCGGGCAGTTCTATTTCACCCCTGCCCAGTCTCCTCTCGGCGCATCCCTGCTCAAGCAATTCGGCATCAACACGTCGCGCCTTGACACGGTTGTGCTGGTCAGGGATGGCCAGGCCTACACCCGAAGCGCCGCTGCCCTTGAAATCGCCGCCAGACTCGACCTGCCGTGGAACCTGCTCACCGTTTTCAAGGCAGTTCCAGAACCCCTGCGGGATATGATCTATGACCTGACAGCCCAGAACCGGTATCAGCTCTTCGGGAAAAAGGATTCGTGCATGCTACCCTCCGAAGCGCTGCGTAAACGCTTTCTCGAAGAAATCCCGGGCTGACCCGCCACACAGGGGGTTTCTTCCGTAGCCTTGAAAATCACGGATTCTCTTTGTAGACTATACAGGCAAGCCATGCTGTCGGGCTTATGCATTCCTCTCCAGTCAGCGTCGCGATTGAGTAGAGCAGCCACAATACCCGGAGTCTGTATGCGGTACAAAGAGGTACCGGGTGTTGAGCATTGTATAAATTGCCTCAGTCGCTTGCGCCTGCGTCCAGTAGGTGCGGAGATATATTTTCCGCTACGGAAAATGGCTTGTCCGTGGCACAATAGCATATTCTGAGGAGTCGCCATGTACAAGTTCATCGCCGATAACGTCGTCGTCTTCGATGTCGAGTGGGTTCCGGACCCAAAGTCGGGCAGGCGTATCTACCGGATGCCCGACACGGCCTCCGATGATGAGGTGCTTGAGGTCATGTGGCGACAGGGCGGTGCCACGCCGGAGGATCCCCGTCCGTACCTGAAAACGGTGATGTGCAGGATCGTCTCCATTGCGGCGGTGGTTCGGAAAAAGGTCCGTGATGGGGTAAACCTTCAGCTCATTTCCCTCCCTGGCCTGCATGAGGGCGTGCAACCGGAAGGGGCGATCATCCGGCAGTTCCTTGAAGCCGTCGGGAACAAGGGGGCACAACTTGTAGGGTTCAACTCCTCGAATGCCGACCTGCCCATCCTGTTTCAACGGGCACTGGCCAGCAGGGTAACCGCGCCGACCTTCTGCCATCGTCCGGACAAGCCATGGGAAGGCGCCGATTACTTCGCCCGATACAGCGACTACAACATCGATCTGAAGAGTGAGCTCGGTGGCTACGGAAAAGCGGCCCCATCGCTCCACGAATTGGCAACGTCGCTGGGAATTCCCGGCAAAATGGGAACCGACGGCTCCGACGTGGTCGATTTATGGCGCTCCGGCGAGATCCGGAAAATCGTCGAATACAACCAGTTCGACGCGCTTTCCACCTACCTCGTGTGGCTCAGGAGCGCCTACTTTTCCGGAAGGCTCACGGAAAATGCGTTTGTGCACGAAGAGCAGTTGCTGGAAACCCTTCTGCATCAGGAGATCGAGGGCGGTGCGGTGCATCTGACCTCGTTTCTCGATGTGTGGAAGCAGTTTCGGCAACCGACGGCATAGGCAATCCCGGAGCAACGTCAAGTTCCCCACCGAGAGGGGACATTCACAACAAACTAAACTTCAGTTTACTGTTGGTGCACAGATGACGGGTTGTTGCTCTGGTGTCATGATCGCCGGCTTGAAATCCGGCGGAAGCCGTTGAAATGATTTGGTTGAAGCCAAGCCGCTGATCACTCCCGACAACGGCCCGCAGTTCGTCTCCAAGGACTTCAAGGAGTTCATCCGGATGGCCGGGATGAGTCACGTTCGGACCTCGCCCTTCTATCAACAGAGCAATGGCAAGCTGGAGCGGTACCACAGGACGATCAAGACCGAATGCTTCCCAGTCAAAAGGTGGCACCGTCACGGGAAGTTGCCGCCAACCAGATTGCCGAGCACGTGCTCGAATGCAACGAAGATCTTTTGCACAGCGCGATTGGCTATATTACCCCTAAGGAAAAACTGGAAAGCCGGGACAACCGGATGTTCAAAGAACGCGACCAGAAGCTCGAGGCCACCAGAGGAGAGCCCCGCAAACAAAAACTATTGGAAATGAGGTCCGCCCTTGCTTCCGTGAAGACTTCAACAACAGCAGACACCATCATCCAACTGACTCGGCAGCCTCGATTATCCATTTCCTGCTGAGGCAAAACACAAGGAGAAAGATTATGTCAGAAGAGGCCAAAGAGCTGAAAAAAGAGCTTGCCAAGCGTAAACGGATGGCAATTGAGATTGCATCGGAGATCCATGATATCGTCGAAGATTCCCTCTGGGTAGATTTCGTCAAGATGCCCGGGCTTTCCGAAAAGCTTGTAGCCGCTGTTCGGGAGGCCAACCAGTTCAAGGCAGAAAACGGTCTCTAAAGATTGGATTGGCAACGTTGTACCGTATGCGCAATACTTCATGGCTTTGGCTTTAGGGGCGCTGATGACAGCTGGCAAAAACACAATGTCATGAGGTGATCCCGGCTCCCCGTATCGTTTGCTTGGATTATCCAAATCGTCATCGAAATCGATTCATATTATGCGTCTGTCTATCTCCTGATTGCTGAATCAGACCGATAAGCCATTCAGGTGATCACTCCG
>JAAXXR010000121.1 GCA_013334335.1 Chlorobiaceae bacterium
ACCCTTGGCGTAGCCCCGGGTGAGTGCATGGTGGTGGGCGATACGGTGTACGATATCGAGATGGGGCAGCGCGCTGCCGCCGACACCTGCGCCGTGACCTGGGGCAACAACACCGCCGATGAACTTTGTCTTCTCGGTCCAACGTTTGTCGTCGATTCGTTTGCCCAGATCGTATCTTTGCTGAAACCGTAAACCGGAGGGAAGCCTTCATGGATATCCTTGCACTGTTCAGGTTTTTGCGCACACGGCCTACCACCGGGGACAGGTGAACGCACGGCTGCGGGAACTCGGCATCGAGCCGCCCATGACCGATTTCATCGCGTGGGTGTGGGCACAGAAACCCGCTGCGGCGTGGTCCGCGGAACCCTGATTGTTAGACTCATGCAAGCAACGAACTTCAACATCGAGGCATATTTTTCCCGGACAGGATTCAGGGGAAAGGCTGCTGCGGACTTTGCCACACTGAAGGGCATGATGCGCTCCCAGCTCTTTACGGTGCCGTTCGAAAATCTTGATGTGCAGCGGGGAAAGGTCGTCTCGCTCGTACCCGAAGAGATTTACGCGAAAATCGTCGATCGTCGTCGGGGCGGGTACTGCTACGAGGTGAACGGACTGTTCGCCATGGCGCTCGATGCGCTGGGCATCCCGTACCGGTTCGTGGCCGCCCGCCCGATGACCTATCCTGTCCGGCGTCCGAAAACGCATATGGCTGTGGTCGCAGCGATAGATGGCGGGCAATGGCTCTGCGATCTGGGTTTCGGCAGTTACGGCATACGCGAGCCGCTCGACATATGCGACCTCGACCGCGGGATCAGGCAGGATTTCGACACCTTCAGGCTCTCGAAGAGCCCGGAAGGGGAGTATCTTCTGCAGTCGCTTGACGATGGTTCCTGGAAAAATCTCTACGAGTTCAATCTTTCCCCGCAGGAGTGGGTGGATTTTCAGCCGGCCAACCATCTGAACTCGACCCATCCGGATTCGATTTTCGTGCGCTCGCTCATGGTTGTGCTGCAGACGCCCTCAGGTAAAGAGGTCCTTGTCGGCAACCGCTTCAAATCCGTTTCCGAAGGCAGGTTTTTGGAACTGACGATCAGGAGGGAAGAGATTCCCGCCTTTCTGCAGCGGAAGTTTTCTCTCCGATAAACATTTATATGAACATGACATTCATGATTCAGGCAGCGGCACCCGAAGATGTGCCGGAGGTCGCGGCAATGGTTGGCGAACTGCTGAAGGAAATCATGCTGGCCACAGGCGAGCAGGCGTTCAATTTCGACATTGCCGAAACGCTTTCGAGGCTCGGGGATTTTCTCGATCGCGGAAAGTACTTCGTATTCGTAGCCCGCAGCGGGGAAGGAGAGGCTGCCGGGTTCATCGCCCTGTGTGAAAGTTATGCGCTCTATGCCGAGGGGGTATTCGGCACTATCCCGGAGCTCTACGTGCGCCCTGAATTCCGAAACCGCGGACTTGGGTTTCGTCTCGTGTCGGAGGCGAAGTCTTTCGGCGCGGTCCGAAGCTGGAAGCGTCTGGAGGTTACCACGCCTCCGCTCCCTCAGTTTCAAAGCGCCCTTGAATTTTATGAACGTGAAGGGTTTGCCGTAACCGGCGGACGAAAGCTGAAGGTGCTTCTGTAAGCTCTTTCCGGGTGGTCTGATTATGCAGCTCTGGATGTTCCGTTTCGGGAAAAGAGCGCGAGCTGGTCATGCCTGAGGGATATCGGCAAGCATGGCGGCGGTGACGAGTTCCATGGCCTTATCGGGCGAAGCCTCCGGTTCCCACAGGGCAGTCGTCAGATGCCTGAGGCTGTCGGTTTCCCATGCCGCACCTTCGATGATGAAAATCTTTCCGTCGCAGCAGGGGAGCAGGAGTTCCAGCAGCTCGAACATCGGTATTGCAGGATCAGGCTTTCCTGCCAGCACCAGCAGGTCGAACCTCGCAAATGGCAGCCCTGTCGAGAGCACGCGGCCGTCGTCCACGCTCAGCACCATCGCATCCGCAGTTCTGTCCAGGGTCAGCATTTTTCCCGCAGAGAAGGGATCGAGGTCGCCGTCCCGAATTATCTCTCCGTTCACCCTCACTCCTGACGCATCGTGGCATCCGGGAACAGCTCCCTTCTGCAGCAGCCGCGTTTCGAGATCGCGCACCAGCGTACCTGATTGCGCGGAGCCCAAAACCACGGCAGCCGGAATCCGCCCGCTGCCGGTTACCAGCTTGCCGAGGATACGGGCGTACAGTGTTCCTCCCAGAGTCTGTCCCCCCAGATTCGGCTGCGCATTGACCTCGCAGACGACTCCGCCGGTTTCCCGCCACGACCGGCTGATGTCCGGCAGCAGCAGATCGACGCCGGCGATATCCAGCCGCAGTACTTCCGCGGCCCGCTCCGCAAGGCGTCTGTTATCGGGGTGGATCTTGTCGAGAACTCCTTCAGGGACTCCTCCGGAGGCCAGATTGGCCGCCCGGCGCAGCCGCACGAAACGGCCGTCCTCTGGTATGGAGGAGGGCGCCAGGC
>JAAXXR010000012.1 GCA_013334335.1 Chlorobiaceae bacterium
CAATTTGTTGTGAGCGTCCCCTGTTTGTCCTGGGTCGACGTGCGTCAGGGAGGAAACGTTTGAAAAAAGGGGCGGTTAGGTGCATATTAGGGGGAGTATCCCCAAACCGTTGCACGTACCTGAATGGCTGACAACATAACACGACTGGCGGTGTTCTGCTCGGGAACGGGTTCCAACTTCAGGGCCCTCCACGAAGCGATCCATGAGCGGGAACTGCCGGCTGAGATCGTGCTGTGCGTCTCAAACCGCCCGCAGTGCGGTGCGTTCGAGTTCGCAGAGGAAAAGGGGGTGGAAACCCTGCACCTGTCCGAAAGGCAGTTCGGTTCTTTCGAGGAGTTTGAAGAGGCGATGCTCAGGGCGTTGAAAGCGCGGGGGATCGGCCTCGTCCTCCTGGCCGGCTATATGCGCAAGGTGCCCGATGCGGTGGTGGCAGCCTATGCCGACCGGATCCTGAACGTTCATCCGGCTCTCCTCCCGAAATTCGGCGGAGAAGGCATGTACGGCATCCGCGTCCACACGGCCGTGATCGCGGCCGGCGAAAGCGAAAGCGGCGCCACGGTCCATCTCGTCAACAAAGAGTACGACAAGGGACGGATACTCTTGCAGCGAACGGTTCCGGTGCTTCCGGGCGACACCCCCGAGTCCCTTGCCGGTCGGGTGCTGGCATGCGAGCACCTCCTCTATCCCGACGCTCTGGAACAACTGCTTGCAGGAGAACCATGAGCAACGGCCCTGACATCCTCGTCAGCGAGATCTTCCACTCCATCCAGGGTGAATCCACGTTCGCAGGATGGACCTGCGCCTTCATCCGTCTTGCAGGGTGCGGTCACGGTTGCCGCTTCTGCGACACCACCTATGCAGAAGCGTTGGGTCAAACCATGACGGTCAGAGCAGCCTTGGAACAGGCGATGGCCTTCGGCGCGGCCTGCATCGAGGTCACCGGCGGAGAGCCGCTCTTGCAGCCGGGCTCCTACCCCCTGCTCGAAGCCCTGTGCGACCGTTGCCCGCACGTGCTGCTCGAAACCGGCGGATTCCTCCCTGTGGACAGGGTCGACCCGCGCGTACGGATCATCCTCGACGTCAAGGCTCCTTCTTCCGGCGTCGCGGAGGAGAACTGCCTCGACAACCTGCCGCTCGCCCTTCGCTCGCCCAGCCGCTTCGAGTTCAAGTTCGTTCTCGCTTCCCGGGAGGATTATCTCTGGGCCCGGGAGTTCATCAGCGCCCACCGGCTGGCCGGAAGCTGTACAATCCTCTTCGGTGCGGTGTTCGGCAAACTTGAACTGCAGCGACTCGCCGAATGGATCCTCGAAGACCGACTGCCCGTCCGGATGCAGCTTCAGTTGCACAAGTACATCTGGCCACCTGAAACGAGGGGGGTGTAAGATGACCGCCCTCACGGTGATCGTGCCGCTGTTCAATGAACGGGAATCGCTCCCTGAACTGAAGCGTCGGCTGTTCGAGGCACTCGATAACCCTGCGCTCCCCGAGAGCTTCGGAGAGCATACCGGATTCGAAGTGATCATGGTTGACGACGGTTCTACCGACGGTTCGGCGGATCTCGTCAGGGAGATGATCACCGAACGGCCTGAAATACGGTTGATCTCGTTCAGGAGGAACTATGGGAAGACCGCCGCGCTGTCGGCAGGATTCCGGGCGGCATCTGGCGAGATGGTCATCACGATGGACGCCGACCTGCAGGACGATCCGGGCGAGTTCCGTCCGCTCCTCATGAAGCTGCGCGAAGGGTACGACATGGTGAGCGGCTGGAAGCTGGAGCGCAAGGACCCCCTCTCCAAAACCCTGCCGTCGAAGCTCTTCAACTCTTCGACCCGCCTTTTCAGCGGCATTCCGCTGCACGACTTCAACTGCGGCCTGAAGGCCTACCGGAGGAGGCTGGTGGCGTCGCTCGACCTGCATGGGGAGATGCACCGCTACATCCCGGTGATCGCCCACTGGAACGGCTACCGGGTGACGGAGATGCCTGTCAGGCACCATCCCCGCAAATACGGCAAAAGCAAGTTCGGCGCGGCGAGGTTCTTCGCCGGCCTGTTCGACTTCCTCTCGGTGATGTTCATCACCCGATACCTGCGCCGACCCATGCACTTTTTCGGGATGATGGGACTCGGCAGCTTCATGACCGGACTGCTGATCAGTCTCTACGTGACGCTCGACAAGCTGATGAACCATCGTCCGGTGAGCAACCGCCCGATCCTTTTCCTCGGCATCCTCCTGATCATCCTCGGCGTTCAGCTCTTTTCGACCGGCCTGCTCGGCGAGATGCTCTCGACACGCCCGGCGAGATCGGCCGGTTATGCCGTTCGCGAAACAGCGAACCTCGACGAGGAGATCGTCCGGAAACTTGAGGTATAGCTTCGGGACAACGCCAGCGGGTCGGGTTGAGTGAACTGGCTGAACAACAAGAATGCACCATTAAATTTGATTTGCTGTGAACCACCCTCATGTTAACACCCGCCTATGAAACGTATCGGCGCACATGTCAGCATCGCCGGTGGTGTCCAGAACGCCCCGGTCAACGCCCGTGAGATCGGAGCCAGAGCCTTCGCCATGTTCACCCGGAACCAGCGCCAGTGGCACTCGGCCGCGCTGACCGCCGATTCTGTCGAGGCCTTCAGAAACAACTGCGCCGAATCGGGCTTCCTTCCGCAACATATCCTGCCGCACGACAGCTACCTGATCAATCTCGGCCATCCGGAGCCGGACAAGCTGCAAAAATCGCGTGAAGCTTTTATCACGGAGATGCAGCGCACCGAAACCCTTGGCCTCGTCATGCTGAACTTCCATCCCGGAAGCCACCTGAACCTGGTGAGCGAAGACGAGTCGCTCCGGCTGATCGCTGAGTCGGTGAATCTGGCGCTCGAAACAACCCGCGGCGTGTCGGCGGTCATCGAAAACACGGCAGGGCAAGGGAGCAACCTTGGATTCCGGTTCGATCAGATCGCACGGATTATCGGGAGGGTTGAGGATAATTCGAGGGTCGGCGTCTGCCTCGACACCTGCCATCTTTTCGCGAGCGGCTACGACATCCGGACTCCTGTCGCCTTTGACGCCATGCTGGAGGAGTTTGACCGGACGATCGGGCTGCGCTACCTGAAAGGCATGCACCTGAACGACGCCAAACAGCCGCTGGGGAGTCGGGTCGACCGGCACGCCTGCATCGGCAAGGGAATGATCGGCATGGAGGCTTTTGCTTACATCATGCGGCACCCATCGCTCGAGGAGATCCCCCTGATTCTCGAAACACCCGACGCCGATGGCTGGAAGGAAGAGATCCGAATGCTCTATGGATTTGCTGAACAGTAAGGGTCTGAACGGAAGAAAGGGAACAGGGATCGTGATAAACGAAGTCCTTGCATTTTCTTCCCTTGTGCCTTGAACGCCGGACTTCAGCTCCTCCCATCAATCCCTCCTCAGAAACCTCCCCACCGACAGGCTGCTGCCGAACATGCCGAGCAGCAGACCGAGAAGTGCGAGTCCTGGATAGATGATGAGCGCCGAGGGGTGCAGAACCTGGTACATGCCCGGTTCGTAACGCAAGAGGGCCTGCTCGAACATCAGCCAGATACCAAGGGCGGCAAGACCACCGGAGACCAACCCCTGAACCGCGCCCTCGATGAGGAACGGTGCGCTGATAAAGCCGCGGGTGGCGCCGACCAGTCGCATGGTCTTGATCTTTTCCCTGCGGGCATACATGGCAAGCCTGACCGTGTATGCGTTCATGACGATGGTGGCAATGGCAATGACCGCTCCGATCCCTGCCGTCAGCATCGTGAACAGACGGGCGTTGCGCTCGAGCGTCAACAGGTGCTCCTGGTTGTACCTGATATCAAGTCCGTAATCAAGCGACGATATCTTCCGTCGGATCCGGTCGATGCCATCCGAATCGGCATAGGCGGGCAGAATGGACAACTTCGCCGATCGAGGCAGCGGATTGACCCCGAGTATGCCGACGACGTCCTCCCCGAAATCACGGGCGAACCGCACCGCAGCCGCCTCCTTTGAAACGTAGGAGACTCCGCTCACCCCCGGGATATGCCGCATCTGTTCCGTGAGCACGGAGGCCTGGGAGTCGCCGGTGGCTTCACTGAAAAAGACCTCCATCTCGACGCGGGAACGCACCTCCTGAATCAGGTCGTAGAAGCTGAGTGAGACCGTACCGAACAGCCCGAGCAGCACCAGCGAAAAAAAGCCGATGACCATGGTGATGGCCGCAGGCACCTTTGCCCGTCCGATTCCTGAAAACCCCTCTTTAATGCTGTACATGAGATCCATCGCCAACGCGTTTGTTTGCTTGAAATCAAACCATAACAAAGAATCAAAAAAAGCTGTTGCAAATCAAAGTTTTTTTTCGGATAATTAGACCTACAAATCGGGGCTATAGCTCAGTTGGTAGAGCATTTGCATGGCATGCAAAGGGTCAGGAGTTCGAGTCTCCTTAGCTCCACAATGCAAGAGGCGGTCACAGAGGAAACTCCGTGACCGCCTTTCCTGTTTTCGGGCCAACCGGCCCGGATCGCTACCGGACCCAGCTGCCTCACCATCCGGGTTGGCGCGCTGCCTGAAAGGGGTCTCCCCCTGGCCTTTGCCTTCAGTCACGCCCGCCCGATGCCTCTCACCGCCCTCGTCACCATAAAAACGAATCCGACCAGCAGTGATGCCGCCAGTCCTGCGGCGATGTTCAGCGTTGCTGCCGCAACCACCGCCTTGGGCGTCAGTTCGATAACCGCACCGGTCAACGGCGAGGTAACCGAGTGCATGACGGCCGTCAGGAGGGTAAAAATGAAACTGGTGGCAATGCTGCCGGCGAAGGAGACGAAGAGTCGTTCACGCGTCCCTTTCGCCACGGCCTGGTGACGCTCGATCTGCTTGAGCGAACCGGGATCGATCAGGTTCTTGACGGCCATCGAGGTAAGGGCAATCGCAATCAGCACAGGGACGTAGCAGAAATAGACGGTAAGCCACTCGCGTGCACCGCTGTCGAACACCCCTTCGCCGACGAGGTGCGTTGCGACGCCAAGCATCCACGAGGAGGTTATGAAAAATACCGTCCCCCAGAGAAGGGTCACCAGGATCCAGATCCATACCGAGGGAGGAACTGCTTTTTTTGGGAGTTCTGTCATAAATGTTAAAGGTGTTGAACGTTGTCGGACCGTCTGTCGTTATGAATGATGAAATGATAACGACAGACGCTGACATTCAATTCCTTTTTTCGGGCAATCTGTTATTTTACCCTGTTTTTGAAATTTCCCGACGGTGGCGGCTTGTTTTTTTCAGCCAATGCATCCTGGGTCAACAACGGGGTGCGCGTATTTATTTTGAGATTCCGCTTGATATATTGAAGCCATTTGTCAATTTTAATGGCGAAAGATTTCACCCAAACTTAACGTTTTACCCTTATGTGTGGAGTTTTCGGTGTTTTCAATTCTAAAACTCCAGCCGAAGATACCTTCTATGGGCTGTATTCCCTGCAACACAGGGGTCAGGAAGCGGCAGGTATCGTCGTCGCAGAATACAACAAAGCTAAAAAAAAGACCCTATTCAAGCAGCACAAGGGTCCCGGTCTGGTTTCTGAGGTATTCAGGGACGAACTGATATTCGAGGCCCTGACCGGATATGCGGCAATAGGCCACAACCGCTACTCCACCACAGGATCATCGAAATCCACCAACAACATCCAGCCATTCTCCCTCACGTACCGCTCCGGAAGCCTCGCCATCGCCCACAACGGAAACCTGACCAACTCAAGACATCTCCGCCGGGAACTGACCGAGCAGGGGGTGATCTTCCAGGCCTCATCTGACACCGAGATCATCCCGCACCTCGCGGCCAGAAGCAAGGAGAAAGAGCCGCTGCACCAGATTTACGCCGCGCTCAGACAGGTGGAGGGAGCATACTCCATGGTCATTCTGGCCAACAACCAGATGATCGCGGCTCGGGACCCCTTCGGCGTCAGACCGCTGGCCCTGGGTAAAAAAATCGACCCTTCGACCGGTGAGCTTGCCTATGTGGTGGCCAGTGAAACCTGTGCTTTTGATATCATCAAGGCCGAATACATCCGGGACATCGAACCAGGTGAAATCCTCCTGATCGACCACCTGGCGATCGCCAACGAAAAGCCGGTCTCGATATTCCTTCCTCCAACCGAACGCAAGGCCCGCTGCATTTTCGAATTCGTCTACTTTGCCCGTCCTGACAGCACGATCTTCGAGAACTCGGTCGACAAGATCAGGCGGAATCTCGGCAAGAATCTCGCCAGGGAGTCTTCGGTAGATCATGAGCCCGGCGAAAAGGAACTGACCGTGGTCAGCGTGCCAGACTCTTCAAACACCGCCGCCCTGGGGTTTGTCCGCGAAAGCAACAAACTGGGCAAGCCTGCCCGCTTCGAGCATGGTCTCATCCGCAACCATTATGTCGGCAGGACCTTCATCCAGCCGGGCATCCACAGTCGCGAAATCAAGGTCAGGTCGAAATACAACATCGTCAGGGGCGTCCTGCAGAACCGCTCTATTCTCCTCGTGGACGACTCGATTGTCCGTGGCACGACGGCCAAAATGCTCATCAAGCTGGTTCGTGAAGCGAATCCGAGCGAGATCCACCTGCATATCAGCTCTCCGCCGATCACCAACCCCTGTTTTTACGGCATGGATTTCCCGACCAAACGGCAACTCCTGACCCACATGTTCAGCGATTCGGAAAACTCACTTGATGATATCGAAAAGATCAGGGAGTACATCGGCGTCGACTCGCTCAAATACCTCTCGATGCAGGGGCTGCTGAACAGTGTGCCCAAGTTTGAAAACGAAGCCTGCAGCTATTGTACGGCCTGCTTCAGCGGCGACTATCCGATCAGGGTGACGGATGCCACGACGGACAAGGAGGAGAACGATTAGGAGATGATGGCCGTCGTCAATGTCTTCCAGAAACAGCAAAGGAGCTCGTCGAGCTCCTTTGCTGTTTCTGGAACCGGATGGCACCAGTTATTTCTTTGTCTGCTTGAATTCGATCCTCACGGAAGTGTGGGGAACAGCTTCGAGGCGCTTCTTGGGAATCGGTTTGCCAGATTTCACACAAATGCCATACGTCTTGTTCCGGACACGTTCGAGCGCCTGGTCGATGTAGTGAAGGTATCGCTCGTCGCGGGCGATGAACATGAAACGCTGTTCGCGGTCCATCGTTTCGGTACCGTGGTCGGCCATGTGCATCGAGTAGTTCGAGTTGATCGAATCCTCGACACTCTCTTCCGACAGCGAGGAGCGCAGGATGTCAAGGTCGCGGAGTACCTCTTCACGCCGCTTCAGCAGGATCTGCCTGAAGTGCTCGAGCTCTTCGTCGGTCAGATATGTTTTGGTCAGTCTCGTTTCCTCTGATGGCTCAGATGAGCTTTTCGAAACGCTGCTGGTTTTCTTCGGCATGATGGTCAAAGGTTACAGGTTTCTGTACAAAAGCGTAAAAAAACAGGGAGTATAATAACATCACTATCGCGATTTTTCAAGCGACAGCCGGCACAATTCACTGTTGACCTGTTCAGTGCCCTCAGATGCCTCTGTCGGGTCCAGGGCCGAGTGCCCGATGGCTGTCGCGAGGGTCTCTTCCATAATATACGCATCGCTTGCCCTGACTGCCTCCAGAAGTTTTGGCGTAGCCTGAATACGGAGTTCAATCCGGTCGGTGATCTCCAGGCCGCTCTCCTTCCGGAGTGACTGGATCCTGCTGACCAGCTCACGGGCGAGGCCCAGCATCTCAAGCTCTTCGGTCATCTCGGTATCGAGCGCCACCATGATACGGTGCGCGTCGTCCGAGGCGACGAGCCACCCTTCGATATCTTCATGCACGATGTCCACATCCTCACGGGTGAGGCTGAAGATGCGGCCGTCGAGGTCAAGGTCGAGCACCCCCTCCTTTTCGAGCCTCGAGATCTGCTTGTGTCCCATGATGCGGATCGCTTCGGCGAGCGCCTTCATCTCCTTGCCGAAGCGGGGCCCGAGGGTCTTGAAGTTCGGCTTTGCCTTCTTGCTGATCACCGAGCCTTCGTCCTCGATGTACTCGATCTTCTGGATGTTGACCTCCTCCATGATGATATCGGCCACCAGTTCGTACGCCGCCCTGGATGAGGAGTCGTCCACGGCGAGAAGGATGCGCCTGAGCGGCTGGCGGACCTTGATGGAGGCCTTCTCGCGCATGGTCCTGACCAGCGAGGTGATGATCTGGGCCTTCTTCATGCGCTCTTCGAGCGGACGGTCGACCATTGAGCCCTCGGGCGCCGGATAGTCGGCCAGGTGGACCGATTCGGCGGACTCCCTGCCGGAGACACCGTTGAGGTTCAGGTAGATACGCTCGGCGATGAAGGGAGTGAACGGGGCGAGCAGCTTCGCCAGGGTCATGAGCACCGTGGAGAGCGTCTGGTAGGCCGAGAGTTTGTCTGGCCCCATGCTCCCCTTCCAGAACCGCTTGCGCGAGCGGCGGATATACCAGTTCGACAGGTCGTCGACCGCGAACTCGTTGATGAGCCTCGATGCTCCGGTAAGGTCGTACTGCTCCATGCGCTGACGCACGTTCTCGACGAGGGTGTTCAGGCAAGAGAGGATCCAGCGGTCGAGCTCGGAACGCTCCGCAGTCGGGATCTCCGCTTCTGAGAAGGTGAAGGCATCGACGTTGGCGTAGAGCACGAAAAAGTTGTAGCTGTTGACGAAAGCCCTGAAGAAGCGTCGCTGCTCCTCCTCGATCTCCTCGGCGTTGAAGAGCTTCGGACGCCATGGCGGGCTGGTCACCATGAGGTACCAGCGGATCGCATCGGCACCGTACTTGCCCATCGTCTCGAACGGATCGACCACGTTCCCCTTCGATTTGGACATCTTCTGCCCGTTCTTGTCGAGAATGTGGCCATTGACAATCAGGTTCTTGTATGCCGGACGGTCGAAGATGAGCGTCGCGATCGCATGCAGGGTATAGAACCAGCCGCGGGTCTGGTCGACACCCTCGGCGATGAAGTCCGCCGGGAAGGTCTTGTCGAACAGTTCCCGGTTTTCGAAGGGATAGTGCAACTGCGCGAAGGGCATGGAGCCACTGTCGAACCAGACGTCGATCAGTTCGGGGGTCCGGTGGTAACGCTTGCCATCCCTGATGAAGTAGACCCGGTCGACGAAGGGCTTGTGCAGGTCGAGTTCGACGGCTCCGCTGTCGAGCGCTTCGCCAAGCGTCATCGGGTTGCCGTCGATGTCGATGAGCCCCTCGCGAAGTTCGGCCACCGAGCCGACAGCGAAAAGTTTTCCGGAAGCCGGGCCGTCGCCGATCGAGAACTCCTCGGACACCCAGATGGGCAGTGGCGAACCCCAGAAGCGTTCCCGCGACAAAGCCCAGTCCTTGTTCTCCTCTAGCCAGTTGCCGAACCGTCCGGTACCGATCTCCGGCGGATTCCAGTTGATGGTTTTGTTCAGTTCGACCATCCGCGCGGCGATCTCGGTGGTGCGGATGTACCAGGACTCGCGGGCATAGTAGATCACCGGAACGTCATACCGCCATGAGAACGGATAGGTGTGGGTAATGGTCTCCCTCCGGTAAAGCTTGCCCTCCTCCTTCAGGCGGCGCATGATCGGCTGGTCGGCGTCCTTGAAGAACATCCCCTCGTAATCGGGAACCTCGGCCGTGAAGCAGCCGTTACGGGCTACCGGCTGGAGCATCGGCAACTCTTTTTTCTTCGCCAGCTCGTAGTCGTCCGCGCCGAACGCCGGAGCGATGTGCACGATCCCGGTACCGTCGCCGGTCGAAACAAACTCACCGGTAGTCACATACCAGCATCTCCTTTCGGGGCGGAAATAGTTGAACAGGGGTTCGTATTCGAGGTTTTCGAGATCACGGCCTTTCATCTTCCCGGTCACCTGCCACGCGGATTCGTCGCCGATCTTTTCGACGAGCACCTGCAGTCGCGATTCGGCCAGGATCAGTACTTCGCCGGTTTCGGCATGGCGAACCCGGACATAGTCGATGTCGGCGCCGACGGCCAGCGCGACATTGGAGATCAGGGTCCACGGGGTGGTGGTCCAGACCAAGAGGCTCCCTTCGGAACCCTTCAGGCGGAACCTGACGTAAACGCTCGGGTCCTGCACCTCCTTGTAGCCAAGGGCCAGTTCGTGCGAGCTCAGCACCGTCTCGGACTTGGGATCCTGAGGGACAATCTTGTAATCCTTGTAGATCAACCCTTTGTCGAAGATGGTTTTCAGAGCCCACCAGACCGACTCGATATAGTTGTTGTCACAGGTGATGTACGGGCTGTCCATGTCGACCCAGTACCCCATCTGTTCGGTCAGCTTGCCCCAACCCTCGCGGTTGTCCTCGATGTGGTGATAGACCAGATCGCGTGCCTCACGGTTGAACTCCCCTTCGCCGTACTCCTCGACCTGTGCCTTATTCTTCAGGCCGAGCTTCTTCTCGACCGAGATCTCTACCGGCAGGCCGTGGGTGTCCCAGCCGGCCTTCCTCGGAACCCGGAAACCCTGCATGGCCTTGTACCGGCAGACCACATCCTTGATGGTCCGGCTGAAGACATGGTGCACACCGGGCTTGCCGTTGACCGTCGGAGGCCCTTCGTAGAAGGAGTAGATCCCCTGTGGAGCGTCCTTTTCGAGGCTCTTCCGGAAAATCCGGTGTTCGGCCCAGAACTGCTGGATTTCGGCCTCCATGAAGCTGTAGGAAAGACTGGAAGGAAACTCGGGATAGGTATCGGGCATGGCTTTGAGGAATCGATCTGGAATTCATTGGCAGAGCGGTCATCGCCGGCACTGCGGAAAAGACAGAATATACGAGAATCGGCAGGAAAAGAGAAAGGCAGGACCTTACTTCGAAAGCCTGCCTTTTCAAGGGTCAATCCATCGGCCGCTTGTCCGGAAACCCGGCACGGCCAAGGTTCACTTTTTCTGGTTGAGTGACGCGGTAATCCCGTCGAGAATCTGCTTTGCAACGACCGTCATCGAATCGAGCGTCTGGGCTACCACCTTGCCCAGCGGAGTCAGCGTATTGTCGAGCATGGTGCCCACGCCGACGAGGATGGTCGCGAAATCGCCTTTCACGACATCGTTACCGCTCTTTGCTGGAGCGGAAGATTTCATTTCTTCAGCCATATGATGCCAGGATTTGTGTTGCTTTGTAAAAAAAACTTAATAGGTCAATGTAGTATATAAATCGGTGACCTCAAAGCAGGACGAGTAACCAGTAAGCAGTGACAAGGAGGAATCGTCCTGATTCTTCCATCGGACCCATTCGGTCGCTACCCGTCACTGATCCCTCACGATGTGACGCCTTCGGCTTCATGTCGCGCTGGAGCTCAACGCCCCCAGAGCTTGCAACTCCTTCGCGTCACGTGTCACGCGTTACGCGTCACCTCTTCCTCCATTCACGCCCGGCCGTAATTATCCTCGAACCGGACAATGTCGTCCTCCCCGAGATAATCCCCCGACTGCACTTCGATCAGTTCGAGCGGAACCGCACCGCTGTTCTCCAGACGGTGGCGCGCCCCAACGGGGATGTAGGTCGACTGGTTCGCCCCGAGATCGATCCGTTGATCTTCTACGGTCACCAGCGCCGTGCCAGTCACCACGATCCAGTGCTCGGCACGATGATGGTGCATCTGCAGTGAGAGCGCCGCTCCCGGCTTGACCGTGATACGCTTGACCTTGAAACGGTCACCCTGGTCAACCGTTTCATAGGAGCCCCACGGACGGTAGACCCGTCGATGTATCATCGGTTCGTCCCGCTTCTGGCGAACAAGCTCGTCAACGATCTTCTTCACCTCCTGCACCCGGTCCTTCGAGGCCACAAGCACGGCATCTGCCGTTTCGACGATCACGTGGTCCTGGATGCCGATTGCAGCGACCAATCGGCTGGTCGCGTGAACATAGCTGTTTCGGACTTCGTGCATCAGCACGTCGCCGCGTTTGACGTTACCTTCAGCATCGTGGTCCTGTACCTCCCAGAGCGACGACCATGCGCCCACATCGCTCCAGCCGGCATCAAGGGGCACGACCACTGCGTGGCGGGTCTTTTCCATGACCGCGTAGTCAATCGAATCGGATGAACAGGCGGAGAATGCATCCGGATCGAGACGGAGGAAATCAAGATCGCGCTTCGACAGGCGGAGGGCCTCACGGCAGGCGGAGAGAATCCCGGGAGCCGTTGTTTCGAGCTCCTTCAAATAGGTTTCAGGCCTGAACAGGAACATGCCGCTGTTCCAGAAATAGTCTCCGGATGCGAGGTACTCTTCGGCTTTCGAGCGGTTCGGCTTCTCGACGAAATCGAGCACCGGACAGGCCTCCCCGGAACGGCCCTGGCCCGAGGCCACCCTGATGTAGCCATACCCCGTCTCGGGCGCCGAAGGAACGATGCCGAACGTGACCAGAGCTCCATCTTCGGCTGCGGCCCGGCCCTTGACGATCGCTGCGGCGAACGCCTCCTTATCGATCATCACATGGTCTGCCGGCATGAGCAGCATGAGCGTATCCTGCTCTTTTCCGGCAAGCAGCAGCGCCGCTACGGCAGCAGCAGGAGCGGTGTTCCGTCCGCAGGGCTCCAGCACGATGGTCGGTTGGCCCAGATCGAGCGCCCTGAGCTGTTCGGCAACCAGAAAACGGTGCTCTTCATTGCACACGCAGGTGATGGGCCCCACATCCTCAACCGACGACATGCGCAGGGCCGTATCCTGCAACATCGTCCGGTCGCCAACAAGCGGCAGCAACTGCTTCGGATACATGGCCCTCGACAAGGGCCACAGCCTCGTTCCTGAACCACCGCTGAGAATGACTGGTATGATCATGAGTCGAAACGTTACGGATAAGTTGAAGTATGGATTACAATGCTCTACCTGAAGAGCGTCACCGGCCGGCGTACATCTCCTCGTAGTAGCGCTGATAGGCGCCTGAGGTCACCTCGTCAAGCCACTCCTGGTTCGACAGATACCAGTCGACCGTCTGTTCCAGCCCCTCCTCGAAAGTCAGCGAAGGCACCCAGCCGAGATCGCGCTGCAGCTTCGACGCATCGATGGCGTAGCGAAGGTCGTGCCCGGCCCTGTCGGTCACGTAGGTGATCAGCGATGCTGAGGTGCCGGGCTCACGGACAAGCTTCCGATCCATGATCCCGCAGAGCAGCTTGATGAGATCGATGTTGGTCCATTCGTTATGACCCCCAATGTTGTAGGTCTCTCCGCTCTTGCCCTGATGATAGATCACATCGATGGCACGTGCGTGATCGACCACCCATAGCCAGTCCCGCACGTTCTCGCCCTTGCCGTAGACCGGGAGCGGCTTTCCGTGGCGGATGTTGTTGATGAACAGGGGTATCAGCTTCTCGGGAAACTGGCAGGAGCCATAGTTGTTCGAGCAGTTGCTGATGACCACCGGAAGGCCGTAGGTGTCGCTGAAGGCCCTGACAAAATGGTCCGAAGAGGCTTTGGAGGCCGAATAGGGGCTGTGCGGATCGTAGGGAGTCGTTTCGGTGAACATCCCTTCGCGGCCAAGCGTGCCGTAGACCTCGTCGGTGGAGACATGGTAGAAGCGCTTGCCCTCGAAATCACCATCCCATGACACCCGGGCTGCATTGAGCAGGTTGACCGTCCCGAGCACGTTTGCCAGCACAAACTCCACCGGAGAGGCAATCGAGCGGTCCACGTGCGACTCGGCGGCCAGATGGATGACGCCGTCGAAGCGGTTTTCAGCGAACAGCTTCGCGAGAAACGCCGCATCGGTGATGTCTCCCTTGACGAAACGGTAGTTCGGGGAGCCGTCGACATCCTTCAGGTTGGCCAGGTTCCCGGCGTAGGTCAGCTTGTCGAGGTTGGTTATCGTGTAGGACGGATAGGTATTCAGGAGATGCCTGACGACATGTGAGCCGATGAAGCCAGCTCCGCCGGTTATGAGAATGTGCATTGGCTGTAACATTGTTGGTGATTATGAATTGGACTGATCAGCCGGATCAGCCCGGTTCTTCCTTTTCCATCCCCCCGAGCATCTTCAGCAGCGCCTCGTGCCAATGCGGAATGTCGAGCTCCCAGGCCTCCCTGATCTTCCGTTTGTTCAGCACCGTGAAGTGCGGTCGCCTGGCGGGTGTCGGATAGTCAGCCGTTTCAATCGGGTTCACCCGGCAGGAAAGACCGGCGGCATGCATGATCGCCGTGGCGAAATCATACCAGGAACAGACCCCCTCGTTCGAATAGTGATAGGTCTCGGCATACCGGCGCTTCGGGTCGAACCGCTCGAGAATCCTGATGATTGCCGAAGCCAGATCCCGGGCATACGTCGGGGTCCCCGTCTGGTCAAACACCACACCGAGCGACTCGCGCTCACGCCCGAGCCGGAGCATGGTTTTCACAAAGTTCTGGCCATAGGCCGAATAGAGCCATGAAGTACGGATGATCATGTACGAGGGGCCGATCCTGCGGATCGCCTCCTCGCCCTCCCATTTGGACTGACCGTACACCCCACCGGGAGACACCGGATCGCTCTCGCTATAGGGGCGGCAGCTTTCGCCGTCAAAGACGTAATCCGTGGAGATATGCAGGAGGAGGGCACCGACAGCCTTCGCTGCATTGGCCAGTGCGGCAGCTCCGTCCCGATTCACCCTGAACGCAGCGGCAACTTCGTTTTCAGCCCTGTCGACTGCCGTATACGCCGCACAATTCACGACAGCGCCGATCTCATGCTCACGGCAGAATGCCGTAGCAGCGTCGACATCGGTGATATCGAACTCGGGCAGGTCAGTAAAGAAAAAGCGATGGGTTCGCTGTGATGACTGCAGCTCGTGCAGTTCGGAGCCAAGCTGACCCAGGCTTCCGGTCACCAGTATGTTCATAGACGACAGTTGATGGGAGACACTTGAAAATTTATCGAAAAGGGCACGTTCAGAACGGCAGGTCGAGCCCCTCGATATCACAGAGTCGAGGCTGCCCGGCATCCTTTGCCGAAAGGCTGACATCCCCCGGCGCAATCCGCCAGTCGACGCCGATCTCCGGATCGTTCCAGGCAACGCCTGCATCGGATTCCGGTGCGTAATAGGCATCGCACTTGTAACTGAAGAGCGCCGTATCACTGAGCACGGCGAACCCGTGGGCGAAACCCGGCGGAATCCACATCATCCGGTGGTTCTCCCCGCTCAGCACCTCGGCGACATGCTTACCCCAGGTTGGCGAGCCCCTGCGGATATCGACAGCCACATCGAGCACGGTACCCCTGATGGCGCGGACAAGCTTGCCCTGCGTATGGGGCGATTTCTGGTAATGCAACCCGCGCAGCACCCCATGACGCGATAAGGACTCGTTGTCCTGCACGAAACGCCTCGGCCCTGCATGACGCTCGAACACATCGAGGCGGAACGATTCGAAAAAATAGCCTCGTTCGTCACCGAAAACACGGGGTTCGAACAGCAGGACATCCGGCAATGCGGTCTGAATAACGTTCATGAAATGCAATCAGGAAAAATGATCGATGACAATCTGAAAAGGTCGTTTTGCAGCATACGAGCTTCAGGCCGGACCATCAGGCCCCAGCGTCAGAAGTTTTTTCAGATATTGACCGTACTGGTTCTTGATGAGGGGAGCCATCAGGCGTTCGAGATCCTCGTCGCCGATCCACCCCCGGCGCCAGGCTATCTCCTCGGGACAGGCAACCTTCAGGCCCTGCCGCTTCTCGACGGTTTCGATGAAGTTGCCGGCCTGCTGGAACGAATCATGGGTCCCGGTATCGAGCCACGCGAACCCCCTGCCCATAATGGAGCAGGAGAGATCTCCGCGCTGAAGGTAGGCGTCGTTGACCGACGTGATTTCGAGCTCGCCCCTTGCCGAAGGTCGGATGGTGGCAGCGACATCAACCACATCGTTCGGATAGAAATAGAGGCCGACCACGGCATAACTGGATTTCGGATTTTCCGGTTTTTCCACGATGGAAATCACCTGTCCCTTCTGATCGAACTCCACCACTCCATAACGTTCCGGGTCGCTGACATAATAGCCGAACACCATAGCCTTGCGCTCATCGGTTACACTGCTGACCGCCTGTTCGAGCATAGCGCTGAAACCGTATCCGAAAAAGATATTGTCCCCCAGCACCAGGCAGACATCGTCCCCTCCGATAAACTCCCTGCCCAGTATGAAGGCCTGGGCAAGACCGTCCGGAGAGGGCTGAATCGTATAGCTGAGCGATATACCCCAATCGCTGCCGTCACCCAGCAGCTTGACGAATGAGGGCTGGTCTTCGGGAGTGGTAATGATGAGAATATCACGTATTCCCGCCAGCATCAGCGTCGTGAGCGGGTAGTAAATCATCGGTTTGTCGTAGACCGGAAGGAGCTGTTTCGATATGCCTCTGGTCACCGGATAGAGACGGGTGCCGGAACCCCCAGCGAGAATGATTCCTTTCATGCAAGCGATGAATTTCGGATGGACAATACCATGTGCTGACTGTCCTGTCGGACATTTCAGGTTATATGTATGTAATATAGGTAAATATGTCGAGAACTATCGCAAAGATGCTCCCCTTCTGCCGGTCAGCACATTGCGCTTCACTTGGCGATGAACCCGGGATTGAGCAGGTCCGGCTTGTTATAGCTCAGTTCCTCTCCGGTGCGGATATCAAGCACGCTCATGCCGACCGCCTTGAGAATGGCATGACCTGCAGCCGTCTCCCACTCAAACGTAGCCTCAAGGCAGGGATAGATGTCGGCATCTCCGGCCGCGACCTGACACAACTTCATGGCGCCGCCCTTCGGCACGACATCGATCTTCAGATACCCTTTGCCAGGATCGTCCATGTAGCTGAGCACCATCTCCTCATTGCAGGAACGGCTGACAAGAATCCGGCACGATCGTGGGCCGAAAAACTCTCCACTTCCGGACGAACGCAACAGACGGCTGGTGTCGGCGATCGCGCTGCTTGCATCCCTTATCCGAAAAGCTCCCGATTCCCTGCTGGCACAAAAAAGTTCGTCCTTGGCCGGAGCATACACCACCCCGAGCACCGGCTCGTGACCCTCGACGAGCGCGACGCTCACCGTATACTCTCCGGAACAATCCATGAACTCGTCGACATTGTCGAGTGGTGAAACGAGCCAGAACTGCTGCCAGCCCGACCGGACCTCATAAGGCACACGCTCGCCATGTTCACTCAGGATCGGCAACCCGGTCACAGAAAGGGTCTGCGTGATCAACTGATGTGACTCCATACCTGCATCGTCGGGAGCATATCCCTCATCATCCCCACCAACGTGAACCGGTACGCGGCAGTCGTGCCTCGCAATTGCCCTGCCGGCTTTCAGGCATGCCTCAATGGCTATGATGAGCTCAGGTGTCATGATCGTTTTGATAATGAGAATTCCCCCGTTTGCACCGATCGGCATCCTCCAGTCACGGACATGCACGGACATGGGCGGAAAACAACGGGCTGCCGCTTTGACAGTAGTTTGTCAAATAGCGTGCCAGTCGACCGTTATCATCCCGACATGCAGTCTGGACATGCATGTCCGGGCCATCGACGGCGAACCGGCGAAAGGTGTGGAATCGACAAGAACGGCACAAACTGTCTCAACATGAGAAACGGATGCGTTACCAGCCTGACCGCGCATTGCTTTGCGGTTTCACCCGTGGATATTATTGCGTAACTTCTTCAAACAACAGGCAAGCCAACTTCCAGAACCACTGGGGCTTCGCCGTAAAACCCTGAGTACGCAATACCGGCAATGAGCACCAAAACCAAATCCCAGGCCAAAGAACATTTCTATATCAACCGTACGGCCAGAGACCTTTACCATCTGGACGATCCTGCCGTGCTGTCGCTTCCTGCCGATCGTCATGAGGCCCTGAAACAGGCTGAAGTACTGACCGAATCGATCAACCGGCGCATCACCCTCCTGAAGGGTGCCGAAGCAAAAAAGCTGCTCCCTGCGCAGTTCCACGGGATGAAACTGCTGCACGAGATGTTCCACCATATTCTGACCAAGGTCGACACCCTCTCTTCGGCCGCACTCTCCTTTGCCGAACGTGATACCTCAGCCTGGCACACCAGAGCTTACCTGAGCGGTTTTCTGGATCTCTTTCCGCCAAGCGAGCTGTACCGCAGCCCGACAAAAACCGAAAAGTACCTGAACACGACCACGAACCTGCTCAACGCCATCGAAGAGTCCTACCTGGTCTGGCTGAACAACCAGAACCCGGCGCTGGAACCATTTTCAGACCTCCTGACCGACAGCGAGCTTCGCGAAAACCGCACCTATCCGCACCTGATCTCGGCAATGCAGCACGCCATGTCGGAAGCCGGGCCCGTAGGCAATGAACAGGTCGACCTCGCGGAACTGCTCACCCGCCCGATGCGGAACGCTCCCGATTCCCTCTTGGCGCAGCTCAGGTACATCCGCCTGCACTGGACCGACCTGCTCGAGGACTCTCCGTGGTGGGGCCTCCTGGACGACGCCATCACCCTGATCGAAGACGAGGACCGCTACCTCTTTTTCGAAAAACTGGCCACGGAAGGTGGGGGGCACCGGGGGGGCGGCATGTCGGCAAACGAGTCGCACGTCCCAAGCTATGCAAACCTTGACGATGCGCCGGCCAGGTACTCCCATGACTCCTCATGGATGCCGGAGGTGGTCATGATTGCCAAAAGCACCTATGTGTGGCTCGACCAGCTCAGCCGGAGCTACGGATTCCCAGTCCGCCGCCTCCAGGACATACCTGACCGCGAACTCGACCTCCTTGCCGAACGCGGGTTCACCGCCCTCTGGCTCATCGGCCTCTGGGAGAGAAGCCATGCATCGCAGATGATCAAGCAGATACATGGTAACCCGGAAGCCAAGGCTTCCGCGTACGCCCTCGAGAACTATGAAATCGCTCGTGAGATCGGCGGTTATGACGGCTACCTCGACCTCAGGAACCGGGCCATCCAACGAGGCATCCGCCTCGCAAGCGACATGGTCCCGAATCACACCGGTATCGATTCCGAGCTCGTCAGACAGAAACCCGACTGGTTTCTCAGCACCAAGGAACCTCCCTACCCCAATTACAGCTACAACGGCCCCAACCTCAGCAGTGACAGCCGCTACGGCATCCACATCGAGGACGGCTACTGGAACCGGTCCGACGCTGCGGTGACCTTCAAGCGGGTCGACTACCTGACTGGGGACACGAGGTATATCTACCACGGTAACGACGGCACCAACATGCCATGGAACGACACCGCCCAGCTCAACTTCCTTGATCCGGAAGTCCGGGAAGGAGTTATCCAGCAGATCCTTCATGTCGCCAGGATGTTCCCGGTCATCAGGTTCGACGCCGCAATGGTGCTTGCCAAGATGCACATCCAGAGACTCTGGTTCCCGTTGCAGGGCCACACCGCAGGAGTACCGTCACGCGGTGCCTTCGCCATGAGTATGGCCGACTTCGAGGCGGCCATACCCGAAGAGTTCTGGCGGGAGGTGGTGGACCGGGTCAAGGAGGAGGTGCCGGACACGCTCCTCCTTGCTGAAGCGTTCTGGATGCTTGAGGGTTATTTCGTCAGAACCCTCGGCATGCACCGCGTCTACAACAGTGCCTTCATGCACATGCTCAAGAAGGAGGACAACGCCAGTTACCGGCAGCTCATCAAAAAGACCCTCGAGTTCGACGCCGAAATCCTGAAGCGATATGTCAACTTCATGAACAACCCCGACGAAGACACCGCCATCGCCCAGTTCGGCAAGGGGGACAAGTATGTCGGCGTGTGCATGATGATGATTACCCTTCCAGGACTGCCGATGATTGGACACGGACAGGTGGAGGGGCTGACCGAGAAGTACGGCATGGAGTATGCCCGCGCCTACTACGATGAGTACCCGGACGAGGAGTTGGTCAGTCGGCACTACCGGGAGATCTTCCCCATCATGAAGCTGAGGCGGCTGTTTGCAGAGGTGAACAACTTTTACCTGTTCGATGTCTACGGTACTGACGGCAACGTGAACGAACATGTGTTCGCCTACTCCAACCGGCTCGGAGACGAGCAGGCCCTTGTCCTCTTCAACAACCGCTATGATGCCGCAGAGGGATGGATCCGGTTGTCTGCCGGTTATCTCCGCGACGGTTCGATCATGCAGACCCGGCTCCTCGACGCGCTTGCGCTGCCTGACGACCAGGATGACTATGTCGTTTTCAGGGATCACGCAAGCCAGCTGGAGTTCATCCGTTCCTGTACGGGTATCCGCGACAACGGACTCAAGGTATCCCTGCAGGGATACCGCTACAATGTGTTCCTGGACTTCAGGGTGGTGCGCCCCTCAAGGCTCAAGCCCTACGACAGGGTTTGCGACGACCTTGGCGGACGCGGAGCAGCCTCGATTGAACTCGAAGCGCTCTCCATGAGCCTCAGGCCGGTGCACCGCATCGTCTCGGCCGGGCTCAAGGCACTCCTTGACGCGCCCCCGGAAGCCATCACGGCTGACGCATCCGCAGCGCTGTTCGGTGAAGCGTGCGAATCCCTGCTGGCCGACCTTTCCGGCTGTTACGAGGAGATCATGGAACAAGCGCTTTCTCTGCCAGGGAACATTGCCGCGATGGCCTCCTCCAGATACCTCTCCGCCATGAAACTCTCGGCCGGGCTTGAGAAAAAGGAGGGTGAAAAGCGCCTCAAGGTCGCGCTCGGCATCACCGAAGAGGGTGACAGTGTCTTTCGTGGCATGGTCCGGCACCTGATCGCCCTTGAGTGCATTCAGGAGATGGTCAGCCATAACGGACTGCTTCAGCACCAGCTCATCGACGACTGGCTCCTGGCTGGATCGCTCTCGCCGCTCTGGACTGAAGAGAACGGATTTCCACTCTCGGGGGTTGACCTGGTGCACCTCTTCTCCTGCCTCCTGCTCCTGAAGAAATCCCGCACGTCTCAGGAAACTCCGGCGTCTCCCCTGAAAAACGGAATTCGCAGTCTGTTCACCGCTCACGAGCCCCACTTCATGGCATTCATGCGCTTCGAGCACCTGCACGCAAAAACCTGGTTCAGGGAACAGCGTTTCACGCTCATGATCTCCTGGCTCTCACTGTATAGCTGGCTCGACGAACTCCCCGCAGATCCTGCAACTGAAACTGCCGCGAAGGATGCATCACTGAACGCATGGCTTGAAGAGTTCGAGCATCTCGATGCAGCCGCGTTCCTCAGCGGCTATGAGATGCAGGCACTGTTGAAGGAGGAGTGACCGAAGGGTCAAACGAAAGCGAGGCGGTCGAGCGACCGCCTCGCTCCTCAGGCATCCGCACGCCACCATAACGCTCCTGTACCTGGGAGCGCTGAGCTCCAGCTCGGCATGAAGCCGAAGGCTTCACCTCTTCCTGAATCTTCGACGTACAAAGCAACAGCCGTGATCCATACCCCACCACGCCGACGAGTGTTCTGGGCGATGGTGGGTTGAGGATGAAAACGTAAGATGCCGAGCCGGAGGTTGGCGCTCCTGGGGAAAACGGCGCTCAATGGGCTCGTCACCGCTTCCGTGCATCGGCACCCGTCACGGCAGCCCCCCCTCCCGCCGCTTGTCGATCAAGACGTGGCGCCGGTGGCGCCATTGCCGAGTTGAAGCTCGGCGCTCCCGGGGAAGACGTTGCGCCCAGGGGTGACGGATGCCGGTACCAACGGAAAAAGGCCACCTTTTCAGGTAGCCTTTTTCTCTTTCGATGTGCTGCCGGGACAGCCTCTTTTCACTTACCGGTCATTGACTGGCGTCACTTGACAAGCGCCGAGTACTCGGCATACACCCTGTAGGTATTGACCAGCAGGAAGGCGAGCACCAGAAGGCCGATAATCGTGAAGATCGGGCTGCGCTGCTCTTTCGATGCCTGGCGATCAAGGAACGGCACCATGATCCAGACAATTGCGCCAACCGTGAAGAGGATGATGGCGACGAGCTCTCCGCCTTCGAACTTGAAGTCCTTAAGCAGCTGGAACTGTGCCCAGAAGTACCACTCCGGCTTGATGCCGATAGGAGCGGAGCTCAACGGGTCCGCCTTGACACCGATCTCCCAGGGATACAGGGCTGACAGATAGATGAGCAGGGCGAAACCGATCAACCAGCCGATACCGTCCTTGGCCAGGAAGGTCGGGAAGAACTTTTCGTAGCCCTTGATGAGGCCGGCCTCCTTGTAGCCGATCGGAGACGAGGTGCCGAGGATCTGCACCAGCATCAGATGAGCCGAAAGGACCAGAAGAAGAAGTCCGGGAAGCAGGACGACATGCAGGGAGAACATGCGGGTAAGGGTTTCAGCGCTGACTTCGGGCCCACCGCGGAGGATCTCAACCATGAAAGCACCGCCGGGAGCCACCTTGGGGACCTCGGTACCGACCTGGGTGGCAAAGAATGCCAGCTCGTTCCAGGGAAGAAGGTAACCGGTGAATCCGAAACCGAGGCTCAGGACGAGCAGGATGAAACCGCTGACCCACATGAGCTCACGGGGTTTGCGGTAGGACTTCATGAAGAAGGTGCTGAACATGTGGATGAAAAGCATCATGATCATGAGGTTGGCGCTCCAGGCGTGGACCTGGCGGATCAGCCAGCCGAACGGGACCTCGCTCTGGATGAAGACGAACGATGCGAATGCTTCAGCTTCGGTGGGCTTGTAGTACTGGAGAAGCAGGAGGCCGGTGACGACCTGGATCATGAAGAAGAACATGCCGAGACCGCCGAAATAGTACCAGAAGGAGAGGCGGTGCTTGGGAACCTCTTTTTTCTTCAGGTATTCGATGATGGGCATGACGACATAGAAACGCTCCTGGAACCATGCGCCAAGGGCGCTGACCCTCGAGCTCTGGTAGGGGTTCGCGTCCGGACGGTCTACCGGAGGTTTGAATACGCCGGCAGGCGAAGATTCGACCTTTGCAGCAGCAGGTTTGGCAGCAACCGGAGCAGCGGGTTTCGCGGCTCCCGGAGCAGCCGGTTTGGCGGCGGCCGGTGCGGCAGGTTTCGGCTTGGCCGGAGCGCTCCCGGCGGCCGGGTTCTGGGTATTTTCAGCCATTTGTCTTGACTCCCTTGATTTTCAAGTATTGATGGTTAAGCTTTTGAGACGACGATGTTGTCGCCATCAATTTTTGCCTTGTAGAGTTTCAGCGGCTTTGGCTGAGGACCGGAGATGATTTCACCAGTCTGCTTGTACTTTGCTCCGTGACAAGGGCAGAAATACTCTTTAATATCAGCTTTCCAGGTCACCAGGCAGCCGAGGTGCGTACAGACAGCGCTGACCGCAGTCAAGGTGCCTCCGACATTGGTGACGATGACCTTGTCCTCGTTGAACTGGAAAATCTTTGCGCCTCCATCAGGGACCTCAGAGATCTTGCCGACATTAAGCTCATTGACCATCTTGATCTCCTTGGTCGGGGGAATGATGTACTTGACAACCGGGTAGAGTGTCGTAGCGGCAACAATGGCACCAACACCACCGACAACCTTGTGCAAAAAGCCCCTGCGTTCGAAATCGACACCTTTCAGGACGGTTTCCCTGGGTTTACCGCCGGGAACGGAGCCCGCGGCTGAAATTTCAGCACCGTCGCCGAGCGAACTCATCCTTGCCGGGCTTTTAAAATTACCAGTTTGTGCCATTATGATCTATCTCCTTTTTAATGACTTTGTTTGTTGTAACATCAAGAAGACGATAACCGACGAGCTGCACACGGATGCCTGATGTCGCCTGTGCCCCCGGAAATCCGGTAACGCGGTTGTTTCCATGAAGAGAGAACTCGATCAAGGAACGACTTTGAAATTAAAATTTTTTCCTATTTAACCAATCAAAATGGTGCTTGAAAAAATTGTAATATCGATACATGGCTGTCGTCTCCCCGTCGCGCAATATGCGACTCGCCGTGAAGAATCTCATCAATGGCGACGTAAGTGCCGACGGATCGAGGAATTCCGAAATCCCGCTCATCCCATCGACGCGCTCACCGTCGACGCTGACACTGAAATCCGAGGCAAAACGCAGGTAAAAGGGGCCAGCATCGAGTACCTGGCGGTGGCTGATGCCGATATCCACCCGTTCTGATTCGAGTTTCAGCAAACGGCCGTGCAATGGTGCGAACACCCCTCTTTTCAGGATCTTCTCGCTGAACCTGACCTCCTCGACGACCTGCTTCCGGCCGTTCTCGTTGTCGTTGAGCATGAAGACCGCCAAAGGCTCACAGCGCTGACTCCTGAAGAATATGACGTAATAGACCAGATCGAAACGCTCCGAAAAGGCCCGCCCCCAGTACCAGCGTTTGAAGTATTCATGCATCGGCATCGAACCGAGGTTGTGGTCGTGGTAGCCCGGTCCGTTGATCGAGACCGTCCGCTGCTCTCCGGATCCTGGCCCCTCGATGGAAAGCGCGCCGTCAACGTCGGCTTTCGGCACGCAGAGGAGCCATTCATGGTGATGCCCGTTGCCCGGATGACAATCGTTTTTCCTGCGGTATTCGTAACGATGCGTCGGCCTGAAGGTGAATGTCCCCTTGACCTTCAGGTGGCGCACGGGAAATTCGAACTCTATGGAAAGGTGGTATTCATCCCGGTCCTGGTCGTAGGAAAAGCCGTTACGCTCGAAACGGATGCCAATGCCCTCCGTGTTGAGACCGGACAAAACGTCGCGCCCCTCCTTGATGAAGTTGACAACCTCGCGCCCTTTTTCGTATAACTGGAAGTTGAAACCGTCGTACTGATCGGGGCGGGGAGAGTCGGGACGCTGTCGGCCGCGCCACTGGTCATAGTGACGCATGTAGAAAGGGGAAAACGCAAAACCGGAAAACCAGATGAACACCACCGAAATATCCTGCTGCGGGTCCTCCGCATCAAAATACCACCACTCGTAGGCACCGGGCTTCACGAGCTTGTGCCAAACCTCCTGGGCCGAATCGGTAGTAATGTTCATTCAGCAGGAAAATAGGTGTACGGCGATCGGCAACGATTCTGGAGACGCATCACTGGAATGGTGGTAAGGGAAGGTGGATGCCGGGAAAAAAGAGAAGGGGCCAACGGGATGGACTGGAGGCCTTATAGCCGAAAACCGAAGACCTGGTGGACAGAGAGGGAGTCGAACCCCCGACACAAGGATTTTCAGTCCTTTGCTCTACCAACTGAGCTATCTGTCCAAATCGCGTGAGGCTAATATACGGATTTGCCCGTTACTTCAAAACAGAAAATGCGGAATTTGGCGGGTGGTTTTTCCGAAAGCAACGTCCGCAAGAACCCTTTTTTAGCAAAAACCCTGAGCACCGCCAGAGCCACTTCAGGCCACCGAAATGGCATGTCCCCGGCAGATACACCCGGGACGGGCTTCACCGGAAAGACGTTGCCGTCAACTTGGACTGGCGGACCTTTGGCGCCTTGGGTCCCATGTTTAAACCGTGCGCCAACGCTCCCCAATTCAGGCCTTTCCGGAATTCCCTGTTGACGGTGGACTTCTGAGACCACCTCCTCACGGAACGGTTCAGCTCCCCTGGCCGATACGATCGATGCCACGCACAATGCGACGCAGCACGGTTTCCTTTCCGAGCACTTCGAGCATATGGTAGAGGCTCGGCCCGAAACTCACGCCAGAAGCCACGATCCTGAGCGGATGGATGAGCAGCGCCGGCTTCAGGCCTTTCGGTACGACAAACGCCTTGAGGGCCTCCTCGATCGATTCGGCAGTGAACTCCCCGCACGACTCGAGCACGGTGGCAAACTCCTGGAGCAAGGCGGGAATTTCGGATGTCCAGCGTTTCTGAACGGCTTCCGGCTCGTAGCTCTCAGGTTCAAAGAAGAAATAGCTGCTGAAGGTCACGAACTCGTGTTCGTAATTCACCCGCTCCCGCATGAGATCCACAACCTTGCCGAGATAGGCGTCAGAGGTGATGAGCGGTTCGGGCATTTCGAAAGGGCGCCCCTTCAGCTCTTCGAGCAGGAGTGGCTTGATGTTCGAAACGATCTGAGCCACCGGCCGGGTCTTGATGTACTGCTTCTCAAGCCAGTTGAGCTTCTCGACGTTGAACACGGCGCCGGCGCGGCCGACCCGTTCAAGGGAGAACTTCTGGATGAGCTCGTTCATGCTGAACACCTCCTGCTCGCTTCCCTCGCCCTCGTTCCACCCGAGCAGTGCGACGAAGTTGACGATGGCTTCGCTGCTGAATCCCTTGCGGATATAATCCTCGACGGCCACATCGCCCTGACGCTTGCTGAGCTTTGATCGGTCGGCATTCAGGAGCAGGGGGAGATGGGCGAATTTCGGTGGTTCCCAACCGAAAAACTCGTAAAGGAGCAGGTGCTTCGGCATCGACGGCAGCCACTCTTCGCCCCTGATGATGTGGGTGAACTCCATCAGATGGTCATCGATGACGCTGGCGAAATGATAGGTCGGAAATCCGTCGGATTTCATCAGCACCTGATCGTCGATCGTGGCGGAGTCGAACTCGATGGGGCCACGGATGAGATCCTCGAACCAGACCGAGACATAATCGGGCACCTTCATCCTGACGACATAGGGCGCGCCCTCTTCCATTTTTTTCCTGACTTCGGAAGACGGCATGTTTCCCCCCATCTCCTCAGGCAGCCACTTGCGGTTGTATTTCGGCTGCAACCCCTGCTTCAACTGGAGCTGCCGGTTCTCCTCGAGCTCCTCGGCAGTCGAAAAACAGTAATATGCGTTCCGCTCTTCAAGCAGTTGCATGCAGTAATCGCGATAGATCGACAGGCGTTGCGACTGGACATAGGGTCCGTAGTTGCCTCCTCGCACCGGGCTCTCGTCAGCGACAATGCCGGCCCACTCCAGGGAACTGATGAGGTTCTTCTCCGCGTCCTCCACCCTTCTGCTCTGGTCGGTATCCTCGATCCTGATGACGAAGTCGCCATTCATCTTCTTTGCAAACAGGTAGTTGTAGAGCGCGGTACGCAAACCACCCACATGAAGGTATCCCGTTGGAGATGGAGCAAATCTCGTTCTAACCCGTTGACCGGCCATGGCAAAAAAAATCCCGTTAAGTTTTTACGACGCTTTCGATGCGTTTGATCGCATGGAATTTAAAAAAATCTCCCTGCATTTGGTAACCGCAAGATATAAAAGATAAAAGGGCCGTAGGTCACGAATTCGCCCATCCGGGACCGATGCAAAAGGCAATGCAAAAAGACGCGAACATAAACTATTTGGTTTCCACGGAAGTTTTAGTTTTAATTACTTTTAATGTCACAAGTTATCTGGCATCAACCGAACCACCTCCCGATGCAGAACCAGAACGACAGCGAAAAAGCTCCGAAAGGCAGAGCCGGCAACAGGTTCATGCCTCCGGAACGAGGTCGCCAACAGGTCGGGCGCTCTCCGGAAGGAGAGGATCGCGAAGGGGGAAATTTCCCCAAGTTCCTCGTTTTTCTGATGCTGGGGCTGATGGGTCTGTTCGTTTTCCAGCGATTTTTCATGCAGGAAAACTCGCCGGAGATCTCCTACAACCAGTACCGGACGATTCTCTCCGGTGGCATGGTGAACGAGGTGACCGTCAGGACCAGCCAGGACCGTTCGGCGATACTCAGCGGCAAGCTGAAAAGTGCGGTTCGCATGCCCCTTTCCAATGGCACGGTCGCCCAGACCGACCGGTTCATGGTACGTGTGCCCAATTTCGACCTGGTCCAGGCAGACAAGCTGGCAGACAGTGGCGTGCAGCTCAAGATCCTTCAGGGCAACGACGACATCTCTAATTTCATCGTGCTGATCCTGCCGTGGCTCCTGTTCGGCTTGGCCTATTTCTTCATATCCAGACGCATGTCTGCCCAGAACGGCATGGCGAACAAGAACGTTTTCAGTTTCGGCAAGAGTCGCGCCAAGCTCGTCAGCGAATTCGACGTCAAAGTGACGTTCAAGGATGTCGCGGGCGTCGATGAGGCGGTCGAGGAGCTCAAGGAGACCGTTGAATTCCTGATGAATCCGGAAAAATTCCAGAAAATCGGCGGCAAGATCCCGAAGGGAGTCCTGCTCCTCGGGCCTCCCGGAACCGGCAAGACCCTTCTTGCCAAAGCGATTGCCGGTGAAGCCAAGGTTCCATTCTTCTCCATTTCAGGCGCCGATTTCGTCGAGATGTTCGTTGGCGTCGGCGCTGCGAGAGTCCGAGACCTGTTCGACACCGCAAAGAAAAATGCCCCCTGCATCGTCTTCATCGACGAGATCGATGCCGTCGGCAGAAGCCGCGGTGCCGGCCTGGGCGGCGGCCATGACGAACGGGAGCAGACGCTCAACCAGTTGCTCGTCGAAATGGACGGATTCTCGACCAGGGACAATGTGATCCTCATCGCCGCAACCAACCGACCTGACGTTCTTGACACGGCCTTGCTGCGTCCGGGGCGGTTCGATCGCCAGGTGACGATCGACAAGCCGGATATCCGTGGCCGGGAAGCGATCCTGAAAATCCATACGAGAAACACCCCGCTTGCCGAAAATGTCGATATCGCCGTCATCGCCAAAAGCACCCCCGGTTTTTCAGGCGCAGACCTGGCCAACCTGGTCAATGAAGCGGCACTCCTGGCGGCCAGGTATGAACAGACGGAACTCACGGAGGACAATTTCGAACTGGCAAGGGACAAGGTGCTGATGGGGCCCGAGCGCAAGAGCATGTACATCTCTCCGGATCAGAAAAAACTGACCGCATATCATGAAGCAGGACATGTGCTCGTCTCGAAATTCACCCCTGGTTCGGACCCGATCCACAAGGTGACCATCATTCCCAGAGGCAGAAGTCTTGGCCAGACCGCCTATCTTCCCCTGGAGGACCGTTATACCCAAAACAAGGAGTTTCTCCTTGCCATGATCACCTATGCGCTCGGAGGCAGGGCGGCCGAGGAGCTGATTTTCCACGAAACCAGCACCGGCGCGGCAAATGATATCGAAAAAGCTACCGAGATAGCCCGCAAGATGGTCAGGAGCTGGGGGATGAGTGAAAAACTCGGACCGATCAATTACGGGGACGGCCACAAGGAGGTCTTCCTTGGCAAGGACTACTCCCATGTCAGGGAGTACAGTGAAGAGACCGCCCTGCAGATCGATCTCGAAGTCCGGAAAATCATCACCGATTGCATGGACAACGCGCGAAGGATTCTTGCCGAGCACACCGGAATACTGCATGACCTCGCAACCCGGCTGACCGAAAAGGAGTCGCTCGATGCCGGTGAGATCGATGCCATCGTCGCTTCTGTTGGTGCATCCGCCGGAACGTCGGCATAAACCGGGAAAAGTAACCATGCAGACTGTCTACCTGTTGGTCATCGGAATAGCCGCCGGCATACTCTCGGGGATGTTCGGTGTTGGCGGGGGCGTGATCATTGTCCCGGCGCTGGTGCTGCTCTTCGGCATGAACCAGCAGAGCGCGAGCGCCACCTCGCTGATTGCCCTGCTGCTCCCCGTCGGCCTGCTCGGGGTTTTCGAGTACTACCGGCTCGGCAAGATCTCGGTCGACCACCTATGGCTCGGACTTACCATAGCCGTTGGACTGTTTGCCGGTGCGTTCTTCGGCGCAAAAATCGCAATTGTCATGTCGAGCGACATGCTTCGCAGGGCTTTCGCTGTTTTTCTCGTTATCGTCGCAATCCGACTCTGGCTTTGAACTGTTGTCGTCATCCCTTCAACCAAAGCATACACTACTATGGGACAAACTACCACAAAAGCTGACCTGGTGAACGTGATTGCCCAGCGGACGGGTCTGACCAAGAATGAAACCGAAGCGGTCGTTGATTGCCTGTTCGAAAGCATCATCGACTCGCTCAAATCGGGAAAAAGAATCGAAATACGGGGATTCGGATCATTCAACATCCGTTACAAGAATCTACGGCAGGCCAGAAACCCGCGCACCGGTGAAAAGGTGACGGTCAGCCCGAAAAACGTTCCGACGTTCAAGATCTCGAAGGAGTTCAAGCATGCCGTGAGCGAAAGCCTGAAAATCTCGTGAGTTTCGCCATTCGAGGAGCTTTGCCGGCATCTGTACGGCGTCTCCCCCAGCGGTTACACTCCGATGGACCTGAAGCCCCCTGCGTCAGGGGCAACGAGGGTTTCACTCCGGTTCAAAGCTGAAAGGGATCGTCGATAAGCTCGAAAGAGATCTCTTTTTCATGCGCCGAAAAAACGATACGGATATAGTGTCGATGCTCCTGCACGAACAGGTCGTTAGCCTTTTCCACCGCGTACAGCAGGACGTGCCCCTTGCCGTTGCCGAATTCTCGGGCAAGGTCCCGATATCGGCGAAGGACGATGTTTGTCCATGAGGCACCTTCGCGAACAGCCACTTCCCCGTTGCCTTCGCATAAATCCACAATCACCTCGGGCGAGGAGAGAAATGACATCTCCTTGCCGGCCCAGATGCTGAGAAGGTCAAGCCGGAAAGGCAGAAACATCGAGTTCCCGAAGACCAGCCCCTGGGCGCCCTTGTCGATCGCATCGATGAATCCGGTCATAATCCACAGCGTCTAAAAGTTGAAGAGGAAGAACCAGAGTGCCGCAAAAAGCGGCAGCAGCACCGGAATCGAGTATTTATACACGTACTCGATAAAATCCGGCACCTTTGTGCCCGTCTGGGCAGCGATATTCTTGACCATGAAGTTCGGCGCGTTGCCGATGTAGGTCAACGCTCCGAAAAACACGGATGCGACTGAAATTGCCGCCAGATAGACGCCGGAAGCAACATCTCCGGACACCGGGGAGGGCATGCCGAGGGCAAAACGCCTGACATGCTCAACGTTTCCGGCATCAAGGCCGAATTTGCCCGTGGCCCCGGCCAGAAAGTTGAGATAGGTCGGCGCATTGTCGAGAACACCCGACAGGAACCCGGTGGACCAGAAAAACTTCGAGACGGTGAATTCGGCAGCATGGCTGTGCGCCCAGGCCCCGATCAGCTCCAGGGCCGGGAGCATGGTCGCGAAAATCCCGATGAACAGAAAGGCCACCTCCCTTATCGGCTCGAAATTGAACTCATTACCCTTCAAGGCTACCCTGTCGGCCGTCCTGTAGGCGACCAGCGCCACGAGCGCCATGATCACCTCCCTGATGCCGAACGGTACATGAAGCAGCCGCTGGAGGCTCGGGAAACCTGGAATCACGGCCGGATCGAGAAAGATGGAGATGATGATGATGGCCAGCCAGACGAAGTTCCTCGAACCGGTCAGCTCGATGCGACCCGAAAGCGGCTTCTCTTCCACCGGCTTGCCAGTCAGGGTATCGAAAGCCATGAAGATCAGGCAGAGTGCAACGACCGTCATCAGCCATGGTATCCAGAGGTGCTGGATCACCCAGAAAAACGGCACCCCCCGGAGATAGCCGAGAAACAGCGGCGGATCGCCAACCGGAGTGAGCCCCCCGCCGATATTACTGATGATGAAAATGAAAAAAACGACGTGAAAGGGCTTGATGCGACCTTCGTTCATTCTCAGGTAGGGGCGGATGAGCAGCATGGAGGCCCCAGTCGTGCCGACAAAATTTGACAGGACCGCTCCGAAAAACAGCAGCAGGGTATTGACTAACGGGGAGCCTCGCCGCTCGACCCTGATGAGGATACCGCCGGAAACGATAAACAGCGAAGCGATCAGGGCAATAAAGGAGAGGTACTCTTCGAGCGTATGGCCGAGCAGGCGCCAACCGCCGTCGACCATGAGCGCATACCATACGGCTACCACTGAGCCGAGAATCATCGAAACCTTGCGGTAGTGATGCTCCCAGAACCTCGGATAGAGCAACGGCCCTGTGGCGATCATCACGAGAAGCACCACGAATGGTGCGACAAGCCAGACAGGTGGCACCATTGCGGCATTCGCACCTGTTTCCGATGCGCATGCCGGTACTGGCGTCATACAGGCCAGCACCAGCGCGGGCATCAGGAACAGTTGCCAGCCGTACCGGCGATCTCCTGATGCCCGCATGGTCTCCACCGCGGTCAGTCCCCTTCGAATTCGGTCACCGAATACATGGTGTAGCCCTTTTCAAGGATCCGCTTCTCACCACCGACATCGGGAAGGTTGACGATGAAAGCCATGCCCGCAACCTCTCCGCCGACTTTCTCGACGAGGGCTGCCGCAGCCAGAGCCGTTCCACCAGTGGCAAGCAGGTCATCGACCAGAAGCACCTTCTGGCCCGTGCCAATGGAGTCGGTGTGCATTTCGATGGTGTCGCTGCCATACTCGAGCTCATACTCAAGGGCAACCGTGTCCGCCGGCAGTTTGCCCGGCTTCCTGACCGGCACGAAACCCTTGCCGAGCGTGTAGGCCAGCGCGCCGCCAAGAATGAAACCACGGGCCTCGATGCCGACGATCGTATCGAACTCCAACCCCGCTGAGAGGTAATGCTGGGTCATGGTGTCGATCACCATGCGGAAGCCAACCGGGTCCTTGATGAGTGTCGTAATGTCTCGGAACATGATCCCTTTCTTGGGGTAGTCGGGCACCGTACGGATCCTGGACTTGATGGGCATGACAATTGGTATTGGTGTTGACGGAAACTGCTGCCGAATGGAAAAAATTCAAGATAACAGTCTGCCTGTCAAATGCAAATCCTCTCCCACCCCATCGACGAGCACCTCATGCACGGACCCTCTCATCGCATCCGGGGTGGCGTCTGGATCGAGGTCGACATCCACTCTCAGATAGTTCTCACTGTAGCCACTCCATCGAACAGTTCCGTCGGGGTTGCCGACCCCCTCCTCGAACAGGACGCGCAGGCTCCTGCCGACAGACAACGACGCGAAGTTCTGTTCAAGCCGCCTGGCCAGTCCCGCAAGCCTCGATGCCCTCGAAGCTGCCTCTGCGTGGGGCACCGTCCGGAGCTCCCGTCTGGCAACCTGCCGGGACAGGGTCGTGCCGGGACGCACCGAGCAGGTAAACACATGCAGGTAAGCTGTCGGCAGTGATTCAAGGAACCGGTACATTTCATCGAACTCCTGCGCTCCCTCACCCGGATAACCGGTCATGACATCCGCGCCTATGCCGCATCCCGGAATGGCCTCAACCGCCTGGATGAAGCGCTTACGGTACGTTGCGGTATCATAGTGGCGCCCCATGGACTTCAGGATGCGGTCAGACCCGCTCTGCAGCGGAAGGTGGAAATGGGGCATGATTTTCCCGGATGCGGCAACCGTACCGATCAGATCAAGGTCGAGCAGGTCCGGTTCGACCGATCCGATACGGATCCGGCTGACATCGACCTGTTCGAGCCTCCTGAGCAGATCCGGAAATCTGGTCTGTCCATCCCGGTAATCCGCGATATTCACCCCGGTCAGCACAATTTCGCGATAACCGGCCCCGGCGATTCCGGCCGCGCGCTCCAGCACCACATCGAGCGGCACTGAGCGTGATCGCCCCCGGATGTTGGGAATGGTGCAGTAGGAGCACCCGTGGCTGCATCCGTCCTGGATTTTCAGGAACGCCCTCGTCCGTCCCTTGTCGGGCCGACAGAGCATCGAACTTCCCGGCAGGGCAACATCGAGATCCCGGACCGGAGAGACCACGACCAGCGGGGCCAGCCCCGGACTTCCAGCCTCGCCGGTATAATGTGCCAGCTCGAATTTGTCCGTCGTACCAAGTACGAGCGAGACGCCGTCGATACCGGCAACTCTTCCGGGATCAAGTTGGGCATAGCATCCGATAACCGCTATCCGGCTTCCCGGATTCTTCCTGATGATCTTCCGTATCTGCTGTCTCGACTTCTGCTCGGCCTGTCCGGTAACGGCGCAGGTATGCACGATGAAGAGGTCGGCGCGATCTCCGGGCTCTGCCAGTTGCCACCCCTCCTGGAGCAGCATATCGAGAATGGCGGAGGTTTCTGCATAGTTAAGCTTGCATCCGAGCGTAACCGCGGTGACGCTTTTTTGTTTCATTCCATTCACTGTTCACTTCATTGCCATAACGATGTTTTTCTATAATCCCTCAGACGAAACCGCTTCATATGTACATATATTTTTCCTATACCATCGCAAGGAATCAGCCGATACTGCCGCCATTTTTATTATTGTATTAATCGGTTTGATCATATTATATTATTCCAAAGAGTATGCATTAAAAAAAACGGCATCTCTTTCACTTAAAGTAAAAGATACATTACCATGAGCACAAAAACTTCACCGGACAAATTCGATCTTTACGTTCTGAATGTCGATGATTTCAAGGCACTGAACAAAGAAAAAAACGAACTTAAGGAAAAAATCGCCGCATTGCGCCTCGAACTCGAGGAAAAGATCCGTCCGTACGAGGCCGAACTGAACACCATTATCCGCAAACTTGAGCTCAACCTCGCAAGAATCGAAGGTACGCCAGCCGCAAAGCCCGGTGTCGCCAAGTTCGGTCGCGGCAAGCTCGGCGCATCGATCAAAAGCCTCCTCCAGGCGAACCCCGACAAGGAGTTCAAGCCCAAGGAGATTGCCGCCGCCCTGCAGACCAAGGGGACCGCGGTCAGCCTCTGGTTCAACAAGTACGGAAACAACGATCCTGAAATCGACAGGGTTCCCGTTGGGGAAGGCGGCAAGCGCTTCGTCTACAAGATCAAACGCTGATCAAAACACACCCTATCCGCAAAGTAAAAAAGGCTGCCCGGGAAGGCAGCCTTTTTTTTACATCACTGTTTTATCACCGCATATCGCCCTGAAATCAATAACCGATATTTCTCCGGTTACGGAAAAAATTCATCGCCAGGGCCACCATCATCATGTTCGCAACAATCGAAGATCCTCCGTACGATACAAAGGGAAGAGGGACGCCTATGACGGGCATCAGACCTATGGTCATACCGATATTGATAAAGACATGAGTCATCAGAAGGGTCGCATATCCAGCAAGCACAAGTTCGACAAACTTGTTCTTGATCGCCCCGACCATCCAGACAAGCCTGAGAATAAGTATCATGAAAAATACCAGCAGCAATGTTGAGCCGATCAATCCAAGCTCTTCGGCAATAACGCAGAAAATGAAATCGGTCCATTGCGCCGGTATATATCGAAGCTGCGTTTGCGTACCCTGAAGAAACCCTTTGCCGGTCAGGCCCCCGGAGGCAATGGCGATCTTTGACTGGAGTGCGTTGTATCCGGCACCCCTTGGATCGGACATTGGATCGAGAAATATCTGGATACGCTTGATCTGGTGAGGTCTGAGAATTGATGCCGTGAATTTCCAGGTCAGCAGTCCGCCGGCAAGACCGGCTCCGGTAATGATGAACTGGTGAAGCTCCGCCTTTTTCCTGATCAGGATAAACGCCACGATGGACAACACGGCGATAACCATGAGAATGGTGAAATTGAAAAAACCCGATAGCAGGAGGATGATCGGCACGAGAATGACGAGGATGCTGTAGAGGTTGAAGCCGGCAAGGACCACCATGGGAACCACGAAGGAGAGGCAGGTCAGGGTCGTACCGGTGTCCGGCTGCATTAGCACCAGAGCCGCCGGAACCAGGGGAATGCACAGTGAGATCAGCAAATGGAGTGGATTGTCCATGTCGGTCTGGTCATCCGAAAGAAAACGCGCCAGCGCAATGATGGTGACCATCTTGGTCAGTTCCGAAGGCTGGAAGCTGAACATGCCAAAACGCACCCAGCTGGTCTGTCCGGCAACTTTCCGGCCAAAGACAAGTACGGCAAGAAGCAGCAGGATTCCTGCGCCATACATGATATAGGAGTTTTCCCTGATAAGCCGGTAATCGGTGAAATAGATCACCCCGACGACCAGGGCGCCAACAAGGGTCCATGAGAGCTGCCGGAAAAACATGCCCGTCTCTCCAGGTCCCTGGGTTGCACTGTGTGTCGCGCTGTAGACGGCCAGGAGACCCATGACGAGCGCTCCGGTCATCGAAATGACGAGCCAGGGGTCGAATTTATTAATTTTTTCCATGTCTTGAACCGGATGTGCATCATGTTATCTTGTTCACAACAGCCGCCGATCCGTCATGCCAACCATCCGGGCCGGCAGAAAACATACAACGGAATCTTCAAGTGCAGCCATCTTCATTCACCTGCGGCCATGCAGCCTTCGTCGGCGCGCCAAACGCCGGAAAATCGACCCTGCTCAACCGCCTGCTCGATCACAAGCTATCTATTGTAACGCCAAAACCGCAAACAACAAGGAAAAAAATAACCGGCATATTCCATGACGACCGAAGCCAGATCGTCATCCTCGACACCCCGGGAATCATGGAACCGAAGCAGTCCCTGCACGAGTCGATGCTCGAAACCACCCGCCAGGCACTCAGGGATGCAGACGTCATTGTGGCGCTCATTCCCTTCGCGAAAGGCGAAGAGGCGATCGACCGGAAATTTGCCGACGAGCTGATCGGCAGATGGGTGAAACCGGCAGGCAAGCCCTTCATCATCGCCCTCAACAAATCCGATCTCGTCTCAGCCGAGACCGTCAGAAAGGTGCAGGAGGAGATCCAGGAGACCTTTTCGCCCGTCGCGACCCCAGCCCTTTCGGCGCTCAAGGGCAGCAATGTCAACGATCTCGTGGAGCTCATCAGGCCGCACCTTCCGCTCGACGAACCGCTCTATCCCGAAGAGATGCTGAGCACCGAACCGGAACGGTTCTTCGCCGCTGAAATCATCCGTGAAAAGATCTTCCTTCTTTATGGGCGGGAGATACCCTATTCGACCGAGGTAACCGTCGACGAGTTCAGGGAGCAGCACGAAAATGACCCGAGAAAAAAGGAGCTGATCCGCTGCTCGGTCATCGTCGAGCGCAACAGCCAGAAGCAGATCATCGTGGGGGCAAAAGGTGCCGCCATCAAGAAACTGGGCCAGGCGGCAAGGGCGGATATCGAGGAAATGCTCGGCAGGCCGGTCTTCCTGGAGATCTTCGTCAAGATCAGGCCCGACTGGAGAAAGAGGAAAAACCTGCTCAAGAGCTACGGGTATTGAAGAAACGCAAAAACCCTTCCGGCGACGGAAGGGTTTTTACGTTAACTGCTGGTTTTGCAGAAGATCAGCGGCCTTTCGGCTGGGGCTCCAGCTCTGCGCTGGCGTCCTCGATCTCTTTCTTCTCGTTGGGGTGAGCCTGGAGGTAAGCCTCGATCTCAGCCTTGCTCTTGTCCTTGAAATACTCAAGGGCGGAGAGGATGATACGCTTGTTCTCCTTGTCGAACTCGATGACCCTCAAGGGCAGTTCGTCGCCGACCTTGAACGAGGAGTGGATATCCTTGACACCACCCTGCAGGAGATGCGAGACCGGCACGAAACCGTCCACATCGCCAGGGAGAATGACAATGACGCCCTTCTCGATGATCTGCGAGATCTGGCCGGGAGTCTCAGCGCCAACGGCATACTTCTGCTCGAACTCGCCCCACGGATCGGAGTTGATCTGCTTGTGGCCGAGAGCGATGCGGCGCGCGTTGACGTCGAACTTCAGCACCTTGACCTCGAGCTCCTGGTTCTTCTTGACCAGTTCGCTGGGGTGGCGGATCTTCTTGGTCCACGACAGGTCCGAAATATGGACCAGTCCGTCGACGCCGGGCTCGAGCTCGACGAAGACGCCGAAGTCGGTGATGTTGCTCACCACGCCCTTGTGCAGCGTACTCTCGACATACTTCTCGGACAGGGCAATCCACGGATCCTCCATGACGCGCTTCATGGAGAGCGAGAGCTTGGTGTGCTCCTTGTCGATGTTCAGGATGACGCACTCGACCTCCTGGTCAAGCGAGACGAACTGGCTCGGGTGCTTGATGTGCTGGGTCCAGCTCATTTCTGAGATGTGCACCAGGCCTTCGATGCCCTTCTCGATCTCGACGAACGCGCCGTAATCGGTGATCGACACCACGCGGCCCTTGGCCTTGATACCGACAGGGTATTTGATTTCGATGTTTTCCCACGGATGGGGCTCGAGCTGCTTCATACCGAGAGAAACACGCTTGGTGTTCTCGTCGAAGCCCACGACAACAACCTTGATCGGCTGGTCGAGCTCGACCACCTCGGACGGATGGTTGATCCTGCCCCAGGTGATATCGGTGATGTGAACGAGGCCGTCAAGACCGCCGAGATCGACGAAGATACCGAAATCGGTGATATTCTTGACCGTGCCTTCGAGGACCATGCCGACCTTGATGTTGGCGAGCATCTCCTCACGCTTTGCCGCATACTCCTCTTCAAGGATGACCTTGTGGCTGACGACGATGTTCTGGGTGACCGGGTTGATCTTGACGACCCTGAAGTCCATGGTCCTGCCGACCAGTGCGTCGAAGTCGCGAACCGGCTTGACATCGATCTGCGAACCGGGAAGGAACGCCTCGACGCCCGAGAGCGATACGGTCATGCCGCCCTTGACCCTGTTGATGATCTTGCCGTTGATGATGGTATCGTTCTCGATTGAATCGTAGATCTTGTCCCAGATCCTGAGAACGTCCGCTTTCCTCTTGGAGAGAATGAGCTGACCCATCTTGTCCTCGATGTTCTCGAGGTACACTTCAACTTCGTCGCCGACCTTGATCTCGTCGTCATCCCTGAACTCGAGCAGCGAGACGATACCTTCGGATTTGAAGCCTACGTCGATCGTCACGTCCTTGTTGGAGATCGAGACGATACGGCCCTTGACGATCTCGTCTTCGGTGATCTCGGAGAGGGTGCTCGTGTAGAGCGACTCCATCTGCTCGAGTTCGGAGGGCTCGTAGTGAGCGAAAATCTTGATTTTCTTCCTGCCCGGCACGACTTTCGGCAGCGGCTTGTCCAGCGTTTGTGTTTCTGACATTAATGTTTTCCTTCCTCTCTGGTGATGTGCCGTCAGCCGCGAGAGATTTCAGCTGCCGGTTTTAGTGTTTATAAATGCATCCGGTGAAAACAGGCTCGGAAGGGCCCGGATGACTTTACCCTTCCAGAACGTTCATTGCCAGTTGGAAGACCCTCGAAACCTGCTCGTCTATGGTCGACAGCGAGGTGTCCACCACCACGGCATCAGGATGCCGCTTCAGCGGCGCATGGGTACGCTCCTCGTCGTCGCGGTCGCGCTTCCGGATCTCCTCCTCGAGCTCTTCGACCGTCGGCGCTGCGTCAACCCCGCCCTTCAGCGACAGTTCGGCATGGCGGCGCTTTGCCCGTTCACGGGGATCGGCCACCAGGAAAATCTTGAGTTCAGCATCCGGAAACACCACGGTGCCGATGTCACGGCCATCCATGACCACCGCCCTGGCTGCTCCCATCTGCTGCTGGAGTTCGAGCAGCCGGTCCCTGACCGGCTTGAGCGAGCTGACGAAGCTCACCTCGCGGCTCACCGAATTCTCCCGTATCGCTTCTGACACGTCTTCCCCGTCAAGAAACACCCGGTCTCCCCGGAACTCGATGTCCACACCTTCAAGAAGTCCGGCAACCTCACGGTCATCGTGGCGAAGGCGGTCGAGCATCCCTGCCCGGAGCACCTTCAGGGTGACGGAGCGGTACATTGCCCCGGTGTCGATATAGGTGTAGCCGAGCTTTCCGGCAAGGATCCTGGCCGTCGTGCTCTTGCCCGACGCGGCAGGACCGTCAATGGCGATGATGATGGGGCGCTTTCCGATACGATTCTCCACAGCATTTTACTTTAGCCTGTCATTTTATCAAAAATATTTGCTTTTTCCAAACAGATTGATTACATGTTAAAACCGCAGAAGAAGCGGTCCTTTTCGTCAACCAACCCGCCTACCCATGTCACTTCGCTGCGGCATTGTCGGACTGCCCAATGTCGGCAAATCGACGCTGTTCAATGCCATTACGGCCAAACAGGCCGAGGCCGCCAACTATCCGTTCTGCACGATCGAGCCGAACGTCGGCACCGTGCTCGTACCGGACGGCAGGCTCCAGGAGATCGCAAAAGTCGTCAAGACCCCGGTCATCGTGCCGGCCGTCCTCGAGATCGTCGACATCGCCGGTCTGGTCAGGGGCGCCAGCAAGGGTGAGGGGCTCGGCAACCAGTTCCTTTCGCACATCCGTGAAGTGGATGCGATCATCCACGTCGTACGCTGCTTCGACGATCCGGACATCATCCACGTTGAAGGCAAAATCGACCCGGCCGGCGACATCGCCACCATCGAAACCGAACTCATGCTTGCCGACCTCGACAGCATGGAGAAACGGCTCGAAAAACTCAGGAAAGGCGCCCGCAAGGAGAAGGAGCAGCAACTGCTGGCCGACCTCGCCGAAAAGATCGTGGCCGGCCTCGGTGAAGGCATCCCGGTACGCCGTATCCTGGAGAGCGACGATGAGCGCGAGATGGCAAAACAGTTCTTCCTGCTCACCGCCAAACCGGAACTCTATGCCGCCAATGTGGCGGAAGGCGACCTGCCGGACGGCAACGACTATACCGCGATGGTCGCACAGATCGCGGCCGCGAGCGGATCGAAAATGCTGATCATCAGCGCAAAGGCGGAGGCGGACATCGCGGAGCTGCCGGAAGAGGAGCGCCCCGACTTCCTTGAGAGCCTCGGCCTCGAGATGTCGGGACTCGACCGCCTGATCAGGACCGCCTATGACCTGCTCGGCCTGCACAACTACTTCACGGCCGGCGTCAAAGAGGTGCATGCCTGGACCATCCGCAAAGGTGCGGCAGCTCCGGAAGCCGCCGCGGCGATCCACTCCGACTTCGAGAAGGGGTTCATCAGGGCGGAAGTGATGCACTACGCAGACCTGATCGCCCTCGGTTCGGAGCAGAAGGTCAGGGAGGCCGGCAAGATGCGTTCCGAAGGCAAGGAGTATATTGTCAAGGACGGCGACGTGATCACCTTCCGCTTCAACGTGTAATGAAACGCCGCGTGACCTGTTGCACGGCTGGATTGCCGCGTTGGCCCGATGCTCGAACCGCTCTCGACGGTCACCCGGCGTTTCTTCTCATATTTAATTGACCTTATGCCGCAGCACAAGATTACTCCTGAAAGCCCGATCGGCATCTTCGATTCGGGCATCGGCGGCCTGACCGTGGTCAAGGCGGTGCAGGCAGCCCTTCCCGCAGAACGCATCATCTACTTCGGTGATACGGCGCGCGTACCGTACGGTCCCAAATCGCAGGTCACCATCAGGAGATACGCCCGCGAGGATACCGAAATCCTCATGAAGCACCAGCCCAAAATGATCATCGTCGCATGCAACACTGTCTCGGCGCTGGCGCTGGACGTGGTCGAAGAGGCTGCAGGAAACATTCCGGTCATCGGCGTGCTGAAGGCCGGAGCGGAACTTGCCGCCCGCAGGAGCCGATCGGGCAGGATCGGCGTCATCGGCACCCAGGCCACCATCGGCTCAAATGCCTATGCCTGTGCCATACACGGTGAGAACGACGAACTGGAGGTCATTTCGAAGGCCTGCCCGTTGTTCGTACCACTTGCCGAAGAGGGGTTCATCGACCATCCGGCCACCCGGCTGGTGGCCGAGGAGTACCTTTCGGAAATTGTGCGCAGGAACATCGACACCCTGGTGCTCGGCTGCACCCACTACCCTATCCTGCGCGCCATGATCGAACGCATCACCGGCCCGGATATCGCGATCATCGATTCAGCCGAGGCGGTAGCCTGCAAGGCAGGGGAGCTGCTCGCAACCCATGGGATGCTGAACCGTGGTTCGCACCGGGCGGTGCCGCATCTGCTGGTCAGCGACCTTCCCCAGAAGTTCCGCGAACTCTACCGCCTCTTCATGGGCACCGAGTTGCCCGACGTTGAACTGGTGGGTGTTTGAAGACAATGGATAATTGACAGTCAATAGTTGAACAGCGAAATCAGGGAGATCTTCCACGACGCCGATCCATTATCCATTATCCATTATCCATTATCCATTAATATCGTATCTTTCCTGCCGAAACCGACAATCGCCGGGCACTCGTCCCGGTCAGTACCGAGAGAGCTACCCGTGAAAGTAAATCTTGACAGAACATCATCCGGATTCTGCATCGGCGTACAGGGAACGATCCATGTTGCGGAACAGAAACTTCGGGAAACCGGCAGCCTCTATTCGCTGGGGGATATCGTGCACAACGAGGTAGAGGTCCGCAGGCTCGAAGCGCTCGGGCTGATCACCATCGACGAAAACACCTTCTCGCGCATCTACAACACGAGTGTGCTGGTCCGGGCCCACGGCGAGCCCCCCTCGACCTATGAAACGGCCCGCAACAACAATCTCCGGATCACCGACACCACCTGCCCTGTCGTCTCGAAACTGCAGCGCACGGCGCGGCTCCTGCACGAACTGGGATACCAGGTCGTGATCTATGGCAAGAGCACCCATCCCGAAGTGATTGGCATCAACGGGCAGTGCGACAACAAGGGCGTCATCATCAAGCATGCCGACCTTTCCGACCCGGAAGAGACGGCGGCCCTCGCACTCGACCGGAAAAGCGCGCTGATCTCGCAGACCACCATGGACGTTCCCGGCTTTTACGAACTGAAAGCCAACCTCGAAAAGCTCTTCTCCTCGCACACAGGCGAGGAACCTCAACCCTGGCTGGCCATTCGCGACATTGATATCACGGCAGACATGACCGGCGTACGTCAAATGCCGCAACTGGTCTTCAAGGACACCATCTGCCGTCAGGTATCGAGCCGAAACAGCAAACTTCGGGATTTCGCCCTGTCGAACGACTGCATCGTGTTCGTGGCCGGCAAGAAAAGCTCGAACGGCCAGGTGCTCTATCTGATCTGCAGGGAAGCCAACCCGAACAGCCATTTCATCGAGGATGTCGAAGAGATAGATGCGGCATGGTTCACGCTTGCGGATGGCCGCAAGGCAGACAGCGTCGGCGTCTGCGGCGCGACGTCGACCCCCATGTGGCTACTTGAAAAGGTGGCAAGGCATATCGAGGAAAGGTACGGCAATGACGCGCCGGCGACTCCGGAGGCATGAAAAGATATTGAGCATGAACACCGTCCAACTCACCATCGACGGCCGCAACCTGTCGGTCGCCCCTGAACTCTCGATCCTCGAGGCCGCCCGACTGAACGGAATCGAGATCCCCACCCTCTGCTTCAACGAAACGCTGCCCGAACACGGATCGTGCTGGCTCTGCATCGTCGAGCTCAAGGGGCAGAACCGCTTTATCCCGGCCTGCAATACGAAGGTCTCCGAAGGCATGGTGGTCGAGACCGACAACGCAGAACTGCGGGGCATGCGCCGCCAGAGCCTCGAGCGTCTCATCGAGCAGCACTGCGGCGACTGTCTCGGGCCATGCGAACTCTCCTGCCCGGCTGAGTGCAACATCCCCGGATTCGTCTCGGCCATCGCCTCCGGGCGCGACCGTGACGCCATGAGGATCATCATGGAAACCATCCCGTTGCCCGGTATCCTCGGCCGCGTCTGCCCCGCGCCATGTGAAGAGGCCTGCCGCCGGCACGGTGTGGATGACCCTGTCTCGATCTGCGCCCTGAAACGCTTCGCCGCCGACCGCGACGCCCTGGCTCCCGAACCGTTGCTTCCCGAAAGGAAAACGAGCTCCGGCAAACGGGTGGCCATCATCGGAGCCGGGCCCGCCGGGTTGAGCTCGGCCTACTTCCTGCTCGCCGCAGGCCACGGCGTGACCATCATCGACGCCAATGAACAGCCGGGAGGGATGATGCGCTACGGCATACCACGCTTCAGGCTCCCCGAGGCGGTCCTCGATGCCGACATCAGATCCATCCGGGCAATGGGCGCCGAGTTCCGGATGTCGACCCGATTCGGAAGCGACGTCGACTGGTCGTCACTGTCGAAGGATCACGACGCCCTCCTGATCAGCGTCGGAGCCAGTGTGGCATCGTCCATGGACATTCCCGGCGAAGGGATACCCGGAGTGACGAGCGGCATCGAATTCCTGAAAAACGCCGCCACCGGAACCGGCGAACCGACCGGGAACTCGGTCATCGTGGTCGGCGGCGGCAACACCGCCGTCGACGCGGCACGCACCGCACTGAGGCTTGGTGCCGGAAACGTGACCATCATGTACCGCAGAAGCCGTGAGGAGATGCCGGCCAACCGGCTTGAAATCGATGAGGCGGTTGCCGAAGGGGTCGAGCTCCTGTTGCTCACCGCACCCTCGCAGATCACCAGCACTCCTGGTGGTCTGCTGGTCAGCGCCGTGTCGATGCGGCTGGCGGAGCCCGACGCCGGCGGGCGGAGGCGCCCGGTGCCGATCGAGGGATCGGATTTTGAACTCAGGGCCGACCTGGTCATCGCCGCAACCGGCCAGCGGGTCGATATCCCGGTTTCTGCACTTCCGGGCCTCGATATCGAACACAACGGCACCGTCCGCATCGACGCCACCTCCCTGCAGAGCAGCGTGTCCGCCGTTTTCGCCTGCGGTGACTGTGTCACCGGCCCTGACCTCGCCGTACGCGCCGTCGGTCAGGGCCGTCGGGCCGCCACGGCGATCGACCGCTTCCTCAACGAGCTTCCCGCAGAAACGCCGTCGGTGGTATTCAATTCGTCGTACGGAGAACGCGACCATGCCCCTACCCCCTTCTATGAACGGGCAACGCCGGCAGCAAGGGTCCCCGTACCGGAGCTTTCCGCCGACCAACGGCGACGCAGCTTCTCCGAAGTGGTCACCGGCTACGATGTTGATGACGCCGTGAACGAAGCCCGTCGCTGCATGCAGTGCCGGTGCCGCGCCGTAGACTCCTGCCGTCTGCGTGAGCTGGCTGGCCAGTTCGGACTCTCAACCGGCGCCGAAAGCCCGGAAAAAGCTGGTTTTTCCATCGATGGCAACAGAGAGGTCAGGTTCGAACGTGAAAAATGCGTCGACTGCGGGATCTGCGTCCGGACCCTGGAAGCCGCCGGCGGGAAACCGGGCTTCACCGCCCTGGCCGAAAGCTGCCCGACAGGTGCGATCAGCGCGTGAGTCGTGACACGTGACGCACGCACGCGCCACGACTTTCTTAA
>JAAXXR010000068.1 GCA_013334335.1 Chlorobiaceae bacterium
GGACTTTCGCACCACCAGATCGTTCATGATGCCATCCGCCTCCTGAAGAATGATGTCGGTCGGTATGCGTTTGTCCTTGGGACTCTTGTCCTGCCCCCAGCGCTCCTGGATCCGCTTCAGGGTCTCGTTCTCTGACCTGAACACGCTCTCGTTCAGGGAAACCTCTTTCTTTTTCCTGATCCTGGTGAGCGTGGCCATATCGCGAAGATAGGACTGATAGTTCTGATCGCGGGCGACACGATCCTGGAATTTCTGCCTCAGCGCAACGATGTCATCCTTGCCGATCACGTTCTCCGGCGTGTAGAACGCCTTCGAAATGGTGGTCCAGGGCAGACTGCTTGAATAGGTGTCTTCGCCGACCAGGTCGGAGTCGATCATCGACGGCAGCTGGATGTCCGGAATGACGCCAATGTGCTGGGTGCTGCCGCCGGAAATCCTGTAGAACTTGGCAATCGTCAGCTTCAACTGACCCAGGTCCGGTTGCTTGACGAACATGCTGAACGGACGCTGGAGCGTCACGATGCTCTGGACGGTTCCCTTGCCGAAGGTGCGTTCACCGACAACCACACCACGGCCGTAATCCTGTATCGCCGCCGCGAAAATCTCGGAAGCGGATGCACTGTAACGGTTCACCAGCACGGCCAGGGGACCGTCGTACTGTTCACGGGAATCCTCGTCCCGGAGCACGTTCTTGCCGCCGACCGAATTGCTGACCTGCACGACCGGACCGTCATGGATGAAAAGGCCCGTGACCGTAACCGCCTCTTCAAGCGATCCTCCCCCGTTTTCCCGAAGGTCGATGATGATCCCCTCGACATTTTCACGTTTCAGCTCGCCCAGGATCCTCGACACATCCCGTGTTGTACTGGCATAATTTTTCTTGTGCAGGCGCTCGCCTTCAAAATCGAGATAGAACGAGGGAATGACGATAACACCGATCTTGTGGCCGCCACGGACAATGACTTTCTTCTGTGCGGCCTGCTCCTGGAGGTCGACCTTGTCCCTGATCAGGGTGATGGTCCTTGCGGGTCCCTTGTTGGCCTGGCTTGCAGGAAGGGTTTTGAGCCTCACCACAGATCCCTTGCGGCCCCTGATCAGCTTGACGACATCGTTGATCCGCCAGCCGATGACGTCGACGATTTCGCCATTTGCACCCTGGCCCACACCGACGATCCGGTCCCCCTTCTTCAACAGGTTGCTCTTGAATGCCGGGCCGCCGGGAATGATCTCGTTGACCACGGTATACTCATTCTCCATCTGAAGCTTTGCGCCGATCCCCTCGAGCGAACGGCTCATATCGATCTGGAAATTCTCGAATTCGTCCGGCGAAAAATAGCTTGTATGAGGGTCGAAGGAGGTGGTCAGCGCATAGGTATAGGCCACGAACGCATCTTCAGGTTTCTGGCGGTCAAGCAGCTTGAGACGGTTGGTGTAGCTTTTGGTCAGGGCGGAAACGATGCTCTTGCCGCTGTCGCCGGCATACTTCATGTTCAGATACTGGTACTTGAGCTCCTTGCGCCAGAGATCCTGCAACTGGGTGCGGTCCGCCGGCCAGGGGTTGTCCTTGCGTTCGAGATCGAGAGTCTCCTGCGTGGCAAAATTGAAGCTTGTCGTCTGCAGCGTGGAGATCATGAAATTCATCTTCTCCCGTGCCCGTTGCAGAAAAAGGTTGTAGATCGAAAAACCCGCGGATGAGTTGCCGGCGACAAACTCGTCGTCGATCCTGTTGCCCACCTCGCGCCTGAGCCTGTCCACTTCCGGCGCCATGAAATAGGTGCGGTTGTTATCAAGGTTCTCAAGGAAGCGGTCAAAAACCTGCTGCGACAGCGAGTCGTTGGCCGGCACCTTGCGATAATGGTTCTGCAACAGGTACTGGGAGATGTACCGGGATGCCTCCTGCTGGGCGGCAGTCGGTTTCAGGCCTGAAGGTCCTGCCCCGGCAAACCCTGCGCAGGCAGTGGTTGCGGCGGTCAACAGCACAAGGCAGAGCATCAAAACGGAGACGTGGGGCACTCGAAGCTTCTTGATCATCTTGGGTGGCGCGTATTGGTAGATTCTGCTGAATGGGTAGCGTAACTATGTAAGTGTTTGCCAGAATCAAATATATTATATTCTGGCGCACACTTTAAGGCGAACATGTTTTTTTTGCAGACTACGTGAAAAAAACTCATTTTCGTTTCTATTCAAACTCAATCGGAGAGCATTTATGCAAAAGAAATTCACCAGTTTCAAGGAGCTTGGACTGGTCAACAGCCGGGAGATGTTCGCCCAGGCCGTCAAGGGAGGGTATGCCATCCCGGCATATAACTTCAACAACCTCGAACAGCTCCAGGCTATCGTCATGGCTTGCGCCGAAACCAAGTCGCCGGTCATCCTCCAGGTCTCGAAAGGGGCTCGCCAATACGCCAACCAGACCCTTCTTCGCCACCTTGCCGCCGGCGCAGTCGAATATGCCGCCGAACTTGGCGCCTCCATACCGATCGTGCTCCACCTTGACCACGGAGACAGCTTCGAGCTCTGCAAAGACTGTATCGAGACCGGATTCTCTTCGGTCATGATCGACGGATCTCACCTGAGCTACGAAGAGAACGTCAAACTCACCCGCCAGGTCGTCGAATACGCGCACCAGCACGACGTCACCGTCGAGGGTGAACTCGGCGTGCTCGCCGGTATCGAGGACGATGTCCACGCTGCCCAGCACACCTACACCGAACCCGACCAGGTGGAGGATTTCGTGAAAAAGACCGGTGTCGACAGCCTCGCCATCGCCATCGGCACCTCTCACGGTGCATTCAAGTTCAAACCGGGTGAGGATCATGAGATCAGACTCGACATCCTCGCCGAGATCGAACGACGCATCCCCGGCTTCCCGATCGTGCTGCACGGCGCTTCTTCGGTGCCTCAGGAACTCGTCCAGATGATCAACGCGCATGGCGGAAAGCTCAAGGATGCCGTCGGCATCAGCGAGGACCAGCTCAGGCTGGCCGCCCATTCGGCCGTCTGCAAAATCAACATCGACTCTGACGGCAGGCTCGCCATGACCGCCGCGGTCCGCAAGGTGTTCGACGAAAAACCCGAGGAGTTCGACCCCAGGAAGTACCTCGGACCTGCCCGCGACGCGCTCAAGAAGCTCTACATCCACAAGATCATGAACGTGCTCGGCTCGAACGGCAAGGCCTGATAAGCTTTGCGATCATCGTAAACAAAAGGGGCGCCTCAACCGAAGCGCCTCTTTCGTTATGTTTTTCTCGTTACACTCCCTCATTGCACTCGCTCCGATAAGCAGGATTCAGGCCAGAAACCGCAATGCCAGGTAGCTCATGAGCCCGACACCGGTTTCAAGAGTCGATTCGTCCGGGTCGAACGTCGGCGAATGGAGATTGTTCCCTGGTCCGCTGTTTTCCACCCCGGTGCCGATCTGCCAGAAGGTACCCGGACACTCCCTCAGATAGTAAGCGAAGTCCTCTGCCGTCATGAGCGGCTCGGAAAGGTTTACCCGGCCATCACCAAGATACTCCTTGCCGGCTTCCCAGGCGAAATCGGTCATTCGGGGATCGTTGTACAGCACCGGATATCCGGTCCTGATCTCGACTTCGGCCTTGACATCGAAGGCGTCAGCCACCTGGGTGACCGTTCGAATGAGACGATCGTGCAACTGCGAGCGCAACTCTTCGTTCATGGTGCGCATCGTCCCAGACATGCTCACCTTCCCAGGAATCACGTTGGTCGCGTTTCCTCCATTGAACGAACAGATCGAAAGCACGGCCGGTTCGTGCGGCGGCGCAAGCCTGCTGACCAGATGCTGGAGCGCCGTGACGATATGGGCCGAGGCCAGGATCGGATCGCGCGTCCGATGGGGGGCGGAAGCATGCCCTCCCTGGCCGTGGACGGTGATATAGAGTTCATCAGCCGCAGCCATGAAACTCCCTTTGCACAATGCGATACTTCCAGTCGGAACACTCGGGAAACAGTGCTGGGCGAAAATGGCCGATGGGTGGAACCTGTCGAGAAGACCGGCGTCGATCAGCGGTTTTGCGCCTCCCGGAGCCTTTTCTTCAGCAGGCTGGAAAATGAGCAGCACCTCCCCGTTCAACTCGTCGCGCATGCCGGAAAGCACCGTGGCGGCGCCCAGGAGCATGGCCGTATGCATGTCGTGTCCACAGGCGTGCATGCAACCCGCGGTCTCCGAGCAGAACCCGCTGGCATTCTCTTCATGTACCGGCAACGCATCGATATCCGCCCGCAGGGCAACGGTCATCCGCTCTCCCGAAGCAGGCGAACCCTTGCCGCGAAGCAAGGCCACGACTCCCGTTTCGAGAAACGGTGGTTCCGGTTCGATGCCGATCCCCTGGAGGTAGCGGCTGATGAATGCCGTGGTTCGGAACTCCTGGTAGGAGAGTTCGGGGTGGCGGTGGATCTCACGACGCAGCTGCACAACCTCCGGATAGATCTCCCTGGCGGCTTGCCTGACTCTTGCGGCAAGTCCACTGAATGGCTCAATCTGCATAAGCACTTACAATAAAAATATTACCATCACATATCCATATAGCGGATAAATTCGAGCGCCTTCTCTCGCATCTCATCGTAGCTGACATCAGGGAAAGGCGAATGATAATCGACCAGGTACCCGTAATTTTCCAGGTTCCTGACCAGTCGGAAAAAGTCATGGGTCATAACCCTGAAAAACAGGACAACCCCCCCGCCCGCCATACCGGAAGGTTTCGAGGAGTAGCTCACCACCGATGCGTCGTTTTTCTCAATGGCAGCGATCATCTCGGAGAGCTTTGCGCCCGGCGGAGGGACCTCTATTTCGAGGGTCGAGACCCCCTCTTCGACGTGAAACCTTTCGGCAAGCACCCCGAGTATTGCCCGTCTGGTGACGACGCCCACATACCGCATGTCGCTGTCAAGGAGCGGAATGACTTCAGAACCAACCGTCGCGACGGCCCTCAGGCTCTCGAAAAGCTGTGCGTCCTGCGCGAACCCGGGAACAGGCTCGAGACGAACCGACCGCAGGGTGCTCTTTGCCTGAGGGAACCCTTTTCTGCCGGCGAGCAGGCCGGAAAGCGTCACCATGCCGACATAGAGAGGCCCGTCGAGCACCGGCGCAGAGGCCAGACCGCAATCGGCGAGCCGCCTGGCTGCCTCGCCGGCAAGATCGTCAAGGCCGAATACCGGGTAGTCGGCTTCGATCATCGATGTGAATATCACCCCCATTCAGCAGGCCGGCTCGATCTTGTCGATACGGCGCTGATGGCGCCCGCCCTCAAACTCGGCCCCGAACCAGCTCTCGAGGATTTTTTCTGCGGCGGCATTGTCGTTGAAGCGTGCTGAAAAGCAGAGCACGTTGGCGTTATTGTGCTGCCGGGCGAGTGAAGCGAACTCGGGACCGCATGCGAGCGCCGCGCGAATGCCACTGACCTTGTTGGCCGCGATGGATACCCCTATGCCGGTTCCGCACATGACGATTCCCTGGTCGAAGCTGCCCTGGGCAACCGACTCGGCCACTTTGCGGGCAAAATCGGGATAGTCCACCGACTCTTCCGAAAACGGCCCCATATCTTCGGCATAGTGACCGTGAGCTACGAGCCAGGCGAGCACATGCTTTTTCATCTCATACCCGGCGTGATCGCTCCCAACTGCAATTTTCATATGACGTTGACTTTAGTTTTAGGATTTTTTTTCCTTCTGGATGACTGATGCATGAAATGCTTCTGGCTGTCAATATGCGTGCGGCCGCTACGCCGTCTTGCGTAACTTCCGTCCGGCTGCATCACCCAGGTTTTCACGTTGTCGCGGAGCATCACCCCGAGATCGGACTTCACCGAAGCAACCAGACGCTTGTCGACAACCGGAAATATGGTCTCGACGCGCTTGTCGAGGTTGCGCTGCATGAAATCGGCGCTGCCAAGGAAGAGTTCTGGCTTGTCTGCGTTGCCAAAATAGTAGACACGGCTGTGCTCGAGGAATCTGCCGATGATGCTGACCACACGAATGTGCTCGCTCAGGCCCTTGATCCCTGGCTTCAGGCAGCAGATCCCCCGGATGATCAGGTCGATCTTCACCCCATCGGTCGATGCCCGGTACAGCGCCCTGATGATCTCGTCGTCGACCAGCGAGTTCATCTTGAGGATGATGCGGCCATTCCCGCCTGACCTTTGCCACTCGACCTCCCTCGAAATCATCTCCATGATCCATTTGCGCGTGTTGACCGGAGAGACGATCAGCGATTGATACTGGCGGTTCTTGGAATAACCGGTCAGCGAGTTGAAGAGTTCGGAGACGTCGTCAGCGAGGGCCCGGTCGGTCGTAAAATAGCTGTAATCGGTATATATCCGGGCGGTAACCGGGTTATAGTTCCCTGTCCCGAGATGCAGGTAGTGACACAGCCGGTCGTGTTCGCGGCGAACGATCAGGGTGATCTTGGCGTGGGTCTTCAGGCCGGGAAGCCCGTAGACCACATGGGCGCCGACATCCTCAAGCGCCCTGGCCCAGACAATGTTGTTCTCCTCGTCGAACCTGGCCTTGAGCTCAACCAGCACCGCCACCTGCTTGCCCTGCTCTACGGCGAACATCAGTGCCTTGACTACGGGAGAGTTGCTCCCGATGCGATACAGCGTCTGCTTGATGGAAAGCACGTCGGGATCCCTTGCCGCCTGCCAGATCAGATCCACGACCGGCTTGAACGAATCGTAAGGATGGTGCAGCAGGATGTCTCCCGAAGAGCGGATCGCGGAGAAGATGTTCCCTTCATGCCGGTGCTCAAGTGGATTGGCAGGAACGAACGGCTCGTCTTTCAGCTCCGGCCTGTCGATCTTGAGCAGCTCCATGAGCGAGCTCATGCCGAGCACACCGCCGATCTCATACACGTTCCTTTCGTAGACATCGAGGTTCTGGATGAGCAGTTTGCGGATCGACAACGGCATATCCGGAGTGATGTCCAGACGAACCACCTTGCCGTAGCGGCGGGAGCGGAGCCCCTGTTCAATGCTCTCCAAAAGATCGCCGGCTTCGTCCTCCTCGATCTCGATATCGGCGTCCCGGATGATGCGGAACGGATGGCACTGCAGAATTCGCATTTTCGGAAAGAGCTGGCTGAGGTTGTGCTCGATCAGCTCCTCCAGCCAGACAAGGCGGATCCTGTCGTCTTCGAATTCGACTCCCTTGACCTGATCGAGACGGATGATCCTCGGTATTATGCCGGGCACCTTGACCCGTGCGAACCTGATGGCATGGTTCTCCTCGTCCTCGAGTTCGATGGCCAGATTCAGCGAGAGGTTGGACATGAAGGGAAACGGGTGCCCGGTATCGAAGGCAAGCGGTGTCAACACCGGATAGATCTCCTCCCGGAAATAGATGCGCAGCGCTTCCTGCTGATGCTCCTGCAGTGTCGAACAGCTCACGAATCCTATCCCCCGACGTTCGAGTTCCGGACAGATATCCTGAAAAAAACAGTCGTTGCGCAGTTGCAGCTGGTCGAGTACCCGCAGCCGGATCCTGTCGAGCGTCTCCTGGGGCGACAGGCCGTCAACGGCGCGGTCCAGCACGCCCGCAGCATACTGGTCGTCAAGACCCGCAACCCTGATCATGAAGAATTCGTCCAGATTCGAACTGAAAATGGAGACGAACTTGACCCGTTCGAGCAGCGGATGTGCATCCCGGTCAATGGCCTCCTCCAGCACCCGCTGGTTGAAGTCCATCCAGCTCAGCTCCCGGTTCACGAAAATCGCGGTATGCTGCATGCCGGTGTCGACCGTAGCCGGTGACGATCTCATGGTGGTTCCGTTCCTCATGACCTGCCGTTCATGCAATTGATTATGCAATTTTCAGTTACAACAACATCGAGATGCTGGTCCCAGGGATCCGGACGGACCTCAGGCACGATCTGGAATTCAAAACAGAGTCCAATCTTCACCGGCCGGTTGCCCGCGGCGAGAAGCGCGGCAAAAAAACGGTCGTACCACCCTTTTCCATAACCAATGCGAGTCCCCTTGCGGTCAACGCCCACCAGTGGCACGATCACGGCATCGAAACGCTCGCCATCGCCCGAAAACAAGAGGGGGTCCGGAACAGGTGGTCCGGGCCGGCTGTTCCGGAAACAGTGGCCGGACAGATACCGGGCACTCCTCATCCTGCCTTGCTCAATATAAGGCATGAACACCGCTTTCCCTGCAGCAGAGAGCCAATCGAGAAGCGGCAGGGTCGACACCTCCCGTTCCGCCTCCATCGACACATAGCAATGGACCTGACCGGCTTGCCGCACGGCATCCAGCCCCCTGAGGAGACCAGAGGCAGCTTCGCTTTTTCGAAGCCACTCCGACCGGTCCATCGCCCTGCGCTTCAGCAGCAGCTCCTTGCGAAGTTCACGCTTTTCGTTCGCATCCATATAGTGGAAAAGATACGTTACCCGGTTGACGGCAGCATCACCTGTCCTTTGTCAGTATCGTACAAGATACTAAAACACCACACGATATCGCATGAGAACACCAGGAGTAAGATCCAAATGAAGTTTCTCGGCCTCATCCTGACAGTAACGCACGAATCGGCGGATTTCGATACTTTTCACTCTATTAACGACCGAAGGAATCGTATATTTTATTAGGTCATGACATTT
>JAAXXR010000013.1 GCA_013334335.1 Chlorobiaceae bacterium
TGGTTGGCCCGCAATGTTGCTGTGGCCACTTCCGTTTGTCCCGACGCGTGTATCGGCAGTTTCGTCACCGAACTTTGCCGGTTATCTGCCTTCAGACCTTGCCTGCCTTTGAGCTCCTCTCCCTCTCTTGTCACGATCGTCGCTGTCGAGCCTGGCTTTTGTGAAGGCAGGTTTCTGTCGGTTCATTATTTCCGGTCGTATCCGGCAATCGAAAAGTCTCGGAATGAGAATTACCGCATTCCGGCCGGCAGTGCGGGATGAAACGCCTTTTATGTTATAGGGTATATAAAAGCTTGATTTTAAATGATTTGAAATGATGTTTATGTGTTATTGGATGTTGGCATGAATCTTGCAAGTGTATTTGTGTGTAGAGACATAATCATGCAGGACGAGACGGGTTTTGCACGGTCAGCCCGGTTCCTGTCAGGGGGCTTCTCCACAGAACAGATGGGGCGGCAAGGAGGTGAAAGCGTTCGTAACCTTAACGCACAGATCAGGTTAAGGGATATCGACGTTGCTGTTGCCAGAGGTTTTCCCGCTCGCGAAGGCGGGAGCGTGTGGCACCTTGTCGGCATCCGGATCAGTACAACAGGTGAAAAATCTTTACCCCCAGATGAAACAAGCATCCATAGTGATCGTTGGTGATCACCATTACAGAGGGCGTCGAAATTCGGTCAGTATCGAGCGGCCCGGACTGAAGTTGACCTGGGTGGAAAAAATTGGCGATGCGGAATGCCTGGCCGAAAAGGATCGCGTTGACCTTATGCTTGTCGCCCTGAATGGCAGTTCCATTAACGACGAGCTGTTGTCGTTGCGACGTTTTTTTGAACAGCACCGGCAGGTCCGGGTCATGTTCTTCAGCGGTGATCGTGAATTGAGTGCCACCCTTTCCGGTCTTGAAGCACTTCATGCCGATCAGCTTGCCGGAATCGTCGCACCAGCTCCGGTTCAGGAACCTCAGCAGTCATCTGGTATCATTGCAGCTCGAGGCGAGGCGGTGTCGTCTACGGGTGTTGTCTCGGGTTGCTTCGGTTATGAAGGACTTGTTGGTGCATCACCTGAAATAAGGAAGCTCAAGAACCTTCTTTTGAAAATCGCACCTACCGATACGACGGTCCTGCTTCAGGGAGAAAGCGGAACCGGCAAGGAGGTGATCGCCCGGGCGATTCACCATCACAGCTCCAGAAGCAATGAGGTGTTCATTCCGGTCGATTGTGCCGCAATCAGCGAAAACATCATTGAAAGCGAGCTTTTCGGCCACGCCAGGGGGGCGTTTACCGGAGCTGACCGGGCTACGCTCGGTCTGATCCGGTCGGCGGACAAGGGGACACTGTTCCTTGACGAAATAGGCGAGCTTCCCATGTCGATGCAGGTCAAACTGCTCAGGACACTCCAGGAGCGGGCGGTCAAACCGGTAGGGGAGACAAGGATTCATCCCGTCGATATCAGGATCGTCGCCGCAACAAACATCAACCTTGCCGAAGCGGTAAAGCAAGGGCGTTTCAGGCAGGACCTCTATTATCGTCTCAACGCGATCACCATCTATGCGCCGCCCTTGCGGGAGCGCATTCAGGATCTTCCATCGCTCTGTGACCATTTCTTGAAACAACTGGTGCAGGAGGGCTATCCAGAAAAGAGGATCTCAGCGGCAGCGATGGATCTGATGTGCATAAGCGAGTGGCCTGGTAATGTCCGCGAACTGGAAAATGTACTCCGTCGTGCCGCAACCCTTGCCTCGGGTCCTGTCATCGGTCCTGAAAGCCTTGATATCGATTCGATCTCCTTCGGGAGGGTTTCGGAAGTTGACAGCGAGCGGCCAGCAAGTGTCGCGTTCCATGAAAAAGAGGCGATCCGTCAGGCGCTGAACAGGACTCGAGGTAACAGAAGGGCCGCGGCAGAGCTTCTGGACATCAGCGAAGCAACGCTGTACCGGCGCCTGAAAATCTACAGCCTGTAGGACTGACCCATGAAGCAGACCCGTCCGCTGGCCATCGCCTTATCCTGGTCCCCCTGCATTTGCGTTCCGAAATGAACGCGCTGTGTCGGACTGAGAGCGCCTCCACTTTGGTGCTCGCATTCTGACAGTCATGTTTCGCATCCGTCATCGTTCAGGTTGTCTCGAAATCTTTGCTGGCTGGATGTTTCAAGGGCTGTTCATGATTATGGCATTGTATTTGCAGGCTCAATGTGTGGCGCCGTCACCTGTCGCGATGGCTGTTTGCAGAACCTCATGCACCTGCATATCGAGAGACGACGGAGAAAACACGGCAGAATGAACGACTATGCCGATCAACGGAGCAACGAATGAACGTACTCAACATGAACCCTGGTCAAGCCTCCGGGAACGGTTTCCTGAAGATGATGTCCGATATGTCGTCGCTGCCGTTGCAGAGCCGGGATACAGATATCGACGGTGTGGTCCGGGAGATTCTGGGGCTTATAGGTCGGTATCTTGGGGCCGACAGGAGTTATTTTTTTCAGCTGAGCAGCGACAGTCTCTTTATGGACAACACGCATGAGTGGTTCGCTGGCGGGGGGTTCGACGACCCGGAGCCGCCCAAAAGGATGTCGCTGGCCCAGTACCCCTTCTGGAGCGGGTATATCATGAGAAACGAAACGCTGTGTATTCCTGATATCGATACCCTGCCTGATGCGGCAACTGCGGAAAAGGAGCTTCTGTCAAGGCACAATATCAGGTCTCTGGTTGCCCTGCCTTTGCTGGCCGAGGGGAGGGTGTTCGGATTCATTGGACTCTCGGCGATCAGGCACTTCATGGAGTGGGACCAGGAGAGCCAGCATATGCTGAAGATGGCGGGAAACATCATCGTCAGTGCGATTCAGTGCAACCGTTCGGAGCGACTGCTCAACGAGGAGCATGATCTTGTCGAGAGCATCCTTGAGTCTGAATCCCTGAAAGAGGCTCTTGCCCATGGTCTCGATTCGGCACTCAGGATTTCGAACATGCGGGCCGGCGCGCTCTTTCTCGTTCAGCCACGGGACGGTGGGATGGATCTCGTGGCGCACCAGGGCATCTCCGGATTGACCGTCGAGCAGGGGGAGCATGTACTGGCCGGAAGCGCCATCTGCAGGTTCCTGACATCGCACCGTTCCATCTTCTTCGGCAGGACCGAGAAACCGATTGGCGAGAACCGGTTTTTTATTGATGAAAATCCGGAAAGCCTCGCGCTCATTCCCATACGGTTCAAGGATCAGTTTCTTGGCACGCTGCTGCTCTCCTCGTCAATGGCGAACGGGTTTCAGCACCATGTCAGGCGTCAGCTTGAATCTGTCGCCGTTCATCTCGGTTTGGCGATCCACCTTGCAGAAAAGGGAGAAGAGGCCATCAGGACTCTCGAAGTCCAGCCACGAGGCGCCACGAGGCGTCCTCGCCGGCATCAATCCTGTCCCTGACATCAGCGAGGGAACAGCGGCCTCATCTCGAAGTTGATGATTTTTTTCACAACGGCGAGAGCTTGTGTCCCGGGCTGGAGGCCTTATGATTTCAACACTGGGGCAGCAGTCCTGTCCGGTGTCGCCGTCAAGATGTTGTCTTGGAGTCCCTTCTGAGACAACATCTTTTTCAGTTTTGCGTCCGGTCATACCACACGAAGCGGTGGCTACATCTGCGACATCGGACGGTACCGTACCGGTGAAGGGCATATCCATGAACCAGCCGGGGGCCGGGGTCCTTACCCGGATCTTCAGCCTGAAATGCTGTCGAGGCGTGTGTAATGTCCTGTCACCAGCGAGAACAGCAGTACGATCCAGTAGAACCCGGCCATGAAAAGCCATGGCGTGCCGAGTGCCACTGCGCAGCAGGTTCCGGCTCCGAAAGTCATGACCAGCCGCGGGAGCGACGGAAGGGAAAGATCGGCCAGGGCAAAGAGGACCCGGGGGTGGCCGGTCAGCATGAAACTCCACAGCAGTTTGAGCGATAGCCTGCCGGTGAGCGTGGCCGAGGGGTTTGCCGGTTCTGCTGAATCCATGACTACAGCGTCTGGATTATAATCCACCATGATCTCATGTTGCAGAAGAACCCGGTTGAACTCCATGATTCCGTCGCTGGAGTGGCAGGGCCAGCCATAATGGTCGAGCACTCTTGTTTTGACACCCATGCCGTTACCGTTCAGCAATGCAGTCCCGGCCAGATGGAAGGCACCTGAAGAGCGCATGCAGGCGAAGTTGTTGAGTGTCGCGGTCATGAACGCCGACCACTGGCCGGTTTTCGGCTTGACTGGCCCGGCGAATGCCTGGACGACGTGGATATCGGGGTTGCTGAGCGACGCGCTGATCTCGGACAGGAAGTCGCGATCGACCGAGACATCGGCGTTGATGATGACGATGGCATCGGTTGCGGCGTAATGTTTTCGGCAGTTTTTCAAAAACCAGTCGAGTGCGAACCCTTTTCCCGGCGCGGTGCGGTCGGAGCGCTCGAAGACCTCTGCTCCGGCCTGGCGGGCAGCTTCAGCGGTGCAGTCGGTGCAGTTGTCCGCAATCACCAAGAGTTCATAGCGGTTCGCTGGATAGTCGCTCTCCAGGAGCGTTCCGATCGTCCTGGCGATATGCTTCTCTTCGTTATGGGCAGGGATCACCACTCCGATGTTGAGGAACCTGTTTTTAACGGGCTTCCTTTTCCTGAACAGGTGTGCGGCAACGGCGCATGCCAGAAGGTAGCACGCCTGCATGGTGACGACGACCAGGATGCTGGTGAGCATGAACGGGACGATCAGGATCATGACGGTCGGCGGCTGGGTTGGAAAAAATGCCATATCGGTTCTGCCATTTCAGCGTGGTTGCATTTGCTTCTGTCTTGTAGCCTGTTCGTTCGGGCGGCGGGCAACCCATCCAGAGTGGTAGCCGAGGAGTCCGAAAAGCTGTGGAAGGAGCACCAGAGAGCGTTGCCAGGCATAGGTTTTGGCCAATGCCCTGTCCACTTTCCGGTCATGCATGAATTTTTCGACCATGAAAAAACGGGGTGAGAAGAGCAGGCAGAGGCCAATGGCCGCAGGAACGAGCGCCAGAACGGCCATCTTTTCGGAGGGCGCCATGACGAACAGCAGCAGGGAGAGCAGGATCGAGGCGACAACCCCCACGCCGGTCACGGCGAGAATCCTGAATTCATCTTTCAGGTAAGGACTGCCGGCTCTTGATTCTCCATGACGTACGGCCGCGATTTCGTACCCCGCAAGGTACGCGCGGCAGAGGCAGTGCCACAGGTCGACCGCTGCCAGATCGCGCAATACCATGATGGTCTCAAGGCGTAAGATTTTCCAGCCCGCCCTGAGGATGTCGCGGCCGAGCAACTGTTCCTGGCCGGCGATGAGGCGGTAATCGTATCCTCCCGTTGATTCGAGGGCTTCCCGCCGTATGAGCGCATCGCAGCCATATAATCCAGATGCTCCTTCCGGGGGGCGCCTTTCGATCTCCTCCATCCGGTTATAGAACGATGCAACAGGGTGCAGCTTCCGGGATAACCCGAACACCGCTCCGAGATCGTGATCGGCAGTGAGTTCATGAACACCTGTTTTCAGCCATTTGGGATCGAGGATACTGAATGCATCGATGAACTGGATGAACGGTGCTGATCCCTGTGTCCATCCGGCATTTTTCGCAGCACCAGGCGTCGTGCGGGGAGTTCCCAACGCAGTTACCCTGACGCCCCAGCAACTGCCTGCGATCTCACGGCTGTCATCCGTTGACCCGAGGTCGATATAGTGAATGTGCAGTTTGCGTTGTGGATAGTCCGATGTCCTGACTGATGCGAGGCAACCGCATAACTGGTCGCTGCAGTCATGACCGACGATCACGCAGTCGATCTCCGGCAGGGGAGCGGGATTGGCCGCTTCGCAGTGCTCGTAATCCATGGGTGCTTTTGGGTGAGGTTTGCCGGTCATTGAGTGGCTGGCAACAGATTCAGCTTCAGGGTTGGCCTGGAGCTGAACGCTGTGCCCGCCAGAGCGGTGATCAGACTCTTGTTTTCGCATTCGAGGGTTGTCCTTCCGGGTCATGGCCGCATCCGGTTCGCCTTGCGGCTCATTTGCTGAACGGGCGATCATCTTTATGGTGCCATAGGGTTGAGTGCAGCGGTTCACTATTTTTCCCGGCCTTGTTGACTCATCTTCTCCGTGCTCATGCAGGGGAGATGCTTTCCGGGAGAGGATCACCTGGTTGAGTCGCCGGTTCAGGTCTCTTCCTGTCGAGCTTCAGGTGTTCGTGGTGACGGCAACCGACGTTGGGTATCTCGGGTGCCCCTGTGTGGAACATGACGGAACTGGCGAGGGGCTGGCTTTTCAGCAGATCGGTTTCCTGTGCGAAGCGGTTGCGTACAAGCGCCAGAACCATGTTGGCAAGCATGCCTGTTTACCGAAGTTGTTGTAACGACCCGAACTCGGGTGCGGACTGTTGCCCTGGCAGCACCTGAACGTGAAGTCTGGACTGAGAATACTTCTGCAAACGCGATGCCAGAAGGCAAGTTTTTGTTTAAGTTGTTTATTTATAGTTACTTATATTTATTGTGCATCGGGCACCCAGCCGTGGATCCTCGCATACCGAGAGGTTCAGGCATGGTGCGCTCTCGAATTGACAGCGGTCAGCTTCTGCACACCAGGTCATGTGCGGAACTCTTGCGTTCGTGCATCGTTCCGGAGTCCGGCGTACGAATGGTCCAGGTATGTTTCGTATACTTATCAGGGGTACGAATTGTTTTTTCCCTTGAACAACTCATTTTCATCAGTGGCCATGACCATCCCTTGCAATCGTACATTCCTCTTTGTTCGGCGGCGTTATTTCGTATTCCTGATGGCAGTGCTTGCGATTGCCGCGTCGTTCACACCGGCAATTGCCTTGCCTGTCTCGGGCCAGGGTGAAGATGAATTCGATGCATTGCGTACCGGCGACCTTTACGGCGGTGGAATCGTCGCGTTTATCCTGCAACCGGGCGACCCGGGCTACGTTACCGGCGAGTTGCACGGGCGGGTGATCTCCATCGAGGATCTTGGAGAGGAGGCCCCTTGGAGCGGGATTGCCGACAGACCGGCCTGTACCGCTACTGCGCTGGATACCGGGAGGGCCAACACCAGAAAGATCATGGACCAGTCCGGACCTGGAGTTTCTGCGGCAAGGCTCTGCAGGGAGTACAGCGCCACCGTCGATTGTTCGACCTATGACGACTGGTACCTGCCGAGCATCGATGAACTTGATCGGGTTTTTCGCAACCGTGCCGAACTCGTGAAGTTTGCCGACGGGTTTTACTGGAGCTCTTCCGAGCAGGATGCTCGTCAGGCATGGAGCATCAGCCTGCATGACGGCCGGCGAACTCCGTCCTTCAAGGGTGGCAAGGCCTGGGTACGGGCGATGCGCTCGTTCTGAAACACGCCATGGTTGTGCAGTCCGTGTTATTTAAGGTGAACGCATGGAAAGGCCGGCAAAAAATGATACATATGGTGAGATTGGCTCCGTTCCTGCTCCTGCGCAGGTTCTCCCATCCGCACAAGAGGTGGTTTCAGGGGTGGGTGGACTGCCGGTGGCCTGGGATGCAGCATCGAAATCTTGAGGAAAAGGATACGTGAAGAGAAACAGGACAGGAGGTCTCAAGGCCGTGGCCCTTTATGAAGCGGCAAAGGGGGCTTGTGCTTGCTGCCGGTTTTTCCTGGCTGAAAATCGGTTTCGTTTTCATAAATCTTGCCATGGTGCTTTTCCTTGGGGCGGCTCTCAGAAAAGGTCGGGAGGGAAACCTGCCAGCCGGCAGCGGGGAGGCGAGATCATGACCGGTTCCTGTTCCGGTTACGGCCGGATTATCGGAGACTCGACTGCCAAACGGTTCGGGTGATGCAATTCCGAAACAAGCAATCCTCATGAACAGCGGTTTCGTCCAGCAGCAGAAACCGTCACCCAGCGACCAGCAGTTGGTGACCCGTGCACTCGGGGACCGTCATGCGTTCGCCGAGCTTGTCAGTCGATACGAGGCGCCACTGATGCGCTATGTCGTTCGTCTTGGATGCAGGAATACCGCTTCAGCGCAGGATCTTCTCCAGGAGATTTTCATCAAGACCTATCTTCATCTCAACGATTACGACCACTCCTTTCCGTTTTCTTCATGGATCTACCGGATTGCCCATAACGAAATAATTTCTTTTTTTCGAAAGGAAAAGATACGTCCCGCCGTATTAGAAAAGGAGGCGGACCTATTCCTTCTGGATAACATGGCCGACGACCTGGGCGTTACCGGCCATGACCACATTCGCCACACTCCTCTGGAAATCCAGGCGGCGGCAGACGGTCTCGATGCGAAGTACCGCGAAGTGATCGTCCTCAAGTTTTTCGAAGAGAAGTCCTATCAGGAAATCTCCGATATCCTTCAGATACCGGAAGGGACGGTGGCGACCCTGATCAATCGAGCGAAGAAAAAAATAAAGACTATTCTGGAAAAGAGTTAAAGGCAGTCCATATGTCGCCCTTCAGTCCTGATCTGATACTTGATGAACTCGAAAGGAGGAATGTCGTCCCGATCCCGAGGTGGCATTTTCTCCTGCGCCGCTCCGTTTTCTGGATTCTTGCCGTCATTTCGGTCGTGACCGGGAGCCTCGCAATGGCTACAGCGATCTACGTGTTCCTTGATCAGGATTTCGTGGTCGATCACGAGAACATCGCACGGTTTCTGGCACAACAGCCGCTCGTGGACAATATCATCGTCAGCATTCCCTACCTTTGGCTGACGGCGCTCATCCTGTTCATCCTTGTCGCCTATTACGGGTTCCGCCATACGCGAAAAGGGTATCGCTACCCGATGGTGAGCGTCATTGGCGGCTCGCTGCTGTTGAGCCTGCTGCTCAGTGGCGTGATGAACGTTTTCGACGTGGGCAAGATCCTGCATCGCTACCTCGTCGAGAATGTCGGGGGGTATGACAGCCTCGTGTATGCAAACGAGCAGCGATGGTCCCAGGCCAGAAAGGGCTGGCTTGGAGGAAAGGTCGTGCGCGAAGTCAAAACCATGCAACTCCTCGTGGTCATGGACTATAAAAAACGTCTGTGGACGATAGACATGAGCGATGCCGAGCTCACTCCCGGAACGATGATCACCCCGGGCAAATACCTCAAGATAACCGGGGCGACAACCGGAACCCTGACGTTCAGGGCGAGCACGGTACAGCCCTGGGAAAAGAGGTACCAGAAACATACCCGCATGTTGAAAAAGGAGCAGATCGTCGTCCCGCATCGAAAATCACAGGATACGACCTACTCACTCTGATCTCAGGCCATCAGCGTTCACTGGCAAGCGCTGATGACAGGATCATCACCATCTCCAGGACCTCGCTCATTCCGTGCAGCCGAACTGGCCTTTCATGTCTTCGAAAAGACGGCAAAACCCTGGTTGGGCAATTTCCTCCGTCTATTTACGCCGAGCCTTCCCATGCGGTGACGGTCAGGTCCGAATGAACGCGCTTCCTGTGGTGCCTTGCACGCAATGAGCGGACCGGCCTCCCTTTTTAAGATAAATTTTAACGATCGTTAATAGTGGTTTAAGGATGCCGGGGTATTATTCAGGGGTCAGTGGTTACCAGTGCCTGACGATATGCCCCTTGGCCCGAGCAAAATCAGTTTTCACGGGTACTCGTTTTCGATGACAGCCCTGTTTGACGGATGCAGGTATTTTGTCGAGCATGTTGCCCGCAGCAACTGTCCGGAGGCCGAATAACAAATTCAAAGGAGATATCCATGAAAACACTCATTCTTTCAGCATTGCTGAACACCTCGAAGAGGCTTGCCGGAGTTATGCTGTTCGCATCGCTTGTCGTCCCAGCAGCCTTGCCCCAGGCTTATGCTGCCGAGGGCGCCGAATCTTCGTCGACGGCAGGGACCAGGGTCGGCGACAGCCATGGCGGTGGAAAAGTGGCCTACATTTACCGGAGCGGAGACCGTGGTTATGTGGCCGGTCAGGTTCATGGCCTGATTGCGGCGAAGGAGGACCTTGGTTATGGCTACACCTGGAATAAAGCAATAAAGGTTTGCCGGGACTACCGGGGAGCCGGTTTCAGCGACTGGCGTCTTCCGACAAAGGAGGAACTTACCAAACTGTATGTCAGCAGGTTCTCGATAGGCGGATTCAAGGAGCGCCATTACTACTGGTCCTCAACCGAAAGCGATAACAACGACGCTTGGGATCAGAGTTTCCGTACCGGAGAGCACAATCTGGGCTACAAACTCGACAACAACTATGTCAGGCCGGTCAGGACGTTCTGAGCTCGAACAGCACCTGCAGGTAACCGCCTTCATCAGCTGTTCCCTGGTGGATGCACGTCGGGTTTGAACGAGACGTGATGCGCCATGCAGGTGCTCTCTGCGACGGTGAGGTACTCCGACAGACAGGGAAGGTGATGGGAGCGTCGGTCATAGTTTCCAGACGCATTTTTTTTCAGCTCGCACTACGGCGCCGTTACGGTTACCGGTGTTGATATCCGCGAAGGATCATCGACAGTGAGCTTTTTGAGTAACAACCTACGAATGAATTGATCATGAACGCATACATCCGACCTTTGGCGACTCCGCTTGCCATCGGTGCATTTACGATTTCTGCCATTACTGGTGTCCTGATTTTTTTTGATATTGAAATTGGTCTTGTCGAGCCGGTCCATAAATGGCTCAGTTGGTTGCTTGTCGGCAGCGTCATGCTGCATGTGGTCTCGAACCGGAAATCCTTTGCCGGATATTTTTCGAGAAAACCGGCGATGTTCATCATGGGAGCTGCGGCATTGGTTGCGGTCGGTTCACTGTTGCCGTTATTCGGTGAGGAGGAAGAGGATGGCGAACGTGCTGGCGCGGTGGCCGCAGCCAAGGCGCTTGAATCGGCATCTTTCGAGACCGTGGCCCTGGTGGTCAGGACAACCCCTGCCGAGCTTTCCAGGCGCCTTGCCGCCGATGGTTTGTCGGTGAGCGACAACTCGATGAGCATCACTGAGATTGCCGCACGTAACGGCAAAGAGGGGAGTGAGGTACTTGCCTCTGTTCTTGGCAAAACGCGAGGTAAGCCGGACAGGGATTGAGATGGTCATTAACCGGAGGCATGCATGAGAGTTCTCATAATCGAAGATGAACCGGGAATTGCCCGATTTCTCAAGGAAGGGCTTGAAGAGGAGTGTTACGCCGTCGACGTTGCCTCAGATGGCAAAAGCGGGCTCGATTTTGCCATGGTCAACGACTATGACCTGATCCTTCTTGACTGGATGGTTCCGGGCATCAGCGGAGTCGAGGTCTGCCGGAATATCCGCCAGTCGGGAAGCAGCGTGCCCATTCTGTTCCTGACCGCAAGGGATACCCTCGAGGACGTGGTGTTCGGGCTTGAGAGTGGTGCCAATGATTACATTAAAAAACCCTTTGAATTCGAAGAGGTACTTGCCCGCATCCGGGTGCAGCTCAGAAGTTCGAATCAGGACGGGGATTCACTCTCTGCCGGGCCGCTCACCATCAATCCCGTGACCCACCAGGTATTTTGCGGCAGCTGTGAGCTTTCGCTGACTCCTAAAGAGTTTGCCCTTCTCGAATATCTGGTACGCAACAAGGACCGGCCATGCTCGAGGAGCCGGATCATCGAGCATGTATGGGACACACAGTTCTATTCAGACACCTCCGTCATCGACGTCTATATCAACTTTCTCCGTCGGAAACTCGAGGCGGCAGGGTGCGATAACCTGATCCAGACCATGAGGGGCATTGGCTACATCGTCCGCGAAAACGTCAAGGGGGTCTGATGCATTCACCAGGGGGCCCTCCGGGTGTGTCCGGACGGCGGATGTTTCCCGCGATGAGCCTGCGCAACCGGATCGCGTTGTATTATACCGGCACGACGGCGGTGCTGATGGCCGTCGTTTTCGCGCTTATTTTCCTGACGGTCGATCGGGTGGTCTACAGCCATTTCGACGAGGAACTCCGGCATGAAGTGAGCGAAACCCTTTCCAAGGATCACGTGCAGGAGCACGACATCTGCGAGTTCGACCGGCTTAAAGCGGTCGGGCTGGATGAAGCCCGGGTCGGTGACCGCCTGCACTCCTCACAGGACATAAAAAAAGTCGCCGATATCGATCCCGACTATGTCCAGCTGGTTGACAGCAACGGACAGATTGTCAGCAGGACTGCCAATCTTGCCCGCAACGTCCTCATCTTCACTCCCTCCTATTCGGGTGTTCGTTTCTACAACGCCGAACTCGCTCAATCCACCATGCGTCAGGTGCAGGTTCCCCTCGTCGACCGGAGCGGAACCGTCAAAGGCTACCTGATTGTTGCCGTTCCCCTGAAAAGTGCCATGATGATATTGCGGGACCTGAAATACATCGTGATCGCCTGGTACCCGGTAATCATCATTGCGCTGTTCGGTCTTACCCGGTTGATAGCGTCCAGGAGCATACGGCCGATCGAGGAGGTCATCGCCACAGCGGAATCCATCACGCAGGCCAATTTTGACCGGCGCATGCCGCTTCCGGCCAGACAGGACGAGCTCTACCGGTTGAGCGCGACGATCAATGCGCTGCTCGACCGTCTCCAGGACGCGTTCCGGCGGGAAAAGCAGTTCACCGCCGACGCATCCCACGAACTGAAGACCCCCCTGGCCGTCGTGAAGGGGACTCTCGATGTCCTGGTCCGGAAGCCGCGGGATGTCGTCCACTACGAAGATCGGGTCCGCTACTGCCTCGACGAACTGAACCGCATGGCGCGCCTGATCGACCAGCTTTTGCTGCTTGCAAGAAGCGAAAGCGATTCGTCGAGCCCGAATATCGCTCCTGTCGATGTTGGTGAGGTGATCGCCACCGTCCTGTCGAGAGTTGAACCCCTTGCCGCAGCCCGGCACCGGTCGATCGATACGAAGATCGGATTTTCCGGCAGGGTCTCCGCGGATCCTGCCATGCTCGAGATGATGCTCGCCAATATTCTGTCCAACGCGCTCAAATACTCGCCGGAGGGATCCGTCGTGGAGATCCGGACCGGTGCTCAGAACGGCACCGCTTTCTGCACCATTGCCGACCATGGCATCGGCATTCCGGATTCGAAGCTGCAGAGTATCTTCGATCGGTTCTATCGGGTCGACGAATCGAGAAGTTCGAGCACGGGGGGGTCCGGCCTCGGCCTGTCGATCGTCAGGCGACTTGCCGATCTCCAGCATATCGGCGTCGAGGTTTCAAGCCGGGAGAAGTTGGGCACCACGTTTACGCTCATCTTTCCCGTCGTTCGGAATTAACCATTTTTTAAGCCGGGCTTCAGCTCATTTTAAGCTGCATCCGATATCTTTTCCCATTGATCAACCCTGGGAAAAGCTGTCGAAATATGTGGCGATCTGTGCTTGTCCAGAGGGCGTTTCCTCTGGCGCTCTCCTATATCCTTCTTCTTGCGGCGGCATTGTCGCTCGATTATCTGCTTCATATTGCGGGGCTCTCCTGGGCAGGACGTTACCTGGGGGTTTCGGGGACCGCTTTTCTGATACTTTCATTCGCCTATTCCGCTCGCAAGCAAAAACGCGTCAAGCACGGTACGTTGAGGTTTTTTCTGCGCTTGCACTGCAACGCCGGATGGGTGGGCACCTTGATGATCATGGTCCATTCGGGTGTGCACTTCAATGCGCTGCTGCCGTGGGCGGCAACCGGGCTGATGCTGGTGGTCACGGCAAGCGGCCACACCGGCCAGTACCTTCTCAGGAAGTTCAGGGAGGAGGTCCGGATCAAGAAAAAGCAGCTCGGACTGGCCGTCGGGAAGGAAGCGGACGACTATGGAGCCGATCTGCAGCTGTTCTGGGATTCGATGACTGTCAGGGCACTTGAACAATGGCGCTCCATTCATATGCCCCTGGTCTCGGTCCTGCTGGCCTTGACCATACTACACATACTGTCCGTAGCTTTTTTCCTGAACTGGGGGTAATTGGTGAAATCGATCTTCATATTCATCGGAGTATCTGTCTTGCTGGCAATCCTGGCGCTGGCCTATCCCGAACTCATGCTCAACCCCGGTCCGCTCACGAAAGGGCATCATGGACTCGGCAGGAGTTGCCTGAGCTGCCACGCTCCGTTCAGCGGGGCATCTTCGGCTCGATGCCTGAGCTGTCACCAACCGGATGATATCGGTATCAGGAGCGTGTCGGGCAAATTGCTTCCTGAAAACACCTCCAGGGTTGCGTTTCACCGAGGACTGCCCAAAAATTCCTGTATCGAATGCCATACCGATCACAAGGGGCGCCTTGCATCAAAAGCCATCAAGACCTTCAGGCACGAGTACCTCTCCCCATCGCTCAGCAACAATTGCCGAGCCTGTCACCTGGACCAGAAGCCTGCGGATCGCCTGCATCGCCTGGTCGACATGAACTGTGTAAGCTGTCATAGTACCCGCGAATGGAAGCCCGCACTGTTCAGGCATGATATGCTTGATGCGAACATTTCGGCAAACTGTTCCGCATGCCACAAAGCAGACCGACCGCTCGACAGCCTGCATCGGAATACCGGAGAGAACTGTGCCGTCTGTCACCGGACGGGGGCATGGAAGCCGGCGACATTCGATCACAAGAGACTTGGTGCCGGGACATCGTGCGTCAGTTGCCACAAAGCAGATCGCCCGCTTGACAGCATGCACCGGAACACCGGCGCGAACTGTGCCGTCTGTCACCGGACGGTGGCGTGGAAGCCGGCGACGTTCGATCACGGGAAGCTTATTGCCGGGACGTCGTGCATCAGCTGCCACAAGGCCGATTTGCCGAATGACCGCATGCATGCGGATGCCGGGACGAACTGCACGACCTGCCATGGAACGCGTGCCTGGAAGCCGTCGACGTTCAACCATGAGCGGTTTTTCAGACTTGACGGCGACCATCGTGCAGGTTGCCGAACCTGTCATGCCGATGCAGGCAACTACAAAAAATACAGCTGCTACGGCTGCCATGAGCATTCGCCCGCCAGTATCGCGGCCGAACATCGGGAGGAGGGGATAGCCAACTATCAGAATTGCGTCAAATGCCATCGAAGCGCCGATGAGCAAGAACGGGATGATTAATCCCATTGAACCCCGGCCATGATCCGACCGCCGGAAACGTCAGCAGGTACATGCCGGCAGGGTGAAGTGGAATGACGACCCTTTTCCCCGCCGGCTTTCCACGCCTACGGAACCCCCGTGGGCATTGACGATCTCCCTGACGATTGACAGGCCAAGGCCGATGCCAGATTTCTCATCCTGGCCTGGAACCCGGTAAAACTGGTCGAACAGGTGCTTCAGGTGTTCCGGGGCGATGCCTTCACCGGTGTCCGTTACCGAAAACCTGATGCCGGAAAGCTCAGCCTCAGCCTTGACGACGATCGTGCTTCCAGGCCGGGAAAAACGGATCGCGTTTGACAGGAGGTTGGCAAAAACATGCCCGATACTCGCCGCATCCGCAGTGATGCACGGCAGGTCCGTTGGAACGTCCACGATCACTGAAACCCCTTTGGAGATCAGCTCCTGCATGAACGGGTCTGTTCCGGCCCTGACCAGGGCTTCCGGTGTGTGCTGGAGCAGTTTCAGCCGCGCCCTGCCCGATTCGATACGGTTAAGGTCAAGCAGATCGTCGAGAATGTCCGCAAGCCGTTCGCTGTCTTCACCGGCGGTATGGAGCAGCTCGGCCTGCTGCCCATTCAGGGGGCCGATGCGCTGTTCGAGTAGGAGGTGGATGACCATGCGCAGCGACGTCAGGGGCGTGCGCAACTGATGTGAGACGGTCGATACGACCCCCCGTTTCAGCTCTTTCTGTTCGTGCACCTGGGTCATATCCTGCAGCAGGAGCACCGTTCCGTTGGCTCCGTTCGAATCGGGAAGCGCGGGGACTGGAATGGCAGCAGCCTTGAAAAAGAATTCGCGGTTTTCGATGAATTTCTGGATGTAGCCGAAGCCATCGGTTTCAACCGCCTCGCCTTTTCCGGCGGCTCGCCGGAGCAGTTCCGGAAGCCAGGGGTAATCGGTGTTCTGTGCCGATGTCCCGGGTTTCAGGCCAAAAATCCTGATCGCTGATTGCGTTGCCACATCCACCCTCTCCTCGGCGTCGAACAGCGCGATCGGCGTCGGCAGTATATTCATGATCTCCTGCGTGACCCGTCGGGTCCTGTCCAGCTTTTCGCTATCGCGTTGACGCACCGTTTTCAGGGTTGAGGTCATTTCGTTGAATGCCCGGGAGAGCTGCCCGATTTCATCGTTGGAGCTGCTTACAGCAATCAGGTCGAGGTTGCCGTTTCTGATCTCCTGTGCGGAATCGATGAGTTTGCCTATGGGCCGCAGGATCCACCGGCGGGTCTGGTAGCTGAAGATGATCGCCACAGCAGCGCAGGCGAGGATGGCGACAAGGATGCGGGTATGTGCCGACGTGGCCGTGATTCTGGCCGAATGGTTCGCCTCATTCATGTTCGACTGGTTCATGTCGAGAATCTGCCGGGTGAGCGTGACGATCTCCGTGTGCAGCGGCACGAGGCTCCTGAAGTAGAGCATCCTCCTTCGTTCGAGCGGCGCCGATGCGTCGGTGACCTGGTGCAGAACCGATACGTAACGGCCGAACAGAGTTGCGGTCCGTTCCGCCCGCTCTTTTTCACCCGGCAGGGTGATGTTGCCGAGTTCAACCTCGAGGGCCTGCCTGAATTGGTGCTCGCTGTCAGCGATATCGCGCAGGTCGGTTCCCTGCTGTTCCGTGAAGGAAAAAAGGATGTCGCGGTCTATTTTTTCGAGTGCCTCCTTCATCTCCTGGCAGGCCGTCACGCTACGGTAATTCTGCCTGAGGATGACGTCGATGGCGTTACCGAGACGGTCGATCTGCTGGAAGGTGAGCAGGGCCATGATCGCGATGATGGCCAGCAACCCTCCGAATCCGAGGGCGAGTTTGTGCCGGAGACTTATCATGTTTTTTTGCTGCATGGATGTTCGTGCCGGTCGAGTCGTGACGGATCATACGCGTATCGGCAGGATGAGGAATGGAATGCCCTGGTTGTAGAGATTCTGTTGCACGGCGAACACGGTATAATTGTGCAGCCACCTGTCCATGAGCGACTCCCTGGTGAATACCAGCTGACCACCGAAAAATACGATGTCCGGGAATTTTTCGGTGATTTTCGGTACGAGCTTGCTGATCTCGTCAACCACGTCGGTGCCGATCGAGGTGGCGGATTCGGCATAATAACCGTGGTCCATCATATACCTGACATACTTTTCGCTCTCCTTGCTGACATAGTCGTTCAGGTGGCCGATCTCGTCGGCCCCCTTGAAGTTGCCGGCGTCGATCGGGCCGATTTCGACAAACACGAAATTCTTGTACACGCCGCTGAACAGGCGCGAGACACTGAAGAGGGTATGCAGCCCCAGGCCGTTGAACCCGTTGACGAGAATTGCCGCGGTTTTGCCCTTGGGATCACAGACCGGTTCGGGCAAGTTCTTTTCATCAATGTCCGAGCCCGACATGACGGCGGCTTCGACAATGATGTCCAGCCGTTTCAGGGTTTCATACGTCCTGTTGTAATGGCCTTTGATGAAGAAGGCGAGCATCACCAGGACACCGGTGATCACGATCGTGATCCAGCCCCCCTCGTGAAACTTGAGAAACAGCACCGTAAGCAGTATGAAGCTCGTCAGCATCAGGCCGATGCCGTTGATCAGGAGCTTGTTCACCCACCGTTCCCCGGAATTGCGTTCCTGCCACCAATGCCTTACCATGCCGAGCTGCGACAGGGTGAAGGTGATGAAGACGTTGATGCTGTAGAGCACGATGAGGAAGTCAACCGATCCGTGCGATGCGATCATCATGACCAGAGAGGCGAATCCCATGACCAGAATACCCCGTTCGGTGACCAGCCGGTCGCTGAGGGTCGCGAATTTTTTCGGGAGCCAGTTGTCGAGCGCCATATTGGCCAGCACCCGGGGACCATCGAGAAAACCTGTCTGTGCGGCAATGAACAGCAGGATTGCCTCCGAAAGCAGCGTGATCCAGACAAAGGAGGTTCCGGTGGCGGTTCCCCATGAACGGGTGATCGATTCGAACAGCACGGCGTTGAGGGTTTTGCCCGGAGCCTCTGAAACATCGAGGAAGATGTAGGCGGCAATGAGCCCCATGACGGTGATCGAGAGCGACCAGGCCATGAGGCGCATGGTCTTTTTTGCCGTAAGCACTCTGGGTTCACGCAGCACAGGAAGTCCGTTGCTGACGGCCTCGATGCCGGTGAACGTGCCTGCGCCGAGACTGTACGCCTTCAGGATGAGGAAGATCACGCCGAACATCCCGAGCGAGTTGAACGAACTGGTGAGATCCGCACTGGTCTCCTGGTACACCGCGCCTGCGTTCATCATGTTGGTGCTGATCGCATAGACGATAACGAACAGATGCGTGCCGACGAACAGCAGGAAAACCGGCACCAGGGGAAGGACGGCCTCCTTGATGCCCCTGAGGTTGAGTATGAGAAGCATGATGACCCCGCTGGCGGCAAACCAGATTTTGTAGTCCAGCAGGTTTTTGGGCAGCAAACTGAAGATCGCGTCGGCGCCGCTGGCCACGGAAATGGTTATGGTCAGGATGTAGTCGATGAGCAGGGCGCTTCCGGAAATGACGCCGATCTCCGGAGAGAGCAGTTTGCTCGCGACCAGATAGCCTCCGCCGCCTGTGGGGAAGAGCTCGATGATATGCGAATAGCTGGCTGCTATGACCAGGATGGTCAGCCCCGTGGCAATGGCCACGAAGATGCCGAGTGCGGGATGGCCGTGCAGTGCCTTGAATGCTTCGGCAGGGCCGTAACAGGATGAGGAGAGCCCGTCGGAGCCGAGACCTACCCAGGCAAGGAATGCCGACAGGGAGATCGAGTGGAAGATGCGGCTGTCCCTGAAATCACGGGAGCCTCCAATGAAAAATTTTTTAACCTGTCTGAGCCCGCTGATGATCGTCATGGATGTGCGCTGGTGTTGATGGAACACCGGCTGCGGGAATGGAGTACAGGAGACTGGTGCAGGGGCTGATCCTGGTAACCGGTTTGTCGTCGCGCACTCCTCAGCCGCGCTGCCGATGATGCAGCGCTGATCAATCAAAATCCGGGCCAGAGGCTTGTTGTGCCGCTTAAGTTACTGATTCATAATGTATTGCGTGTTTTTTCGCGGAGCTCGTGATGCTTCTTGCAGCTTGCAATATGCCACGTTGATGGAGGGTTGGCGTTGCAGCGTGCAAGGCGGCACCGGAATCAGCGGATACCAAGTTGCTTGCGTTTTCGCCAGAGTGTCGCCTGATCTATGCCGAGGATCTCAGCGGCTTCCTGTAGCGAAGAGCTGTCGGCAATGACCTTGCGGATATGCTGCTCTTCGATTTTGTCGAGTGAAACCGGGTCTCCCAGCCTGGTCAGTGTGGTTGTTGACAACATCGTTTCCGGAAGCAGTTCAATATCGATCTCGTTGGCGTGCCCCAGAATGACGGCCCGTTCGATCACATTGCGGAGTTCCCTGATGTTTCCGGGCCAGGGATACTTCCGGAAGATGTTCAGCACCTCGTCGGAAAATCCGGAAACCGTCCTGTTGTTGCGGGCATTGAAAAACGACAACAGGTTTTCCGCCAATGGTACGATGTCGCTGGGCCGTTCAGCCAGTGACGGCAGATCGATCTGCACGACGTTCAGGCGGTAAAAGAGATCTTCCCTGAATCTTCCCTCTCCGACAGCCTGCCGCAGGTTGCCGTTGGTCGCCGCGATAATGCGGACGTCGGCTTTTCGGGTCGACTGCTCGCCGATACGTTCATACTCCCGCTCCTGGATGAAGCGCAACAGTTTTGGCTGGATCGAAAGCGGCAGTTCCCCGATTTCGTCGAGGAACAGGGTGCCACCTTCGCATGCCGCCACTTTGCCGGGATTATCCCGCATGGCACCGGTGAACGAACCTTTGGCGTGGCCGAAAAGCTCGCTTTCAAGCAGTTCCGGGCTGAGCGAGGGAGATGAAATGACCTGGAAGGGCTTGTTTGCCCGTGGACTCAGGTCGTGGATGATCCTGGCTATCATGGTTTTACCGGTTCCACTCTGACCCTGGAGCAGGACGATGGCCTCGGTTGCCGCGACCTGTGCGGCGAGTTCGATGGTCCGTTGCATGGCCGGATCCCTGGACACGAGCGGTGGCTCGGACTGGAGCTCATCCGGATGGTGCCGGAGCAAAGCCGCACGTTTTTCCGTTTCACAGCGTTCGGCGGTCTGTTCGAGTACCTGTTCAAGCCGTGAGGGGTTGAACGGTTTGGTGATATAGTCCGATGCTCCACGCTTCATGGCCAGCACCGCGGTATCGACCGATGCGTAGGCGGTGATGACGACGATGTTCATCCATGGGGAGCTCTTCGCCAGCGCAGGTACCAGGTCAAGTCCGCTTTCCGTGCCGAGCCTGAGGTCCACGAGGGCAAGATCGAATCTTCTCAGTCCGGCTTCTATGAGGGCGCTTTCGTAGCTGCCCGCACAGTGTACGCTGTGGTCCCGGGACTCCAGAAACGCCGTAAGGGTTTTTCTGATGTTTGCTTCGTCGTCGACGATCAGGATATTGAGTTTCGGCATGCCTGGAGGTCAGTTCGCGATGTTGTTGAGTCGTTTCCGTCCATCCAATATAGGCAAGGTGGCGACGACTTGAAGTGCAGAACCCGGAAACCTTCTTCGAGTTTCCGGCGCCTTGTTCCGCATGAGGAACGAAAAACCCTGAACCGCCGATTTACGTATCTGAGGATTCCACTTTTGAACAGGGAGCCATGGGCATGTCACCTTTCGACACTCCGTCCGGCTACTGGAACACTCCGGCGCCGGAGCTCATGCAGGTGTTGCGGAGCTCGAAGGAGGGCTTGTCTCCGGAAGAAGCCGCAGCGCGTTTGACGCACTTCGGTGCTAACTCTCTGCAGGAGTCACGTCGTCACGCACTGCTCCCTCTGTTCCTCGAACGTTTCAAAAGCCCGCTGCTGCTGATCCTCATCATCGCTGCGGCGGTTTCGGTCATGCTTCGTGACTGGGTCGATGCGGTCATGGTGCTCGGAATCGTGATGCTGAGCGCGGTGTTGGGCACGATTCAGGAGTATCGTGCATCCGATGCCGTCGAAAAGCTGCGGAGCCGGGTCGCGTTGAAGTCTTCGGTCAGGCGTGGGGGTCGTGTGTTCGAGATTCCAAACTCAGGGGTGGTCCCTGGCGATGTGGTTCAGCTTGTCGCGGGCAGCCTGGTTCCTGCCGACGGGATCGTGCTTGAATCGCGCGACTGTTATGCCAGCCAGTCCATTCTCACGGGCGAGACTTTTCCGGTCATGAAGGGTGCTGGAGAGGTCGACCAGGATGCCCCGGTGGCTGAACGGAGCAACTGCCTGTTCATGGGGACTTCAGTACGTAGCGGAACGGCCTCGATGCTGGTGGTCGAAACCGGCCGCGGCACCGTCTTCGGTCAGATTGCCGACTCGATCTCGCGCACCGAGCCGGAGAACGAGTTCGAACGAGGCCTCCGGCATTTTGGCATGTTGCTGCTGCGCATCATGATCCTGATTGTCCTCTCGGTGCTCGTCGTCAACCTCGTGTTGCAGCGTCCGGCGCCGGATACCCTTCTTTTTGCGGTCGCCCTTGCGGTAGGTCTTTCTCCTGAACTGCTTCCGGCAATTCTCGCCGTAACGCTTTCCAAAGGTGCCCTCGACATGGCGGAGCAGGGGGTCATTGTCCGTCGCCTGAACTCCATTGAAAATCTCGGTAGCATGAACGTCCTTTGCACGGACAAAACCGGCACGCTGACCAGAGGGGTGGTCCGTCTTGACCATTTCCTTGACGCTGCAGGGCGAAAAGATCCGGATATTCTCAGGTTTGCCGCTCTTAACGCCGCTTACCAGAGCGGCATGGCAAATCCGCTCGACGACGCCATCGTCGAGCTGGCCGCTGAGTCGGGATTTTCATCTGATGGTATTCGAAAGCTCTACGAGATTCCCTACGATTTTGTGCGCAAGTGCCTCAGTGTCGTGGTGGCTGTCGAGGGGGATCGTGATGCGGAACTTGTCACCAAGGGAGCGCTGGATGCCGTGCTTTCCCGTTGTTCATCACTCCGCCTGGATTCCGGAGTGGCGGCTCTGGACGAAGGGCGGATTTCAGAGATCCGGAACCGGTTTGCCGGTTGGAGCTCCGAAGGGTACCGTGTGCTCGGGGTTGCCATGAAGAGGATCGCCCTTCTCGGAAGTTACGGAGTTGACGACGAGCGAGAGATGACCTTCCTCGGTTTTCTTCTTTTTTTCGACCCTCCCGAACCCGAAGTTTCCCTGACGCTCGCCGCCCTGAAGCGTCTCGGCGTGAGGACGACCATTATCTCCGGCGACAATCAGTTCGTCGTTCGGCATGTGGCCGAAGCCGTCGGGATGCCGGTGGTGCGGGTCATCACAGGAACCGAGCTCTCCCGGATGCGTGATGAGGCGCTCTGGCACCTGGTGTCGACGGAGGTCGTGTTCGCCGAGGTCGATCCCAACCAGAAGGAGCGGGTGATCCTGGCGTTCCGCAAGGCAGGCAATGTCGTCGGCTATCTCGGAGATGGCATCAATGACGTGCCGGCCCTTCAGGCGGCCGACGTTGGTATATCGGTTGAAAATGCCGTGGATGTGGCGCGTGAGGCTGCTGATTTCGTGCTGCTCCGGCACGATCTTGAACTTGTCAGGAAAGGTATCGACGAAGGCCGCCATACCTTCGCCAATACCCTGAAGTACATTTTCATCACCACCAGTGCCAATTTCGGCAACATGATCAGCCTCGCCGCAGCGTCACTCTTCCTGCCGTTCCTGCCGATGCTGGCAAAACAGGTGCTTCTGAACAATTTTCTCTCGGATATACCAGCCATGGGCATAGCCGCTGACCGGGTAGACCGTGAATGGGAAACCACGCCACACCGCTGGGACATCGTTTTGGTCAGGAACTTCATGATCGGGTTCGGCCTGGTCAGTACGATGTTTGATATGATCACGTTCGGTGTGCTGTGGCAACTCGTTGGGGACTCCCCGACCCTGTTCCGTACCGGCTGGTTCGTCGAGTCCCTGCTGACCGAGCTCTTCATCCTGTTTGTCATCAGGACATTCCGGCCTTTTTATCGGAGTGTTCCCGGCCGTTTCCTCACGGTGAGTGCCGGGATCGTATCGGTGTTGACCCTGTTGCTTCCCTATTCTCCGGTGGCCGAGCCGATGGGCTTCCAGCCGCTGCCGGCAGGATTACTGGTGATTATTCTCCTTATTGTAATCGTGTATATTGCCGTTTCCGAGATGACCAAGCGCTCCCTGTCGGGGCTTTTTCAACCGGCAAGGGCGAGAAAGTCATGAAACAAGTGTTTTGCTGGTATGAGCCTGCTCTGGCGGTGCGAGCTGATGTTGGTCGATGATCGAGGGACTTGTCCTGAGCGTGAGGATTGGTTGACGATCGGGCGTCTGGACTGGTGGCTGTTCGATCGCAGGTTCTCGGGCTGTCTAATTGTGAAGCCCCGGTCTCAATGTGAGATGATTCGACATCTGGATGATGCCCGCCGGCAGGCCCCGTTAACCGGACGGAGCGCCTGAACCCTTTGTCGTTAATGGGGATATATAATGTGATGAATATGTGTGAATAGTTTGGCATATATTTTGCAGTCATATCTCTATTGACGCCATGTCAAGCTGGTAAAAAAGCAGCGAATGGGGGGCAGGAAACTTCGGTGTGCAACCCCCGCCAGCCAGAGGAACCTGATACTCACCCGTTCCCCGGTGGGGACAGGTGAGCATCAGGTTCCGCAAAGCTTACCCGAACCTGGAGTTCAGTATTCCACATGGTCGATGTGATTTGTTTGGAAAGTTCCGTAAGAACCATGATGAGTTGTCATGAAAGATCGATTTATGCATTCAATTCTCGATACGCCTGAAGTCAAGGATCTCCTCAGGCGGTTTGCACTCCGTAAGGTGCGTTATCTGGTGTTCGGGGGGTGTGCCGTCATGTGGTACTCCAGGCCCCGGTATACCTGGAACATCGATATCTGGACGGCTTCGGATCAGGAGAACGCCAGGGCCTTGTACAACGTACTGACGGAGGTCGGAGCACCGCTCTCGGGAATTTCATACGAGGATTTCCGCCAGCCGGGATTTTTTTACCAGATGGGCCGGCCGCAGCTGCGAATCGACGACATGCTGAGTCTTCGGGGGATCTCTTTCGAAGAGGCCTGGAATGAACGCGAGTCGATGATCATTGACGACATAGAGGTCAACTTTGTCAGCAGGAGGCATCTGATCGAGGCAAAACTTGCCGCTGGCCGTCCTCAGGACATCGTCGACGTGAAACATCTGGTTGACGGGGTGACTGCAGAGAAACAGGCCTGAAGCGTGGTGCCGCCCGAAACCTGATCAACCTCTGTTGCCGCGACCATGGAGTGGAAATAACACCGCGGCGACCGGCATTGTCCACATGTGCGCGCCGCTCATTTCAGGTCCGTCCGTTCTTCTTGTCCGTATGGAAAGGGATAGGGACGAAGGGGGCGGTAATTACGCACAATATTGTTAAATTACCTATACAATAAATCCCCTGGAGGGGAAGGCATTGTGTGCTTTGAAACCATGGCGCCCGAGACGGTAGTATTCCGAGTGAATCATCGACCTATTTGTAACTATCAACAGAATCTGAGTGGCAAGACAACGACAGACTTCCAGCAAGACACGCCCCCCTAAGCGAAAGAAACACAGGTCGGCCAGCCAGCAGGTCGGGGATAAAGTAAGGGCGAACGATCACATCCTGATCAACGAGTTTCTTTTCAAGCGCGGTGAAAGCTCAATGGCGGCCGAGCTCATCTCCTTCCTGACGGACCATGAAAACGAGCGCTTCCGGTCAGTCGAACTGGCCAGGAAGATGGGGTACGGCGAATCACGCCAGCTTCCTGGCTTCTGGTATGTCCTGCACAAGCTGCAGGAGGATGGTGTCGTCGACAAGGATGCCGACCGTTGCTACGGCTGGGCCGGATTCGAGGCGGACACCTATGAGGAGCACCTGGTCCACAAGGAGCCGTTCCCTGCGCCCGGCAAGGAGCGTTACAAGGTCGACAAGACCTATACCGGCAAGCTGGTTACCCATCCTAACGGTTATGGTTTCGTCAATGTCGATGGTTTCGACGACGATGTGTTCATCGGAGCTGACAAGCTGGGCGAGTCACTGCATGGTGACGAGGTCGAGGTGCTGGTGACGAAGGTTCCCGATACCTACGTTTCCAGGCAATCTCCCCACCAGCGATGCGAGGGGATCGTGACCGGCGTGGTCACCAGGCGCCTGACGACCGTGGTCGGCACGTTGCATCGTGAAAACCGCCGTTTCCTGCTCAAGCCTGACCAGCGCAAGATTCTGCCCCAGATCCATATTCCGCTCAAGGCGTCCGCAAAGGCGAAGGCGGGAGACAAGGTGCTCGCCGGCGACCTCGAGTTCCTGAAGAATGGCACGGTCCAGGCCAGGGTCCTCGAGATCCTCGGCGCAGCCGGAGACTCGACCGTCGAGGTCAGCGCCATCGCCAGGGGTCTCGGCATCGACGAGACCTTCGACGAGAAGCTGATCAAGTTTGCCTCTGATATCCGCGAGGAGATCACCGAAGCCGATCTCGAAGGCCGCCTCGATATTCGTGGCGCGACGGTGTTCACCATCGATCCGGTCGACGCGAAGGATTTCGACGACGCCCTGTCGATCGAGGTGTTGCCCAAAGGCCTCTACAGGATAGGCGTGCATATCGCCGATGTTTCCCACTATGTTCCCGAGAATTCAGACCTCGACAAGGAGGCGCTGAAACGCGCCACTTCGGTCTATCTTGTGGACCGGGTCATTCCGATGCTCCCTTCGCGACTTTCCGAGAAGGTGTGCAGCCTCAACCCCGGCGTCGACCGCATGGCCTTCTCGATCTTTTTCACCCTGACGGCCAAGGGCGAAGTCAAGAAGCACGAATTCCACAAGACGGTTATCCATTCCAAACGCCGCTTCACCTACGAAGACGTCCAGCAGATCCTCAACGCCGGCCAGGGCGATTTCGCCAAGGAGCTGAAACTGCTCGACAGCATCAGCACCGCGTTGAGAGCGCAGCGCTTCACCCAGGGCGGCCTCGATTTCGAGACTGAAGAGGTCCGTTTCAAGCTCGGCAGCAAAGGTGAACCGATCGAGGTGATCAAGAAGGAGCGTCTCGGCAGCCATCGCCTGATCGAGGAGTTCATGCTTCTGGCAAACCGCAAGGTTGCCGAATACCTGACGACGGTGTTCGCTGAAAACGAAAAGATGCCGCATCCGGTCATCTACCGCGTCCACGGCGCTCCACAGATGGAGAAGGTTTCCGTCCTGGCGAACTTCGTCAGGAAGATCGGCTATGATCTCAAGCTCGACCGCAAGGGCCGCGAGAGCGCGACCGTCTCCTCGAAATCGCTCAGGGAGCTGCTCCAGAAGGTGCACGGCACGAACGTCGAGTTCCTGGTCAACGAACTGGTGCTGCGTTCCATGTCCAAGGCGGTCTATTCGGGAGACAACATGGGCCATTTCGGCCTCGGGTTCGAGCACTACACCCACTTCACCTCGCCGATCAGGCGCTACCCGGACCTGATCGTCCATCGTCTGCTGTTCGAATACGAGGCGATGCGCAAAAAGCGCAAGAAAATCTCTCCGCAACGACTGACGGAGATTTCCGCCCGCATCCAGTCGGTCTGCCAGATTTCGAACGAGCGTGAAAAAATTGCCGTCGAGGCTGAGCGCGAATCGGTCAAGCTGAAGCAGGTCGAATACATGTCTGCCCACATCGGCAAGGTCTATCAGGGAGTGATCTCCGGCGCGACCGAGTATGGTATTTATGTCAGGATGGTGGATTTCGCAATCGAGGGTCTGGTGCACATGCGCAACCTGACCGACGACTATTACGAATACGACGAGACTTCGTACTCCCTTGTCGGCAAACGCAAGAAACGCCGTCTGCAGATCGGCCAGCGCTTGAAGGTGACGGTGCACGAGGTAGACATGACGAGGAGGACCATCGATCTGACGCTGGCCTGAGGGGCCGGGATGGTTATCTGACGGACTGATCCACGGATTCGGGCCGGGTGTTTTCCTGCATTTGCCGGGACACCCGGCCCGAGCTGTTTACGGGCCGGGCGAAGCCTGCCGTCGGTTTGGCTCAGCCGATCACCACCCGATGCCGGCAAGCCCGAGGTCCGTCATCCTGCGGATGTAGCGTACGACATCGAATTTTCTTGCACAGCCTGACGCGTTCATATATCGGATCTTGCCGTAGACGGGGCGCTCGAACCATGGCCGGTCGTGCAGGCCGGCGATCGACCAGGCGATTCCGGTGTAGCCATTCGGGTCGCGTCCGTCGAGCGCGTAGCGGTCGTTGAGCACGATGGCGATCTCGAAGGCTGACGTCGGGCTCGGGCTCCATTCGAGTATTTTCTTGGCCCAGTACATCCGAAGGTATCCATGCATCAGGCCCGTCCGCACGAGTTCGGTCTGCGCCGCATTCCAGAGCGGGTCGTGCGTTTCAGCGTGTTCGAACTGCTCGACGGTGTAGAGGTGCTCCCGCCGGTCCTGCCCGTGGTTCGCCAGGGTCGACCGGGCCCATTCAGGCATGCCGTCGAGGTGGTCGTACCGGTCGTTGTTGAGGCAGAAATTGTCGGCCAGCTCCCTGCGGATGAAGAGCTCCTCGATGAATGCCTCACGGTTTTCGGCAGCGGCCGGGGAGCCTGCGACCGAAAGGGCGACGTGCTGGGCGCTGAGCTGGCCGAAGTGGAGATAGGGGGAGAGGCGCGAGACGCAGCCGCTGTTGGGGTCGTTTCGCCGTACGGCGTAGCCCTCAAGTCCCTGGCCGATGAATTGCCGGAGCCGCTCCTCGCCAGCCTGCTGGCCGGGTAGCAGCAGGTCGGACGAGCCGTCCGGGGGATCTTGCCTTGGCCACCCCCCGAGCTGCTCCCAGTGAACCGGAGGCCGGTCGATGGCCGAGGGCTGGAATCGGGCCTCAGGCTCCGGAAACGGAGTCAGGAACGCCGGGGCGAGGGCGTGGAGCTTCGGGCGGATGGTCCTTGCCGCGTACTCCTGCTTGGTCGAGGCGAGCCAGGCGGGAACGATGTTGTGCGCGTCGACTTCGTACAATGCGCAGGGAAGTGCCTCTGCGACTCGGGTTTTCCAGCTCCTGGGGAGTCTCAGTGGTGAGAAGTCGGTGACCACCGCACCGGCCCCTGTTTGTTCGATCGCATAGGCCGGGAGTGTGACACCGGGGTCGCCCGTCAGCACGGTCAGGGGAATACCGAGTCTCCGCAGGGCGGATTCGGTTTCGGCCAGTCCTTTGAACATGAAGTCGTAGTGACGCCTGCTTGCGCCGAGAAACGAGCCGGCCAGCGTGAACACCACTTCGAGCGGACGGCCGAGCTCGTTCGATTTCATGCAGGCGAAGAGCAACGCCCAGTTATGCATGCTCCGCTGGTCGCGTGACATCCAGTAGACAACCGTGCCTGGCCGGTCGGGTTTGGCGTTGAGTCGTCGGGTACGACGGAGGTCGACCTGATGGTGCGCGTCCATCAGGTGCCGGTGATCTGGTTGGAATGCAGAAGGTCCGCCGCTTCGAGGAAATTCACCAGCAGCGTCCTGCCGGTCCTGGTGTAGGTTTCGCTGATGCAGTCGAAATCGTCCAGCAGGCCGGCTCGATCCATCTTCATGAGGTCCGGATCGATGCGGGTCCAGGCTTCGAACATGCCACGGGTCATTTCGAAGTGGCATTGCAGCCCCCAGGAGTTCCGGCCGATTTTCAGGACCTGGTTACGGCATCCCTTGCCCCAACCAAGCAGCGTCATCCCGGGAGCGGGTTGCACGGTTTCCCCATGAAGCTGGAAAACCTGCAGCCGGTCGGGCAAGCCATTGAAAAGCTGGTCCTGCCGGCCCTCCGGCGTGAGCGTGACCGTGTAGGGTTCACCGTCAGGCTCATGGAACCCGATCTCCTTGTCCGCGCATCTCTTCACGCTGCCGCCGGCGGCAATGACCATCACCTGAAGCCCGAGGCAGATGCCGAGGCAGGGAACGCCAGCGTCGAGCGCCTCACGGACTCGTTCGATGAGATTCCGCATGGTTTCGTCCGTGTCGTTGGCGCTTTGCGGACCTCCGAGCACCACGATAGCGGCATGGTTTGCCGGATCGGGGATGCGCTGGCCTTGTGAAAGGTCGACAAGATCGAAGGTGATCCGGTGTTCCTGCAGCAGGTCGAGCAGGAGGCCCGGCCCTTCATGGCTGATGTTCTGGACGATCAGCACCTGGTTGGACATGGGCAGGCAGGTGTTGGCGGTTAAGAGATCCTTTCGGGAAAGATAGCGGTACAGCTCTTTGCCATGCAAGCTGTTTTTTCGATAGACGCGGGCCGGACGATGAGGATCAACCGGTCACCGGTTTGTTGGCCTGTGCTGAAAAAGCGTCGATCGTCAATTTCAGGTGTGCCTGGAGCAACTCGGTCCATCCGCTGTTTTCCGGGATGGTTTCTGCGGCCAGTAGATCATTCATCCTTGCGGCTACGGCCTGGAGTTTCGAGGCGCCAATACTTGCCGAGGCTCCCTTGAGGGCGTGGATCGCCCGAAGCGCGCTATCCCGGTCGTTTTGCCGTAGCGCTTCGTCAAACCTCGAAATAATCTGTCCGGCGTCTTGGGTGAAGAGTTCGACCATCTGGACAAGGAGTTCAGGGTCGCCGAGTCCCTTGATTCCCTCGATGATCGATTCGTCAAGAAGCGGCAGGGCTCTGGTTTCGAGTCCCGGTACGGAGAGTGCCGGTTCCGGGCTGTTTTCCGGATCCGCCTGGCCACTGCCGTTGCGACTCAGGAGCCTTGAAATGGCATTGACCAGTTCGTGCCTCTTGACGGGCTTGCCCAGATGGATGTCTATGCCCGCTTTTCTGGTTTTCTGTACCGTTTCATGGTCAGCATGTCCGCTCAGGGAGATGATGGGAATGTTTCTGAGCCGCTCCATCCCATGGGTTCGGATGTTCTCCGCTGTTTCAAGGCCATCCATGACCGGCATTTCCAGATCCAGAATGACCAGGTCGATCGGCAGTTCCCTGAGCATGTCGATAGCCATCATTCCGTTTTCAGCCTGGAAAATCCTGTGGCTGACCGGTTCGAGAAGCGCCTTGAGGAACTCCCTGGTCATGAGATTGTCGTCGACCAGCAGGATTGGGGCATCGGATACCCCGATCTCGGCAGGGGGCTCTTTTTCGGGTTTTTCCCTGAAGAAACAGTTCTCGACAAGTTCCCTGATCTGTTCCTTTCTGAAGGGTTTGAGGACGTACCCGTCCATTCCCGATTGCTTCGACCTTCGACGGGCCTCCGCTTCAGTGAGCCCGGTGACGCCAATGATCGGCACCTGCCAGTAGTAGAGCGCCATTGACGGTTCGATCCCGGCTCCCGTTCTGAGCTGCCTGGTCGCGTCATCCCCGTTGAGCACGGGCATCTCGATGTCCATCAGGATCAGGTCATAGCGTTTTTTCGCAGCCATATCGAGGGCGATTTTCCCGTTTTCCGCCTGGTCTGACTCGCAGTTCATTTCAGTGAGATATTTGCTGATCAGGATCCTGTTCGGAGGCTGGTCATCCACGATCAGGACCTGTTTTCTTGAGAGCAGATCGCGTTTTATCTGCTGGACTCTGGCGGAGTCGTTCTCAGGAAGGTCAATGACGAATTCTGTCCATTCGCCGGGAACGGATCTGCAGACGATCGATCCGCCAAAGGCTTCGATGATCCTTCTCGAGAATGAAAGGCCAAGACCATTGCCAGACGCTTTGCCGGAGGTGTAGAACTGGTCGAAAATCCGCTCCTGTTTGTCGGGAGTCACGCCAGGGCCGGTGTCTCTCACGACGATCCGCTGGCAGTCATCGGTTTTCAGCGTTGAGATATCAATGCGGAATCCGGGTTTGCCTCGGTAATAGAGCGCGTTGCTCAGCAGATTGAACAGGCAATGGGAGAGCAGGTCGCGATCTCCGAAAAAGTCGAAATCATGCGAGAGGTCGAGATGAACCAGCTCACGGTCTTGAGCGGTATCGAATCCGTAGGTTTCGACGACTGAACGGATGACCTTCCCCGCAGCATAGCGCTTGAACTGGTCCTGCTCGATTTCGTTTCCGTTCAGGCTTTTCAGGATCGTATCGATGATCTTGTTGCTTCGGCGTATGGTGTTCGCTTCCAGCTCGATAATGTCCTGGATGCCGGTCAGGTCAGCATCGGCAATGGTCACCAGGCCACCGGTTCCATCCTGCTCACGCGGTTCGGGCAGCATGGTTTTGATTGCGTCGATCGCCAGGGTGATTGCGTTCAGCGGGGTCTTCATTTCATGGGCGATCGAACCGCTCATGCTTTTCATGAGCGTGAGCCGGTCATCATTGCGCTTGCCGATCCAGCTGGTCACGATCATGGTCCCCGAGATGCTGAAGAAGAACATCATCAACAGCATCGGGTCGAAGTGCGTGTAGTTGACCTCTCCGTCCTGCAGGATAACGGTGACATGGGCGAAGACGTAAGCGAAGGACATGATGCTGACGATAAATATCCAATCGGTTACGATGATGATGATCAGCGGTATGCAGCACATGGTCGCCATGACCCACCACTGATTCCATTCGTTTTTCACCATCGTGAAGAACAGGAAAAACGGAGCTGCGAAAAGGATGAAAAAAAGAAAATAGGACGGGAAGATTTTGTGCATGAACGGGCTCAGGCGGCGGTAAAATATCAACGGCAGAGCAAGGATGGCCAGGAGGATGCGGAGTTCGAGAAAGTTCTCGAAATAGTGGGCCTGAAGGATAAGGAAAAAGTAAAACAAAATAACCCACCCGACGGTGTACCCCCCTATGGAGGCAATGACCGGTTCCCAGCGGTCAAAGATCGCTTTCGATCGCGCATCCAGCGTGCTGATGATTTGTCTTGTCGCATTCATCCGGTTCTGTCACGTTTTCGTCTCGAGATGCTCGAAGAGTGCTCGCTCCCGTTGGACCGGGATATCGATACCATGAGTGTGCTGTCGCATGGGGTTCGCTGTTTTTCGAACGGTTCCTGATCCAGCTGGAGTTGTAGAGAGGTAAAGCGGGTACTGACTGGTTGCGTAAGCCTTATATATCGCGCTATGAACAATATACAGTAAAATCATGTACGATAAATCATTATTTCTGAAACAGGCCGGCCTCACGGCGCAACCGTCCAGCAATCGGCAGCCTGTAGTTTGCGCATCATCAAGTCGGTGGTGTCAGCCGGTTAACAATTGTTATATTACTACGACTTCGCATTTTGTTCATGTCGTCTCTTCGAGCGGTGCTTCCGGTTGCCCGAGGTTGCCGTGAGGCATGAGCCTGGGGCCATCCTGCACTGAACGAAACGCCGAACCGGGAGCATTCGCGGGCAGGAGTCGGTATGGCCGGTGTGGCGAGACGAAAATGTTCATCCCTGGTATCCGGACGAGCGTACCCGAATCCCACTCGAAGCGGGTTTTTGCGGGAGCGGGCTCGGCTTCAGGAACTGCTTTGTTTCGTTGAAGGTTATCGCGTTGAAAGCGTGTTGAACGTCGTATGAACCTTTACAGGAGACGCATATCATGCAGCACTACAGAATTGCCGTAATTGTCGGAAGTATCAGGAAGGAGTCCCTGAACAGGAAACTGACGGACGCGGTCGTTCGTCTCGGGCCTCCCGATTTTTCGTTTTTCCACGTGCCGATCGGCGATTTGCCGCTCTATGACCAGGATGAGGAGCACAACCCTCCGGAATCTGTCCTGCGCTTCAAAGCATCAATTGCGCAGTCGCACGGCTTGCTGTTTGCAACTCCCGAATACAACCGCTCGATATCCGGGGCCCTCAAGAACGCGATCGACCAAGCATCCCGACCCTATGGACAGAGTGCCTGGACCGGAAAGCCTGCCGGGATCATCGGGATCTCGCCCGGCGCATCCGGAACGGCGCTGGCTCAGCAGCACCTTCGCAACATACTGGCATATCTCGATATGCCGACGCTGGGACAACCTGAAGCGTTCATCCAGTCAAAAGAGGGGCTGTTCAGTGATGACGGTGGTGTCGGACCGGCGAGCCGGGAGTTTTTACAGGGGTGGATGGACCGGTTTGCCGCATGGGTACGCCATCACTCCCGGGAGTGATGATCCCGAATGCTCCATCCTCCCTTCGGAAAGGGGATAGAATGGTCGGGCGCGGAGCGTTGTTCCGGCTCGTATGTATTTTTAACTATTATTTTTACAAAAAATATGGTAAATATGTCAATGCAATTTTCGGTTCCCCCCTACTATCCCTCAGGTAAAGGACGCCTTCTACCTTGAATGCCCGGCATTCAGAGGCGCCTTCCAAAAGTTCCTCGTTTCATTGTATCTTTGACCATGTTTTGTGATGCCAGCAAGTCATGTTTTGAAACTTCGCATTGCCTGTTCTCAAGGTTCAGGAAGTGTTGTCTTTCATGCCGATGATCGGTCGATCTGTTGATTGCATGGTCACGTTTCCGGAAGACGCATTTCATGATGGGACCTCGATATGAACGCAATGGCGTCGGCAGAGGCTTGTTGCGACCGGATTACAGGTTCGCTGCAGTGGACGAAATCTCCAGTATTCGTTTACCGGTCGGGGGCTCACGTAACGCCCGGCCTGTCCTGATTTCAGAATCCGCAGTACAAAAAGGAGTTTTATGACCCGGCATTTTACTCAACATATGGCCTCGGAACAGCGGGTGATCGTTATCGAAGGCGATCGTGAGCTGCGGGACAGCCTCGTCAGCGCACTGTCGCTTCAGGGATATGCGGTTACCGGTGTCGGATCGGCAGGAGATTTTTATCAGCTGCTTTTTTCCTCTGAACAGTGCGATCTGGCGATTATCGATATCGGATTGCCTGATCAGAGCGGGTTCGTGCTGGCCGAGTATGTCAGAAAAAATACCGATGCCCGGATTATCGTGCTTCATTCCGGCTTGTCCCTGGAAGAGCGGCTGGCGGGGTACGAATCCGGAGCGGATATATCGCTTCCGAAACCGGTCGATGCCAGGGAGCTCACGGCACTGATCGCCAACATGTTTGACCGGATCGAAGCCGCCCGGCCACGCCAGGTCAAGGCGGCTTCTGTTCAGGAACCTGCTCCCGAAGAGGAGGCCGGCGCATGGAAACTGTTGCGAAACGAGTGGAGCCTGCTGACTCCGCGGGGTGATTCTATTGCCCTGACTGCCAAGGAGTTCGATTTCCTGCTGTCGCTGGTGCTGCAGAGTACGGCGATCGTGACGCGGCAATACATTCTTAAAATTCTCGGATATCAGCCGAATGAACAGGGTAATCGAGCCCTGGAGTCACTGATCTACCGGTTGCGCCGGAAGACCGAAGCTTTCGGTTACGGATTTCCGATTAAAACCTATCGCGGTGTGGGCTACTGCCTCGCCGTCCCCATCCTGCTCGCATGAACGGCGTCGTATGCCGATTCGTCTCCGGACTCCGTTTTCCCCTTCTGGTGTCTGCCTGAGTGCTGCCGTAACTCCTGTTGCTGAAAGGTTTGCCGGATGGCCGATGCATACTCCTGCGGGCGATGCGTTTGCCCGAAAGAAGCCTGTTCACAGCGGTTGATGCTTGCCACGAGGAGGGCGTGCATCGATGTTCCGGTGTCACCAATCCGTTCGTGCTTGCTTCGAAAGGGGTGGTGACACCGGAACAGGTAGGGCAGGAGGTCCTGCTTATTCGAATTCGATCAGTGCCTGGCCGCTTTTGACGGCTTCTCCGACTGCTGCGAGAATCTTTTTGACCTTTCCAGCGGTGTGGGCCGTGATGTTCGTCTCCATCTTCATGGCTTCCAGGACGAACAGAAGGTCATTGACCTGGAGTTGCTGTCCTGGCTGGACATTGACCCGCTGAACGATTCCGGCGATGGGGCTTCGGCAGACCTTGTCATCCGCAAGTCCGTCCGCTGCCGGTGGCGCAGTCTGGGGCCGGGGCGCTGGCTGGAAAGCCTGGCCGGTTTGTATCGTGGAGACCGGGGCGGGAGACGGATCCGGCAGTCGGACCTCTTCGCCCTCGAGTACCTCTACATCCACCACATATTTCTTTCCGTCTATTGTCAAAGTCAACTGCAAGGTGAGGCTCCTTATTTAGTGGTGCTGAAGGTATGGGAGGACTGGATGGATACCCTGCCCATCTGTGACCATGAGCTCGGGCCCTGGTCACAGATGAAGCGGGCCTTACGGATTCGGACGTTCTTGCCCAGATAGGCGGCGATGGCCGCCGATATGATCATCAAGAGTTCCGGTGTTATTTCCTGTTCGGTCATAAGTGCTTTTCCTGATATGGGGTTACAGGGGGATCAGCCCGTGTTTCTTCTGGGGTCTGAACTCCCGTTTCGAGTGGAGGACGTCGAGTGCCATGGCAAGATAGCGGCGCGTCTCTGCCGGTTCGATGACGTCGTCGACCTTGAGCCTCGCAGCCGCGGCGTAGGGGGTGGCGAATGTTTGACGATACTCCTCGATCAGCTCCTGTCGGCGACTTTTCGGGTCGGCCGCCTTGCGGATCTCCTCCCTGAAGATGATGTCGACGGCGCCTTCCGCTCCCATGACCGCGATCTCGGCCATCGGCCAGCTGATGACCCGGTCGGCGTCAAGGTCCTTGCTGCACATCGCGAGGTAGGCTCCGCCGTAGGCCTTCCGCAGGACCACCGTGATCTTCGGAACGGTCGCCGCGGAATAGGCGAAGAGCATTTTTGCGCCATGCCTGATGATGCCGCCGTACTCCTGCTCGACTCCGGGCAGAAAGCCGGGAACATCGACCAGGGTGATGAGCGGGATGTTGAACGCGTTGCAGAAACGGATGAAGCGAGAGGCTTTGTCCGAAGCGTCAATGTCGAGTACTCCCGCCATGACGCAGGGCTGGTTGGCCACGATGCCCACCGATCGTCCCTGGATGCGGGCGAAGCCGACGACGATGTTCGGGGCGAACGAGGTCTGTACCTCCATGAAATCGGCCCGGTCGACGAGGTGCCCGATGACCTCCCTGATGTCGTAACTCTGTTTCGGGTCGACAGGCACGACCGAGTTCAGTCGCTTGTCGGGAAGGATCACCTCTTCGGACTCCAGCTCATGGGCATCTTCGAGGTTGTTCGACGGGAGGAACGAGAGCAGGCGCCTGCAGATTTTCATTGCGTCAAGGTCGTCCTCGGCGATGAAATGGACCACGCCCGAGTTGTTCATCTGGGCGGCGGGCCCTCCCAGCTCCTCTGCGGTCACCTCCTCGCCGGTCACGGCCTTGATGACCGATGGACCGGTGATGAACATGCGGGCCGCCTTGGTCTGGATGATGAAATCGGTCAGTGCGGGGCTGTAGGCGGCGCCACCGGCGCACGGGCCGCAGATGAGCGAAATCTGGGGCACGACTCCGGAGAGCATGACATTGTTATAAAAGATTTTGCCATACCCCGAAAGGCTGTCGATTCCCTCCTGGATGCGTGCCCCGCCCGAGTCGTTGATGAACACGAAGGGGGAGCCGGTCTTTAGCGAAGCCTGCATCATCTGCACGATCTTGTCACCGTGCACCTCGCCGGCGGAGCCTCCACCTACGGTGAAATCCTGGCTGGCCAGGTGCACCAGCCGGCCGTCAATGCTGCCGGAGCCGGTGACGACGCCATCGGACGCCATCTCCTTGCCGTTCATGCCGAAGTTGACGCAGCGATGTTCGGCGAACATCCCGGACTCCTGAAAACTGTCCTGGTCCAGCAGCGCCTGGATGCGCTCACGTGCGGTGAGGCTGCCGGCGTCGTGCTGCTTGTCTATGCGTTTCTGTCCTCCTCCAAGCTGTTGCTTATCTTTTCTCTGGCTCAGATCCTGCAGAATTTCCTCGATATTCATGCTCCTCCGTTATGGCGATGTTCTTCTGATTGAAATTTACTGGTACGGTGCGACCGTAACCTTGTGTTGCCGTCCGCTCAATGTCACCGAGTAGGTGATGGGGCCGGTGATCGCACCCTGATGGCCTTCAGCCGGCTTCGTTTCCGAAACGCCGGTTTCAGGGTCTATGCCGAGGTTGCGTGGTCCTTCGTGGCGTTCCGCGAAGAACCTGGGCGCCACCTGGGGGAACATCGCGTAGGTCAGCACATCTTCGTCCGTTCCATTGCAGCCGGGGAGCGCCAGGGCATCGTCCCGGAGGCGGTCCCATTCGGGCTTGAGCAGGTCTGCCGGTCGGCAGGTGATCGGCTCTTTCTTGGCGTGCGTGCGGGCCATATCGACCACTTCCGGGCTCTTTTCGCCTGGTCCGGCGCCGTAATAGCCGAGCATGAGATCGGCAAATTCGCCGGTCAGCACCTTGTAGCGGCCCATGAGCACATTCAGCACCGCCTGGGTGCCGACGATCTGGCTGCTGGGCGTGACCAGTGGAACGTACCCGGTGTCCTTGCGCACCAGCGGGATCTCCTCGAGGACCTCTTTCATGCGGTCTCCCGCGCCCTGCTGCTTCAACTGGCTTTCCATGTTCGAAAGCATACCGCCGGGAATCTGGCTTTTGAAGATCTCCGTTTCGACGCCGGTGACCTGGGACTTGAACTCACGGTAGCGTCCGAGCACCTGGGTGAAATAGTCCTTGACCCGCAGCACCCGTTCCATCTCCACGCGGGTGGTGAAGCCGGTGCCGTCGAGCATCTCGATGAAGCTCTCCGTCGGATTGTGTCCCGGCCCGAGGCTCAGGGTGCTGATCGCCGTGTCCACGCAGTCCACCCCTGCCTCGACCGCTTTCATCAGGCTCACCAGGGTGACGCCGGTGGTCGCATGGACGTGGAGGTGCACCCTGAGTTCAGGGCCGCAGGCCTCCTTGATGCCTTTGACCAGATCGTATGCTGCCTGGGGCTTGATCAGGGCGGCCATGTCCTTGATGCAGATGGAGTCCACCCCCATATCCTGAAGACGGCGTGCCTGGTCTACGAAAAGCGCCGTGGTGTGGATGGGGCTGACGGTGTAGGAGATGGTTCCCTGGGCGTGTCCTCCGGAGCGTTTTACCGCACGAACGGAGGTTTCGATGTTTCTCAGGTCGTTGAGCGCGTCGAAAATCCGGAAAACGTCAATACCGTTTTCGGCGGATTTCTGGCAGAATCGCTCCACCACGTTGTCCTGGTAATGCCGGTAACCGAGAAGGTTCTGGCCCCTCAGCAGCATCTGCAAGGGGGTCCTGGGCATGAGCTTCTTGAAGGTTCGCAGGCGATCCCACGGGTCTTCGTTCAGGTACCTGATGCAGGCGTCGTAGGTCGCGCCACCCCAGCACTCGATCGACCAGTAGCCTGCTGCGTCGAGATCTTCGCAGGCGCCGGTCATGTCTTCTATGCCGAGCCTGGTGGCGATCAGGCTCTGGTGTGCATCCCGAAGGGCGAGTTCGGTTATGTCAATTATACGGTCGATGATGACTCCGTTTTCTTGTTTGTTCTGAGGGGATATCGTCCGGTTTCGTTTCCAGCGATTGACGGTTGGCTTGTTATGGTTTCAGCCATCCAGCTCAATCCTGGTTTTCCCTGGCTGAGGGCCCATGGCCGGACAATTTTTTTTATTTCTTATAAATTACTTTTTGAAAATAATATAATTCCTTTCACACACGCACGTTTTCTTGTGAACCTGAAGTGAATTATGTTACATCGGCCGTTTGCCCATTCAGGGCTGGCTGCGTTGATCCGATCGTTGGCCAAGGCAATCAACGTCCCGGGGTTGCGATTCGTTTCACGGTCTCTGGCAGCCATTGGGAATCAGCGATACAAATAAAAGGACCATACTAAAGTATCACCGTGCAGCGCGTTGTTCATCCAATCGTTCCTCCGCAGGTGTCAAGGGAGATCGTCCGTTCATGACAACCCACTCCTCGATGGAAAACCGCTCGTTTTACCGCCTGCTGACCTTCCGTATCCTTGTTGTCCTCGCCTATCAGGTGATCGCCGTCGTTGCCGGCTGGCACATCTACGAGCTCACCCGTGATCCGCTTTCCCTCGGCCTGGTCGGCCTGGCTGAAGTCATTCCGTTTTTCCTCCTGGCACTGTTCGCCGGTCATGCCATCGACCACTATTCACGGAAGCTGTTCGGCGTGGCAGCCAGTCTTCTGGTGGCCTTCAACGCCCTCATGCTTGCCGCGGTTTCCGGAGGAGCGATCCGGGGCAATCCGGTTGTCTGGATTTATGCCGCCATCGCTGTCGGCGGAGTGGCACGGGCGTTCATCAGCCCGACCTACAGCGCCATGTTCGCCGTGGTCCTGCCCCGTCATGAGTATGCCCGTGCCGCTGCTGCAGGGAGTTCCGTATTTCAGCTTGGACTTGTCGCCGGGCCGGCGCTGGGGGGCATCATGGTGGCATTGGCCGGCAAGACGGCGAGTTACCTGATCGCTGCCTGTTTCGGCATCGCTGCGGCGGTGGTCCTGTTTTCGATAAGGAGCGTGGGTTCCCCGAATGCCGAACGCCCCGCGTTGATGAGCAGCATCGGCGAAGGGTTCCGGTTCGTATTCGGGCATCGTGTCGTGCTCGGGGCGCAGTTGCTGGACATGTTCGCCGTGCTTTTTGGTGGTGCGGTGTCGCTGCTTCCCGCTTTCGTCCATGATGTGTACCATGCCGGACCCGAGGCTCTCGGGTTGTTGCGCGCGGCGCCAGCGGCCGGTGCCATGGTGACCGGCATGTATCTCGCCAGCCGCCCCGTCAGGAGCAAGAACGGCCGATGGCTGCTTGGAGCGGTCGCCGGCTTCGGTGTCTGCATCATCTCGTTTGCCCTCTCAGGCAATTTTCTGCTGGCAGCCCTCTTCCTGCTGCTCTCCGGCGTTTGCGACGGCGTGTCGGTGGTCATGCGGAGCGCAATCGTCCAGCTTGCGACACCTGACGCTATCCGTGGCCGTGTGGCTGCCATCAGCGGCATCTTTATCGGCTCTTCCAACGAATTGGGTGCATTCGAGTCGGGGGTGGCGGCACGTCTCATGGGGTTGGTGCCATCAGTGGTGTTCGGCGGAGCAATGACGCTCCTCGTTGTGGTGTTGACTGCAAGGATCGCGCCGGACCTGCGCCGTCTCGATCTCCACCAGCTGGATTGACGGCCAGCCTCCGGGATTACCCTGATGGTGGTCGTTATCGACAGAAAACCCGCGGTAATTCGTAAATTTCCGTGGGAGGTCTAACGACCGGCAGTAACCTGTTGTTTCATGGTAAAACACCTTTCCGACGTTGTCTGCGTTCCGGATATGCGAGCGCCGGGGAGCGGAAATGATCACCACAATCGTGTGGAACGAAGCGGATTGCAGCAGGTGCGACAGGTTCCGGTTATCGCACTGGAGTTCCCGCTTCTTTAGCCGGACAGGCACCGCAAACGATTGCCAACGGGAGATGAAATGAGCAAGTCAGCGACAAGTGTCTTTGCCGACGGTGTCTATCATGCCGTACTCGGGGCCGCCCTGGTCATCGATCCGAATTTCCTCCTGAACCTCCTGGGATTTCCGGTCACCTCGGAAATCTGGGTCCGCGTCGTCGGCATGACCCTTTTTTCGCTCGCGTTCTACGACATCCGGGCGGCACAATCGGAAATGGTCGATTTTTTCCGCTGGACGGTGCTGGCACGACTTCCGGCCATGATCTGTTTCGCACTGTTCGTGCTGGTCGGTTTTGCGAAACCTGCGTTCATGGTGTTCGGCGTGGTGGAGCTCCTCGGGGCGCTCTGGACCGCTTTGGCGCTCAGATCGCCAAAGGCCGTATGAGCAGCTGACGCCGGGGTGTCGTGCGTGGTCACTTCGAATCCGGTTCGGTAGTGGGCGGTCACGGAAACGTCATGATCATCGAGGGGATGCAGGGCGGCTGACGTACGGCCGGTCACCGACATCGTGATCCCCGGGAGACTCCTGCATCGCTCGCTGAAGGCGGTCACGCGTAACCTTTCCGGGCAGCCGCTTCGTTCATGACCGTTTGCCGAATAACTTGAGGATCCTCGACAGCAGGTTTACTTGCTGTGGTGTCCTGACCGGCAGCCCCTCTTTTTCCCACCGGACCATGCCTCCCTGCATGTTGATCACCTTGTGGTAGCCGTGGTTCGCAAGCATCCTGGCGGCCATCTGGCTGCGATTGCCGCGGTGGCAGGCGACGATCACCGGTTTGCCCTGGGGAATTTCCTGAATCCGCGTTTCGATTTTGCTCAGCGGGATATGCAGGAGGCCGGAAGTCTCGAAAGATTTTCTGGCTACCTCGTGCGATTCCCGTACATCGACCAACGTTACCCCTTTTCGGGTCATCGCCAGGGCTTCTGTGGGGGTCACCTCTTTTAACTTGCTCATGGTGTCTTGTCTAACTCTCTGTTGATTCGTTCTTGGTCCTGTGTATCCTTTTCGCGCTCCGGGATGCCATACCTATACCCCGTAGAGGTATGAAAGATACAAAATGTCGGCTCAAGAACCATGCCTGCGAGTTCGAAGCCGAGCGTCGACGGCTGATATTCCCGTTTATTTCCCGCCGCTTGCCCTGACGGACGACCCGGCATCGAGGAACTGCGCCGAAGAGCTCCTTGAATGTCCACGCAGGACTGCCCGCTCCCTTTTCGCCCGGATTGGCGCACAGTGAACTCCGAACTGGAACTATTGACTTTCAGGGGGAGGTTTATCTCCTATATTTGGAGGAATTTACGACGCAGCCCACCATGAGTGTCGTCCCGTGCGTTCAACCCGTCGGCGCAGGCTGCCATGCAATGTTCACTATCAGGAGGTTTTTTCTTTATCCATGGATTACTCACAACAGTCACTCGAATTACATGCCCGGAGCAGAGGTAAAATAGAAATCAGGTCCAAAGTCAGCCTGAACAGCAAAGAGGATCTCTCACTCGCCTATACCCCAGGTGTTGCCGCTGTCTGCAGGGAGATCGGCAACGACAGAAGCAAGTCCTTCACCCTGACCAATCGAGCCAACCAGATCGCGATCGTCTCCGACGGAACGGCGATCCTCGGCCTTGGGAACCTTGGCCCCGAGGCGGCGATGCCGGTCATGGAGGGCAAGGCGATCATCTTCAAGGAGTTTGCCGGTATCGATGCCGTTCCGCTTTGCATCAACTCTGCGGATGTCGAGGATATCGTGAAATTCTGCAAGCTGATCGAACCGAGTTTTGCCGGCATCAACCTCGAGGATATCTCTTCGCCAAGATGTTTTGAAATCCTGGAGAGGCTTGAGCGCGAGCTCTCCATTCCGGTATTTCACGATGACCAGGATGGCACGGCGATCGTCACGGTGGCAGCCGTCATCAATGCCTGCCGGGTGACCGGCAGGGTTCCGGAGAGCCTGCGGGTGGTTATCAACGGTGCTGGCGCCGCAGGCATCGCCATTGCGAGGCTGCTGATCCATCTCGGCGTCGACGACGTCGTCCTGGTTGATACCCGGGGCGCGTTATATGCCGGCAGGCCGGGGATGAATCCGGTCAAGGAGGGCATCTCCGTAATCACCAACAGGGGGCGTCGCCAGGGGAGTCTCGCCGAGGTGCTTGTCGGCGCGGATCTCTTTGTCGGTGTTTCGAAGGGCAATATCCTCAGTCGCGAAATGGTCGAGAGCATGAACGACGCGCCGTTCATCTTCGCCATGGCCAATCCGAACCCCGAGATCATGCCCGACCTTGCATTCGAAGCCGGGGCGAGCATTGTCGGCACCGGCAGGTCGGACCTTCCCAACCAGGTCAATAATGCCCTGGTGTTTCCCGGTCTGTTCAAGGGGCTGTTGCTTACCGGCATCACCACCATCTCGCCGGACCTCAAGATCTCCGTGGCCAGGGCGATTGCAGAGGCTGTCGAGCCCACCAAAGAGCTCCTGATGCCAACGATGTTCAACAAGGATGTCGTCACCAACATCGTCGCCGCATTCCTCGAATCGATTGAGCTGAATCCAGAAACCTGAGCCTGACGGTGGATGGTGCCAACTCCTCAAGACGCGATCTTTTCCCGCCCACGCGCACTGACCGGTGGGCGGGTTTGAAATTTTCCTCCCATCGGTTAGATTGGCACGACCGGATTCACGCTTTCCGGCAAAACCCGCAGATGCGCCGGCAATTCACCCGCTTCCGGACGGATCGACCTTGACCGGCGGTCGGTAGCCCGGTGCTGGCAAGGCCAGTCGGCGGTCGAGCTTGAAGGAGGGTTCTTGCAACTGCGCTAACCACAAAGAGTTATGAAGAAAAGTCAGGAAGAGCGCGTCTCCTCCGTTACGAAAATGAGCCTCCAGTTCCTTGCCGAAGCCATCGGCCAATGCCCGGCCGGACTGGAAAAGAGCATGAACCGGGACATCGCCTACGCCGTCGTCGGATTCGAGTACGGAGCCGTGCAGAGTGCCGCTTATGTGGCCGGACTGGAAGAAGATGCCTCCTCTGGAATCGCGGAAGAGGTCATGTGCCGGATCAACGGCATGACCAGCGAGATGGTCTCAAAGTTCCTTTCCGTGATGCCGACCCTCGTCGAGAAAGCGTATCCTCCTATCGCCATCGGCGGCAGGGCGATTATCAGCTTCTACAATTCGACCACCGACGAGGACAAGTTGACTGCCGCGTCTTCACTTCGGGAAGTCCTGCGACAGATCGACG
>JAAXXR010000122.1 GCA_013334335.1 Chlorobiaceae bacterium
GACAACTATGCCGTAATCGCCGGATCGGTCGATCTCGGTGCCGGGACGAACGCGCTGAATATCATGAACAGCGGTGTCCTGTATGCCGGCAGTGCAGTCAATGTCGGCGAGGGGAACCTCGTCAGCAACGCCGGTCGGTTCTCGCCGGGTGGATCGCAACAACTGATGCGTACGGTGCTGACCGGGAACTACCGGCAGTCGTCATCCGGCCTCATGCAGATCGACTTCGACCTGGCCCATAACCGCAGCGACCAGGTGGTGGTGAGCGGCGATGCGGTGATGCAGGGACGAGTCCAGGTCGGGCTGGTCAATGCCGGCAGGGCAAGGCCCGGCAGTCGCGAGAGCGTGTTCGTGGATGCGGGTGGCCTGTTGACGACTGACGGGCTGGTGGTAGTGCCGTCTCGCTCGCCGGTGGCCTCCTACCATCTTGAACCGGCGGCGGATCAGGCCATGGCGCTCAACGTCGACGTGAACTTCGCTCCCTATGGTCTGAGGGGCAACGAGCGGGTGATGGGCGACTTCTTCAACCGGTTGCAGAGCCGGGGCGGTTCGCCATTGATGGCTCCCTATGTCGAGGCGCTCTTCGAAGTTGACGGCATCGAACAGCTCGGCAGGACCTACCGTTCGTTCATGCCGGGATCTTACCGGGGTTACAGCGACGCGACCTGCCAGGTTGCCCTGCAGCCGTTCCAGGCTTTCTCCTCGAGGATGAACGGCATCAGGAAGACGGCCGTGTTCAGGCCGCTCGCCCTCGATTCCCTGGACACCAAGTACATGATCGCCTCGACGGACCGGTATGCCGGTCTCGACCACGCCTTGAGTCTCTATCAGTGGCAGTTCCAGCAGGGCGTATGGGTCAAGGCGACCGGCCTGAAGGGCACGCAGTATGGAAGGGATGGCTTCCCCGGATTCGACTACTACAACAAAGGCGTTTCGGGGGGGATCGACCTGGCGGCAGGTGAAAACCTGCTGCTCGGCCTCGGCCTGAGTTACTCGCTGACCAATGTGGATGCCGACGACAGCGAGAATCACGGCAAGATCGACAGCCGTTACCTGGTACTCTACTCCAGCTATTCGAAAGGAAACTGGTATGCCGACCTTTCCCTTTCGAAAGGCTTCCATAACTATGAGTCTACCCGTTCCTACCAGCTTTTCGACACCGTCTATGAGGCGGAAAGCAAACATAGCGGCGACAGCTGGTCCGCTTCGAGCGAGTTCGGTTACATCGCCCTGTTCGGCAACTGGGTGGTGCAGCCGTATGTCGGGATGAACTATACGCTGCTTGATGAGACGGGGTTCAGTGAAACAGGGGCCGGAGCTCTGAATCTCGATGTCGGATCACGATCGACCAGATCGATGGAATCCACAATCGGCGTCAGCGTCAGCCGGGAGTATCTGTTTGGGCGCTACCGCTTTATTCCCGAGGTGCATGCGGCTTGGGAGTACGATTTCGACCTCGACGACGACACGAGCACCGCTTCTTTCGCTGGCGTCAGCGACGACTCCTTCTCGATCGTGTCTCCCGGGAAGTCCAGGCATACCCTGAACGTTGGCGCGGGGCTCAACTTCATCGCTGAAACAGGTGCGGGTCTGTCACTCCGCTACCAGCAGAACCTGCGGAGCGAAAGCCGGGAAAGCGAGTTCACCGGCGAGATCAGGATTCCTTTCTGATTTCGACCCGGATCGGGAACGTGAACCGGGCGGCGATGAGCCGCCCGGTCTGCTTGCGGCCTTGCCGTTACTCAGTTCGCCTCTCAGGCAGTATTGGCCTGTCGAGGTTTCCATACGGTTGCGGATCAGCGGGAGCGCAACCGTTACTGTCGGCCACTCCTTTATTCTCCGGATCAGTTGCCGGAGGCACGGGGGTGTTCATCGGCTGAGGAGGTTTATCGAGACGACCCGTTGGGAATTTTGAGCGCTCGAAGCGTCCAGACGGCGCCAGCCAAATCGATTGAGCCAATCGCGACCAGCATCGGCTGGACAAGGCCGAGCAGGACGAACGAAGTGAATGCCGCGAAGACGAACACCCTGGTGAATACGGTCGCCGTGAAGAACCCCACGGATTCTGCAGGCGCCGCAAACCAGAAAAAGGTGCCGGAATTGAAGACCAGCACACCCGATACCCGGATCCAGACTTCGTTTGTTCCGGGAAACGTCAAGGTGGTGAGCACCAAATCGGGGGCGGTGATGAGCATGGCTCCCATGAGATACATGTACACCGCGAACCATCTGATCGACAGGGCAGCTTTTGACATGGTGGTGGTGAGGATTCAGGGTTAATCATCCGGCGCCGGATGCAACGAAAACCATATCGGATCAGGGCCGGCAAGCCAGAACCGGCATTTCC
>JAAXXR010000069.1 GCA_013334335.1 Chlorobiaceae bacterium
GGGTGCTCAACCAGCAGTACCTGTTCTCCCTTGTCCATCTGGACTGTCGCTGCTGCGCTCAGGAGTCGTCAGGATGGTTTCGATCGCGGCACGACCTTGTTTACTTCACCATGCCGGGTGACAGGATTTCATACAGCCGAAACGTGCGATGACGTAATTAATTCCTTCTTTTGGACGAAATAAAATAGTAATATTGGTGGCCCCTTGTTGTGTATTACCGACAATCATCATTCGGGTACGCCATGGAATATTCTGCCGGCACATGTTGGTATGCTGTCTACGTCCGTTCAAGGCATGAGAAAAAGGTCTATCAGTTACTGCAGGAGAGTGGGGTCGACAGTTTTCTGCCTCTTGTCGAAACGGTCCGCAAATGGAGCGACCGGAAGAAGCGGGTCCGCGAACCACTGTTCAGGGGTTATGTCTTCGTGAAGATCGACTGCCACAAGGAGCAGGTGAAGGTGCTCGACACCGAAGGGGTGGTCAGGTTCATCGGTATCGGGCGACACCCTTCGGTGATCGCAGAGCGCGACATTGATTGGCTGATGCGGCTCGTTCGCGAACCGGACGCCCTTCATCGAACGGTCACTTCGATTCCGCCAGGAAGGAAGGTCCGGGTCCTGGCCGGACCTTTCAAGGATTTCGAAGGGGTCGTGGTCAAGAGCGGTCGGGACGAACGCCTTGTGGTCTTTTTCGACAGCATCATGCAGGGGGTGGAGATCACCATCCTACCCGAGATCCTGAAACCGCTGGCTGGCCAAGACGCGTCTGTTTCCGGAGGGGACAAGCCGCAGGAGAACGCCGTCGCCGGGGAAGCGGCAAAGCATCTGGCGTTTCCCTGAACTGTGGGCGGGATCTCCCTGAATTCCCTGGCGATCCCTTGCTCCTCTTTTTGTAGATTACCTCCCAGATAAGTTGCTCAAACCTGTCCCCTGGGAGTCCCCTCATGTCACGTGAGTCTGCAGCTGCGCTCGATACGGGCGTCATTCACGCTGAGCTCAGCCGCCTGTTCGGCTTCAGTTCGTTCCGTCCCAACCAGATGGAGGCTGTAACGGCGATCCTTCGTGGAGGTGACCTCTTGGCCATCATGCCGACCGGTGGAGGCAAGTCCCTCTGTTACCAGCTTCCCGCCGTGCTGCTGCCTGGGACCGCCCTTGTGGTTTCCCCGCTTATTTCGCTCATGAAGGACCAGGTGGACGGTGCCGTTGCCAACGGTATCCGGGCAGCCTTCCTGAACAGCTCGCTCTCAGCCGAGGATCGCGCCGGAGTGATGCGTGCGCTTCTCGACGGCTCCCTTGACCTGCTCTATGTCGCGCCCGAGCGTTTCGCGCTCGATCACTTCCAGGAGCTCCTCGGACGCCTGCAGATCAGCATGGCCGTTATCGACGAGGCGCACTGCATCTCCGAATGGGGGCACGATTTCCGCCCGGATTACCTGGCTCTTTCCGCCATCAGGAAGATTCGGCCGGATATCCCCGTTGCAGCTTTCACGGCCACGGCAACCCCCCGCGTCCAGGAGGACATCGTGCAGCGGCTCGGTATGAACGATCCCTCGATCGTCCTGGCATCCTTCGACCGCCCGAACCTCTCCTACGAGATCCGCGAAAAGACGGGAGGGGAGCGCCAGCTCGTATCGCTCCTGAAAGAGTTTCCCGGCCAGTCAGGCATCATCTACCGAACCAGCCGCAAAAGCGTGAACGACACGGCGGCCATGCTCTCTGCGAAGGGGTTCAGCGCGCTGCCCTATCATGCGGGGTTGTCCGACGGGGAGCGATTGCGTAACCAGGATGCGTTCATCCGTGACGAGGTCGACATCATCGTGGCAACGGTGGCGTTCGGCATGGGGATCGACAAATCCAACGTGCGTTTCGTGATCCATGCCGATCTTCCGCGGAGTATCGAAAACTACTACCAGGAGACCGGCCGGGCGGGCAGGGATGGCGACGAAGCCCGTTGTGTCATGCTCTTCTCGATGGGGGACATCCCGAAGGTGCGCTTCTTCATCGATTCGATGCTCGATGAGGAGGAGCGGGCGAGGGCGCTCTCCAGTCTTTCGAAGATCGTCTCCTTCGCCTCCTCGACCGTCTGCAGGAGGAAAAAGCTGCTGGGCCATTTCGGGGAGGTTTACCCTGAGGAGAACTGCGGCTCCTGCGACGTCTGCCTCGGCACGAAGGAGGTCACGGAGTGCACCACCGAAGCGCAGATGCTCCTGTCGGCCATCATCAGGACCGACTCGCGGTTCGGCGCCGGGCATATCGTCGACATCCTCGTCGGTGCGGACACGCAGAAGGTCAGGGAGTTCGGCCATGACCGGCTCAATGTCTACGGCCTCGGAAAAGGGAAGCCCAAAACCTTCTGGCGCCGGCTCATCGATGAGTTGGCGGCACGCAGGATTGTCGCCCGGAGCGAGGGGCTCTATCCGGTACTCTATCCGCTGGAGCGGGCAATGGAGGTGCTGAAAAACGGCGAGAAGGTTGAGATGGTCAGGGTCGAGGCGAAGCGCCCGGGCAAACACGCGGCAAGGAACGCTGCCTCTGACACGCTTCCGGGCGACCAGGACCTTTTCGAGCGGCTCAGGGCTCTCCGCAAGGAGCTCGCCTCCAGTCAGGGCGTGCCTCCCTACATCGTGTTCACGGATCGCACCCTGCACGAGATGGCTGCCCGCAAACCCACCACACCGGCCGAAATGCTTGCCATTCCAGGCGTCGGCGAGAGCAAGCTCAGGAAGTACGCCCAACCGTTCCTCGACCTGCTGAGGGGACGTCCTTAAATTGCTTAAGTAAATAATCCCCTGACGATTTGTAGATTTTTACATCGGAATATCTACTCGAAGAAATAGTCCCCAAGGAGCCCCCACATGCCCAGAGGACCAAGACTCGACTCGCCCGGCACCCTGCATCATGTCATGATCAGGGGCATCAACAAATGTCAAATCTTCAACGACGACGACGACCGTCTCGATTTTCTCAGAAGGATGGGGTTTGTCGCGGAGGATACCTCAACCTTCATGTATGCGTTTGCGCTGATGGGCAACCATGTCCATCTGCTGATCAAAAGCAGCGCAGCTGGCTTGCCGACCTTCATGCGTCGCCAGCTCACCGGTTATGCATTGTATTACAACCGAAGACATGACCGTGTTGGGCATCTTTTTCAGAACAGGTACAAGTCTGTCGTCTGTGAAGAGGAGCACTATTTCCGCAAGCTGGTCGCCTATATCCATCTCAACCCGCTGCGAGGAGGTCTGGTCGGATCGATGGATGAGTTGGCCAGCTATCCCTGGTGCGGCCATCAGGTTCTTCTTGGCAGGGTGAAACCGCGATGGTTCGACCGCAATTATGTGCTGGGGGTTTTCGGTCGGACTGAACGGCAGGCATTGCGGTCGTATACCGCTTACATGCATGATGAGCAGTTCCATGACCGGGAAGATGAACTGGATGGCGGCGGACTTCAGCGATCTCAGCTCTGCTGGTCTGAGGTGAGTTCCCGGAATGTCCATGGCAACCACGAAATGAGTGACGCACGGATCCTGGGGAGCGGAGAGTTCGTGAAGAATATGCTTTCACAGGTGGAAAAGCGGATTGCAAGCCAACTTCATCTTGACGAACGCATTGAGCTTGCACGTCTTGATATCGAGAGCATTTGCCGAGAAACGGGGATATCGGCAAGCAACCTGAGGTCAGGAGGGCGTTACGGCGCGCTCTCGAAAGTGAGGATGCTCCTGGTTGACAAGCTGGTTAACGAACGGGAGCTGACGTTGGCCGAGACCGCCCGACAGCTTGGCGTGAGCACTTCCGCGGTGAACCAGATCATGGAGAAGATCAATTACATGATGAAAGACGGGAGCTGGAAAGCAGAATTATAGGCCTTTGCAGTTGATTTACTTAAGCAATTTAAGGACGTCCCCACCACAGATTGGGCAGGCGGGGTCGCGGCGGACGGGGACTTTGCGGAAGGACATCGAGAGGGCGTCGAAGGTGAGCAGGGCGTCGGTGAGGAGCGATCCGATGCCGAGAAGGTGCTTGACCGCCTCGATGGCCTGGATGGAGCCGATGACGCCGGGCACCGCGCCGAGCGGTCCCTGGGGTACGCCTCCGACGGGGGCGCCGTCTTCGTGGAACACGCACCGGTAGCAGGCGCTCCTGCCGGGCAGGACGGTCATCGTCTGGCCATGGAAGTTGCGGATGCCGGCGTGCGAGTAGGGCTTGCCCGCCTGGTGGCATGCCCTGGCGATGAGGAATTTCGAGTCGAAATTGTCTGTGGCGTCCACGACGAACTCATATGGCGCAAGGAGGTCGGGCGCGTTCTCGTCCGTGAGCCGGAACGGATAGGTCTCGATCGAGATCCCGGGGTCGAGGGCGGCGAGGCGCTCGACGGCCGATTCGGTCTTGAGGCATCCGAGCGAATCGGTCGTGTGGAGGAGCTGGCGCTGCAGGTTCGAAAGGTCGACCGTGTCGCCGTCCATGATGCCGAGGGTGCCTACGCCTGCGGCGGCGAGGTAGAAGGCGACCGGTGAGCCGAGGCCGCCGGCGCCGACGATGAGCACGCGTGAACCCAGCAGGCGCTGCTGGCCCGCCTCGCCGATCTCGGGGAGCACGAGGTGGCGGGCGTAACGGAGTCGTTGTGCGTCGTTCAGTGGCATGCCGCGGTTTCTCCATTGATCGGGCCGTTGTAGGCCGGGTCCCAGTTCTTGAATACCGGTTCGATGTTTTTCAGGCGCAGGGCGCTGCAGAACGCTTCCGCGGAACGGTCGTCGGAGACATCGAACTGGCTGCTTCCGGCGTCGGACGAGTCACGGTACCCGCCGACGGTCGTTTTACTGGCGATGCTCATGCGCGTGATGCCGAGTCCGGCCATGCCGTCCCGGAACCGTGCATTCTCGCGGGTCGAGAGCACCAGGTCCACATCGGGCAACCCGATGCGGAACGCGAAGATCATGCGTGCCAGAAAGTGGTCGTCGACCGGGTAAGCCGGCTGGTAACCGCCCTCCTGAGGACGGATGCGCGGGAAGGAGACCGAGATGCCGGCTTTCCACCAGGTGTGGCAGAGGTGCCGGACGTGCCGCGCGAGTGCCAGGGCTTCGCCGACCGGTTCAGCGAGCCCGAGCAGCGCGCCGATGCCAACGGTGCGGATGCCTCCCGTGAGGGCCCGCTCGGGGGTTTCGAGCCGTTCAAGGAAATTGCGTTTCGGCCCCCACCGGTGCAGTTTCCGGTATTCTTCAGGGTCGTAGGTCTCCTGGTAGATGGTGATTCCGGTGCATCCGCACTCGGCCAGGCCCCGGTACTCTGCCACCGTCATGGGGAAGGCCTCGACGGTAACGCGAGGCATGATGCGCGCGGCCGTTTCGACCGAGCGGCGCAGGTAGTCGTACCCTGCGTTTCCGGTCCGTTCACCGGTCAGGAGCAGCACGTCCCCGATGCCCAACGCCTTCATGGCTGCGAGCTCCAGTTCGATCTCGTCCGGCTCGAGACGTCTCCTCGGTGATGACCGGTCAGAGGCGAAGCCGCAGTAGACGCAGCCGCTCGAGCAGTAGTTCGAGAGGTAGAGCGGAGCGTAGAGCGACATGACCCGTCCGAAGCGCCGGAGCGTCATGGCCTGGGACTCTGCGGCAAGCTCCTCGATCGTCCGGTCGGATCCGGGCGAGAGCAGGGCTGCTATGTCCGACGAAAGCCGAACATCGGAAAGCCATGCGGGAAGCCCGGTCATGAGGATGCTCCGAGGAATGAGGTCAGGGGACTGGTGGCGACGGCCGAACCGGACCTGGGCATGATACCGGCCTGTCTGGCGCGTCGTCCCGCCTTGACCGCGTCGGCAAAGGCCGACGCCATGGCGGTCGGGTCGCTCGCGACGGCCACGGCGCTGTTGACCAGGACGGCGGCGCAGCCCATCTCCATCGCGGCACAGGCTTCTGACGGTGCGCGCAAGCCTGCGTCCACAATCACCGGAATGTTGCTCTCCCGTATGATGATCCTGAGCATCTCCGCCGTCGAGAGTCCCTGGCCGCTGCCGATCGCCGAACCGAGCGGCATGACCGAAGCGCAGCCGACCTCTTCGAGCCGTTTGGCCAGCACCGGGTCCGCAGGGATGTAGGGCATGACGAGGAAGCCTTCCCCGGCCAGGACCCGGCAGGCTTCCCAGGTCTCGATCGGATCCGGCATCAGGTGGTGCGGGTTGGGGTGGATTTCGACCTTCACGAACGGGCTGCCGGAGAGCTCGCGCGAAATATGCGCGGCGCGGATTGCCTCCCGGGCGGTTGCCGCGCCGGAGGTGTTCGGCATGAGGGTGATGCCCCTCTGCCCGGAGAGCGGCCCGTAAAGGTCGTCTTCAGCCTGCGCCTTGTTGAAACGCCTCAGGGCAACGGTCACCAGCTCCGCGCCGGATGCGCGGATCGCCTCCAGCATCACTTTGCTGCTGCTGAACTTGCCTGTTCCGAGGATCAGGCGTGACGAAAATTCATATGGTCCTAACTTCAGTGAATCCATGTGTCTGAACAAAAAATGAGGATGCGCGGGAGCGTCAGCCGCCCCCAGCAAAAACAAGCACGTCGACCTGATCGTTCTCTTTCAGGAGCATCGTGGCCCGTTCCGCCGGCCGGACAATCACCTCGTTGACCACGACGGCCACCTGCTGAAGGTTTGCGCCGGCGTGCACGAGCAGGTCGGCGACCGATGATCCTTCGGGGAGCAGGGTCCGGTCTCCGTTCAGGGTTATGGATATCATGTTCATCGTCGGTCGCTGTCCGGTAAATGGTTTGGGGCGCGGCTGCGAGCAGCTCAATATACACGTTCGACGGCATACCGCGCCGTTATTCTCCTCAAAATTATGACCTCCATCCTCAGGCTTCGATGCCGAGGAACAGGTCGGTGCTGAGGTATCGTTCTCCGGTGCTCGGGATCACGGCCACGATGCTCTTTCCGCGCGATTCCGGTCGTGCCGCAACCTGCAGGGCCGCGTGTACGGCCGCCCCTGAGGAGATGCCGCAGAGCACGCCCTCCTTCAGGGCGAGGTCGCGCGCCGTCGAGATGGCATCCTCGTTGGTGACGGTGACGATGTCGTCGATGAGCGATACGTCAAGCACCGCAGGGATGAATCCGGCCCCGATCCCCTGGATCTTGTGCGGGCCCGGAGCGCCGCCCGACAGTACCGGTGAAGCTGCCGGTTCGACGGCGATCGTCCTGAAGCCCGGCTTGAGGGGCTTGATGAAGCGTGACACTCCGGTGATGGTGCCGCCGGTGCCGACCCCGGCAATCAGGATGTCCGCCCGGCCTTCGGTGTCGTTCCAGATCTCGGGCCCGGTGGTCGCCTGGTGCACCCTCGGGTTTGCCGGGTTCTGGAACTGTCCCGGCATGAAGCTGCCTTTCTCGCTTTCCACGATCCTCTCGGCCTCTTCGATCGCTCCCTTCATCCCCTTCGGTCCCGGGGTGAGCACCAGTTCGGCGCCAAGGTAGCGCAGCAGCTTGCGGCGCTCGATGCTCATCGTTTCCGGCATCGTGAGCAGCAGCCGGTAGCCGCGTTGCGCGCAGACGAAGGCCAGCGCGATGCCGGTGTTCCCGCTGGTCGGCTCCACGATGAGCGTTTTCGCCCCGATCTTCCCTTCGGCCTCTGCGGCTTCGATCATCGCCCGGCCGATCCTGTCCTTGACGCTGCCGAGCGGGTTGAAGAACTCTATCTTGAGCAGGATTTCGGCGTCGAGTCCTTCGCCGATCCTGTTGAGCCTGACCAGCGGCGTGCGGCCGATGGTGCTGGTGATGTTCGGAATGATGGCCATGGAATTGACAGGTTAAATGGTTGCAAGGGCGTTCAGGAGATCCTCTTCAAGGTCCGTCGCGTTTTCGAGACCGGTCGAAAGCCTGACCAGGTCGTCGGTGCACCCCCGGCGCTGCCGCTCCTCTGCCGAGAGGGCGCCGAAGGTCATCTTTGCCGGAGATGCGATCAGCGACTCGACGCCGCCGAGGCTGTCGGCAAGCACGAAGAGCCTGGTGCCGGCAATCAGCTTTTTTACCGCCGGAAGGCCGCCGACAAGCGCGATGGTCAGCATGCCGCCGAAGCCGTCCATCTGGCTTTTTGCCAGCTCATGGTGCGGATGCGACTCGAGTCCCGGGTAGAAGACCCTCGAAACGGCTGGATGGGCCTCGAGCGCCCGGGCGAGGTG
>JAAXXR010000123.1 GCA_013334335.1 Chlorobiaceae bacterium
CCCTGAATCTCCTGTCCCGAAGCGTCGAAAAAGATTATGGCCGGAGGGCCGAAAATGGAGAACCGCTTCATCAGCGCCTTGTCTTCGGCGCTGTTCGCCGTAACGTCAACCTGCAGCAGGGTCATGGTTTCGAGCCGCTTCCGAACTGAAGGGTCGCTGAAGGTGAAGTGCTCGAGTTCCCTGCAGGAGACGCACCAGTCGGCGTAAAAGTCGAGCATGACCGGCTTTTCGGCTGACGCAAGCGCCAGGTCGAGCTCGGCCTCCGTGCGGATCCGGGTAAACCGCGCCCCTTCGACCGCACCGCTTGAGCCCTTGCCGGAAAGCCGGTCGAACTTCGAAAGCGGCTGCAGCGGGTTGTCCCCTCCGGATGCCGCTCCGGCAAGCTCCAGAATGCCTATGAGCAGCAGCAGGATGCCGAGCGCCTTGCCGAAGCGCAGCGCGATGGAAGGCTTTTCTGGCAGCTTGTCGAATACGTGCAGGAACACCGCCGAGAGAATGGCCAGGGCGCCCCAGAGCAGAAGTGCCGCAAAACCCGGAATGACCGGCGAAACCATCCAGATGGCTATAGCGATCAGCAGCAGACCGAACAGGTATTTCACGCCGTTCATCCACGCTCCGGCTTTCGGAAGCAGGGTTCCGGCCGAGAGCCCCACCAGCAGCAGCGGAACGCTCATGCCCATTGCCATAGAGAAAAGCGCAATGCCCCCGATAACCACGTCGCGGGTCTGGCTGATATAGAGCAGCGTTCCGGCAAGCGGTGCGGCAACGCATGGGCCGACGATCAGCGCCGAGAGCGAACCCATGAGGAACACTCCGGCAATCCGCCCGCCTTTGAGCCTGCCGCATGTCTTTGCTATGCCGCTCTGCATGATGCCGGGTATCTGCAGCTGATAGACATCGAACATCGAGAGGGCGAGCGCCACCAGCAGAACAGCGAAAAGTGCAAGCACCCAGGGCTGCTGCAGCGCTCCGGCAAACCCCTCTCCGGCAATGCCTGCAGCGACGCCGAGCAGCGTGTAGACGAGCGCCATGCCGAGGCTGTAGGCCACGGACAGCATGAAACTGCGGCCCCTCTTGAAGCAGCCCTCGCCCACTATGATCGACGAGAGGATGGGAATCATCGGCAGAATGCAGGGCGTGAAGGAGAGCAGCAGGCCGAAAATCAGAAAAACAAAGCTGATTTTCCACAGGTTGTGGCTTTCGAGAAGGGTCTTTGCCAATGAAAAATCGTCCGTCGGTTTCGCCTCCGGGCCTTTGGGAGAGGAATCCTGAGCCGGGCTTGCCGTTATCAGGAGATTTCCGGAACCCGAACCCCCGGGGCCTTCGACCGGCAGCAGCTCGCCCGGTTTTGCAGGATCGACCCGGTAGAGGCGATTGAAGGGGGCGTAACAGAGTCCATCCTCGGCGCACCCCTGATAGGTGACCTGAACGGTAAACGACCCTTCGGCTTTTACGAGGGGGACTTCCAGACGCAGCCGGTCGTGATAGACCTCGGAAAGCTCGCCGGTCGAGGGGTCGCTCACCCTCTCCCCCGCCGGAAGAACCGGAACCTGCAAAGCGGCGTCCCCTTTCTCGATGGTCACCTTCACCTGGTCGCGGTAGAGCTTGTACCCTTCGGCGATCTCCCAGTCGAGCACGAGGGAACGCGACCCGGTATACTCCGCCTTCAGCCTGAACGCATCTTCAGGATCGAGAAAACCGGCCGAAAAAACGGATTGTACCGGAATGAGCGGGAAAAGCAGCAACAAGAGCAGTCGAGACAGCCTGTATAACAAGGAATCACGCATAACCTGTATATCGGGGAAAAGAATCGTTGAATGAAAAGACTTATTCCGGAAATAGCTAATGAAAAACCTCAGGGTCAGCCCATACGTCGGTCTGACCGGAGTATCACTCGTAAATATAAGAGAGAGCCGGAACAATTATGTCAACGTTTTCCCCGAACGGAAAGGAAACGGCAGTAATAAACCCTGTCCCGGCCATATCTCTGGATAAGCGGGACAGGGCGGGCAGTCGCAGCGATCAGCCGAGAGCCCTCCGCAGATCATCAATGAGGTCATCACGGTCCTCGATCCCTATGGAAAGCCTGATCACGGTATCGGTAATCCCTACTGCCTGACGATGCTCGTTGCCCATCGACAAATGGCTCATCGTTGCCGGATGTTCGATAAGCGACTCCACACCACCAAGGCTTTCAGCGAGGGCAAACAGTTTCGTGCCTTTCAGGACACGATTGACGT
>JAAXXR010000070.1 GCA_013334335.1 Chlorobiaceae bacterium
GCGTCTGCGCCCCGGACGGCACCGTCATCGCCTACGGCATGTCCACCTGCAGCGACGAAAAAGCCCGCTCCATCATGGGCCAGAAAGGCCAGAAACCCCTGATCCACTACGACTACCTGTATATCGTTCCTTGACCCCGCACGACATGGTGTCACCTGACTGGCACCGGGCAAACCGCGCCCCCGGACGGCCTGAACGATACCCTTCAGGCGCGTCTCCACCTCTCCGTCAGAATCCGGCACTCGACTGTCGCCGATGCGCCTCTGCTTTTGTTCCGATTCGTGCAGAGAACGACACCGTTTGCACGAACCCGTTCATTATCCGTGCGATGCCACTCCTCGGCACCACCAAAAACGCATAAATTCCTGATCATTTTATGGATTTATGCGTTTTGTCCTGAATTTATTAATTCATTTAAAATTATCGACTTACAAAGTCAACCAACACACTATTGATCAAACACCCCCCGCCCCGGCTGCCGTAAGATGATTTTTCCTGGTTTCTGGCATGCTTCTTGAGAATCGTTATGTGGTCTCGGGAATAACGAAAATAGTTACCCGCGAACCTATCCATGAACTCAACACAAGGTATCACCATGAAAAAAATAGCCATTTACGGCAAGGGTGGAATCGGGAAATCCACGACGCAGCAGAATACGGCGGCGGCAATGGCCTACTTCCACGGCCAGAAGGTATTCATCCACGGCTGCGACCCGAAAGCTGACTCGACACGCATGATTCTCGGCGGCATGAATCAGGCGACAATCATGGACATGCTCCGGGATTCCGGTGCGGAAAAAATCTCTGACAAAATGGTCATGGCCGGCTTCCAGGGAATCCGCTGCGTCGAGTCCGGCGGTCCGGAACCTGGCGTGGGATGTGCAGGCCGTGGGGTCATTACGGCCATCGACCTGATGGAACAGAGCGGAGCATACACCGAAGATCTTGACTATGTCTTCTATGACGTGCTCGGCGACGTCGTCTGCGGCGGCTTTGCCATGCCGATCCGGGACGGCAAGGCGCAGGAGGTCTACATCGTCGCTTCAGGCGAGATGATGGCAGTCTATGCGGCCAACAACATCTGCAAGGGCCTGGTGAAGTATGCGAAGCAGAGCGGCGTGCGCCTGGGCGGCATCATCTGCAACAGCAGGAAAGTGGACAAGGAGAGGGAGTTCGTCGAAGAGTTCGCCGCGGCCATCGGCACGCAGATGATCCACTTCGTGCCTCGTGACAACATCGTCCAGAAGGCCGAATTCAACCGCAAGACGGTCATTGAATTCGCACCGGATTCGGACCAGGCAAAAGAGTATGGGGAGCTGGCACGCAAGATCATCGAGAACAAGATGCTGGTGATTCCAAAACCGCTCAACATCGATGAGCTTGAGGCGATGGTGATCAAGTATGGTCTTTGCGATTAATCAATAAAACTGGGAGAACCCGCAATGAAAATGGTGAGAGCAATGCTGCGTCCTGAAATTGCCGATGCCGTGTGTGATGGTTTGGCAGATGCCGGATTCATCTCGATGACGAAGTCGCATGTGTTCGGCAGGGGCAAGCAGAAGGGCATCAAGATCGGCGACATGCACTACGACGAACTGCCGAAGATCATGATCATGCTCGTCGTCGGCGAAGAGGATGTGGACGATGTGCTGGCCGTCATGAAATCGAAGGCCTATACCGGCAATTACGGTGACGGCAAGATTTTCATAACACCTGTTGATGGTGCGTACACCGTACGAACCGGCGAAGCAGGTATTTAAGGAGACATGGCAATGAAGGAAATCATGGCAATCATCCGCCCGAAGCAGGTTGGCAAGACGAAAGATGTTCTTGAAAAACTCGGCTTTCCTGGCCTGACCGCCGTCTCCGTGCTCGGGCGGGGCAAACAGCGGGGTATCGCCGGAGAGGTGAGCTGCGAAATGCCGGCAGAGCTCCATGGCGCTCCAGGCGGCATGAAATATGTCCCGAAGCGACTGATCGCGCTGGTCGTGCCCGATGCCGACGTCGATCTGGTCGTCAAGGCGATCATCAAGGTCAACCAGACCAGGCAATTCGGCGACGGCAGGGTCTTCGTCAGCCCGGTTGACAACGCGGTGAGGATCAGAACGGATGAAGAGGGGGACGCCGCCCTGAAGTAAAGATTAAGTCAACAGAAACAGTGAGGACAATTTTATGCCATACCATGAATTTGATTGCAGCAAATGCATTCCGGAAAGGAAAAAGCATGCTGTGGACAAGGGGCCTGAAGACGATTTGACAAAGGCCCTGCCGCTCGGCTACCTGAACACCATTCCGGGATCGATCTCTGAACGGGGATGTGCCTACTGCGGAGCAAAGCACGTTATCGGCACGCCGATGAAGGACGTCATTCATATCAGCCATGGTCCGGTCGGCTGTACTTACGACACCTGGCAGACCAAGCGCTATATCAGCGATAACGACAACTTCCAGCTCAAGGCGACCTTCGCTACGGACGTGAAGGAGAAGCATATCGTTTTCGGTGCCGAGAAGCTGCTCAAGCAGAATATCATCGAGGCCTTCAGGGCCTACCCCGACATCAAGCGCATGACCATCTACCAGACCTGCGCGACCGCGCTGATCGGTGATGATATCGATGCCATCGCCCAGGAGGTCATGGACGAGATGCCCGATGTGGACATCTTCGTCTGCAACTCGCCGGGCTTCGCCGGCCCGAGCCAGTCAGGCGGCCACCACAAGATCAATATCGCATGGATCAACAACAAGGTGGGCACGGTCGAGCCGAAGATCACCAGCGACTACGTGATCAATTATGTCGGTGAGTACAACATCCAGGGCGACCAGGAGGTCATGCAGGACTACTTCCGGCGCATGGGCATCCAGATTCTGTCGACCTTCACCGGTAACGGCTCCTACGACGAACTGAGGTCAATGCATGGTGCCCACCTCAACGTGCTCGAATGCGCACGCTCTGCGGAGTATATCTGCAACGAACTTCGCGTACGGTACGGCATCCCACGCCTCGACATCGACGGCTTCGGCTTCGAACCGCTCTCCTCGTCGCTCCTCAAGATCGGCAGGTTCTTCGGCATCGAGGATCGCGCCCAGAAGATCATCGACGAGGAGACCGCGCGCTGGAAGCCGGAACTCGACTGGTACAAGGAGCGCCTGATGGGCAAGCGGGTCTGCATCTGGCCGGGTGGCTCCAAGCTGTGGCACTGGGCCAACGTCATCCACGAAGAGATGGGGGTCAAGGTGGTGTCGGTCTATACGAAGTTCGGTCACCAGGGGGACATGGAAAAGGGCATCGCGCGCTGCGAACAGGGTGCACTGGCCATCGATGACCCGAACGAGCTCGAAAGCCTTGAAGCGATGTACAAGCTGAAACCCGACGTGATTTTCACCGGCAAGCGCCCCGGCGAAGTCGCCAAGAAGATCCGCGTCCCCTACCTCAATGCCCATGCGTACCACAACGGACCGTACAAGGGGTATGAAGGGTGGGTCAGGTTTGCCAGGGACATCTACAACGCGATCTATTCGCCGATCCACCAGCTGTCGTACCTCGACATCAGCAGGGACGATATCCCCGGAGATGGCGGCTTCAGGACGCAACGGATGATCTCCGACGTGAATCTGAGCCAGGAGGTGCGCACGTCGAAAAACCTGAGGGAGTACACCGGCAAATACGACACCATCTCTCCGCTCAGGGAGAAGACCTATCCTGAATTCAACAAGTAACCGCGAGGGAAGATCATGGCAGATATGAACGACAAGATCGCCCAGCTCGAGAACTTCATCATGAAGAAATGCCTCTGGCAGTTTCATTCTCGGGCTTGGGACAGGAAAAACCAGAACGAGAACATCCTGAGGATGACTGGCGAGCTGCTCTGCGGCGAAACGGTCAACACGGACAGCCCGACCGACCGCTGTTATTGGGTCGATGCCGCTTACCTTGCCGACTCGTTCAGGGAAAAATTCGATTGGCTGGCTTCGATGAGCAACAAGGAGATTAAGGCGCTCTTCGTTGCCCTGAAGGAGCGGATGGACTTCGTCACGGTTGACGGTTCCCTGAACGCGGAGCTCACCGACCCGCGCTATTAGCCGGTGGCCATCAGCATTAAAACATGGAAAATCTATTAACCGACTACTTATGAACTGTGAACTTATAACCAAGGAACGGGCAGGCGTCATCAACCCGATCTTCACTTGCCAGCCAGCCGGCGCCCAGTTCGCCAGCATCGGAATCAAGGAGTGCATCGGCATCGTCCACGGCGGACAGGGTTGCGTCATGTTCGTCAGGCTGCTGATCTCCCAGCACCTGAAGGAGAGCTTTGAAATCGCCTCGTCGTCCGTGCATGAGGATGGGGCGGTATTCGGGGCGCTCAACCGCGTCGAAGAGGCCGTAGATGTACTTCTGATGCGTTACCCGGACGTCAAGGTGATCCCGATCATCACCACCTGCTCCACCGAGGTAATCGGCGACGACATCGACGGCGTCGTCATCAAGCTGCAGGAAGAACTGCTCAACACCAAATACGCCGGCCGCGAGGTGCACCTCATCCCGATCCACTGCCCGAGCTTCGTTGGCAGCATGATCCATGGCTACGACACCGCGGTGAGGGATTTTGTCAAATACTTCGCAGAAAAGGGTGAAACGAACGGTAAGATCAACCTGCTTACCGGCTGGGTCAACCCCGGCGATGTGACGGCACTGAAGCACCTGCTTGCTGAAATGCAGGTCGACGCGACGGTGCTCTTCGAGATCGAGAGTTTCGACTCCCCGCTCATGCCGGACGGTAACCATACTTCACACGGCAACACGACGATCGCCGACCTGAAGGATACGGCCAACGCAATCGGCACGCTCGCACTGAACAAGTACGAGGGAGCAAAAGCAGCCCAGTATCTGGAAAAAGAGTTCGACATCCCTACCATTATCGGGCCCACACCGATCGGCATCAGGAACACGGACACCTTCCTGAAAAACCTGAAACGGATGACCGGCAAGCCGATTCCCGAGTCGCTGGTCCGTGAACGCGGCATCGCGCTTGACGCCATCACCGACCTTGCGCACATGTTCCTTGCCGACAAAAAGGTCGCTATCTATGGAAACCCGGACCTGGTCATCGGCCTTGCCGAATTCTGCCTCGACCTCGAAATGAAGCCCAAGCTGCTGCTGCTTGGCGACGACAACCTCAGCTATGCCGAAGATCCACGCATCAAGGCACTGCAGGAGAACGTCGACTACGACATGGAGATCGTCATGAACGCCGACCTCTGGGATCTCGAAGGCCGCATCAAGGATGGGCTGGAGCTCGACTTGATCCTCGGCCACTCGAAAGGGCGCTTCGTGGCTATCGACTACAACATCCCGATGGTACGCGTCGGATTCCCAACCTACGACCGTGCCGGCCTGTATCGTCATCCGGTTGTCGGTTACGCCGGTGCGATCTGGCTTGCCGAAGAGATGGCGAACACACTGTTCGCCGATATGGAGTACAAGCGCAACAAGGAGTGGGTCCTGAACGTCTGGTAATCAGTCCCTGCCGGATTTACCCTGGGTGAATCCGGCAGCATCGGGGCGGAAAGGTCATCCGGCCGTCTCCTCCTCCTCACTTCAGCAAGGAACGCGTTTATGTCAAACAATAACAAAACAAACTATGGACATCAGAAGTATACCGACTCATCCTCATGGAACGATGCGGCGCAAGGAGCGTGAAATCACCAGTCGCGAAGAACTTGATGCCATCCTCGGATTCTCGAACATCATGAACCTGGCCCTCTCGGACGATGGCATGCCCTTCCAGGTACCGGTTTTCTACGCCTATGATGGCACGGCGATCTGGTTCCACTCTGCATACGCCGGAACAAAAATGGAGATCATGCGACGCAACCCGCTGGTCAGCTTCGCCGTCTCGGTGGATCAGGGACATGTCGAAAGCGACGAGGCGTGCGATTTCGAAGCGCGTCACCGGACCGTGATCGGTTTTGGCAAGGCGCTCTTCGTCGAAAATGAGAGCGAAAAGGTTAAAGCCCTCGACCTGATCGTGTCCCGTTTCTCCGACAGGAAATTCACCTATCCGAAAGCGAGTGTAGAGAACACCGCCGTCATCCGGATCGAGATCGTATCGATGAAAGGCAAAAAACACGGCGTGTGAACGCCAGGCTCAATTCTCAACATGAAGATGGAGTAAGCATGAACATAGCAATGCTGGTTGACGCAAACGGCAACGCCATTCCGTTCGGCAAACCCGGAACGCTGCGCCTCTTCAACCATGAAGAGCATGGATGGAAACCTGTCATGGAGTTCACTTTCTCGATGCATGCAGATCAGGGATTTGCGGCTATCAGGCGCTCTATTCTGGACTTGGCAGCCCGGCTCGGCGATTGCAGGACCCTGCTTGTCGGTCCCTTCCAGGGATTTCCGCGCTCGCTGCTGCTCGAGTTGGGTTTTTCGGTTTGGACTGTCGAAGGAGCCGCCGCTCGTTACCTCGACCAGATCATGCAACGAACCGCAGAGGCTCGTGCACAGACCCATGGCGTCCCGGCAAGCCAGGACGATACCCTTGGTGTACCGACACCTTCACTGAAAAAAGGCTGCTGTTCAGGGGTCTACATGATCGACCTCATCAAGGTGCAGGCCAAAGGAACCTCCCACAACTCGAAGGATATCCTGTTGCCCTTTTTCGAAAAGAGCTCGTTCAGCAGGCTCGATATCATCTGCGACCATGTCCCGAAATGGTTTGCCAACGAACTCGCGTCGCTGAAGCTGGGCTTCACCGCCGAACCTCTGGCCGGCGGCCGCATGATGGTGGCCGTCCAGCCTGATGGTTGTGCGCCCTGCCGGACCTGCTCCGGTGGATAATCATATTGAATTACTTACGAGCAATCTTGCCATACCTTACCGATATCATGAACGGCGGTGCCTATGCCACTCCAAATTGAAAATCATCCGTGTTTCAATGACGCCTCGCGTCACACCTATGGACGCATTCACCTCCCTGTGGCACCGAAATGCAACATTCAGTGCAATTACTGCAATCGTCAATTCGACTGCATGAACGAAAACCGTCCAGGTGTCACCAGTAAGGTGCTTTCGCCAGTCCAGGCGATCACCTATCTGGATGCGGCGCTCAAACGCTCACCGAACATCTCGGTCGTTGGTATTGCCGGGCCAGGAGATCCTTTCGCCAATCCTGATGAGAGCATGGAGACCCTGCGCATGGTTCGGGCACGTTATCCGGATATGCTGCTTTGTGTCGCCACCAACGGACTCGACCTGATCCCATATATTGAAGAGCTCGCCGAACTGCAGGTCAGCCATGTGACGATTACCATCAATGCGATCGATCCTGAGATTGGGGCCGGGGTGTATTCCTGGGCAATGCATGACAGGAGAGTATACCGCGACGAAGATGCGGCAAACTTGCTGATCGAAAACCAGCTCGAGTCGCTGCAAAGACTCAAGGCGGCTGGTGTTACGGCCAAAGTCAATTCGATCATCATACCGGGTATCAACGATACCCATATAGTTGCCATCGCGAAAAAAGTGGCCACTCTGGGAGCGGATATTCTGAACTGCCTGCCCTATTACAACACCGCCGACACCTTTTTTGAGAATATTCCCGAACCAACTCCAGAGATGGTCTCAGCGATAC
>JAAXXR010000071.1 GCA_013334335.1 Chlorobiaceae bacterium
AGCAGCTTCTTCTCGTGAATCCCGTATCTGAAGGCCTGTACGCCGTCGATGCAGAGCACCGGGATTTCGGTGCCGTACCGCCCGACCAGTTCCGGGTCGGACGAGATATCGATGGCCTCAAGCTCGAACGGCACACGCTTCCGGACACGTTCCAGCACCGCCTTGGCGTCATCGCACAGGCAGCACTCCTTCGCCCCGTACAGCGTCAGCTTATGCATCGCCACTCCCGGTCAGGTTACGGTTTCGACGATTCGAGCAGCACGCCGGGAATCGCATCGATCGACAGCGAGAGCTGCTCGGAGGTGCGAAGGTTCCGGAGCGTATAGCTTCCCGAGGCAACTTCATCCTGGCCCACAAAGAGGGCGAATCCAGCCAGGAGGCGGTTGGCCTCCCGCATCTGGGCCTTCATGCTACGCCCGGCCAGGTCGGTTTCGGTCGTGATGCCGGCACGGCGTAACCGGTCAGCGATGCGCAGCGCCTCGTCTTCGAGGCTTGCGTCCTGCAGAACGACGAACACCTGCGGACCATGCGGGCAGAGCGTCGCGAACAGCCCCTGCTTCTCCATGGTGATGATGAGCCGCTCCATGCCGACGGCGAAGCCCACTGCCGGGATCTCCGAATTGCTGCCGAGCTCCTTCGACAGGGCGTCATATCTCCCGCCGCCCCCGATGGCGTCCTGGGCGCCGAGCTCGGCGCTCACCACCTCGAATGCCGTATGGCCATAATAATCCAGGCCCCGGACAAGCAGGTGGTCAACCTCGTAAGCAATACCGCGGTCTGACAGGTAGCCCAGTACCCGGTCAAACTCGGCCCGCCCCTCGATGGTGATGCAGTCAAGCAGTTTCGGTGCGCCAGCCACGATCTCCTGGACCGCCGGGTTTTTCGAGTCGAGAATGCGCAGCGGGTTTTTCTCGAAACGTTCTCGCGAAGCCTCGTCGAGAAGGTCGTGATAGGGTTCGAGATAGCTCCTGAGCTGTTCACGGTAACGCATCCGGTCCTCATGGTCGCCGAGCGAGTTGACGCGCAACCGCAGGCCATGCAGCCCGAGCGTGTCGAACACCTGCATCATCATCGAAATCACCTCGGCGACCGCCGCCGGCGAGGAGACGCCGAGCAGCTCGGCACCGAACTGGGTGAACTGCCGCTGACGACCCGCCTGCGGGCGCTCCTTGCGGAACAGGTCGGCGATGTAGTACAGCTTGTGCACCGGAACACCTGCACCGGGATTCTTCTGCAGGAAGGCGCGCATCACACCGGCCGTCATCTCCGGCCTCAGGGTGATCGACCGTCCGTTGGGATCGGGCAGGAAGGTGAACATCTCCTTGCCCACGATATCGGTACTCGAACCGATCCCCCGCTGGAAAAGTTCGGTGTACTCGAAAACCGGCGTACGCACTTCGCTGAAGCCGTACAGGGAGGTCACCGAGCGGATGACCCCCTCGATGTAGTGCCACCTGACGACCTCTTCAGGAAAAATATCCTTTGCACCCTTAACGGCCTGGAACTGCGCCATATCCTGCCTGACTGAAAATTAGTGGAACGCTCAAATCTGGGGAAGATCCTTCTCCGCTTCACGGAAGAGTTCAAGCACCTCGTGTGAGGATGACGCCGCAACGAGCTTCTTGCGCACCTCATCCCTGCCCGCGATCCTCGTTATCCTTCCGAGCAGTTTCAGGTGCTCGGAGAGCATCGTCTCGGGAGTCGCCAGGAGAATCACGATCTGGACGGGCTGAGCGTCGATCGACTCGAAATCGATCTCCTCCCTGAGCGTCGCCAGGGCAAGCACCGGCTCGGAGACCGCAACGGTCTTCGCATGAGGAAGGGCAATGTTCTTGCCGATTCCGGTCGACATCTCCCGTTCGCGCTTCCAGACATCCTCGCTCAGGCGCTCCCGGTCAAGCACCCGTTCATGAGCGGAAACCAGGGCGAGCATCTGTTTGATCACCTCGGTTTTCGTGCCTGATTCGAGGTTCAGGACGATATACGGTTCGTACAGAAGGGATTCGATTTTCATGACAGTGACTGACTATCGGTGAGGCAGCGAGGTCCGGAACTTCAAAAAGAAGGTTCAATATAAAAAAATGAGCGCTGAGTGACGAGTAACCGGCGACAAGTAAAATAAGTAACCGGCAACCATCCCGTCATCCCCCACACGTCACGACGCTCCCCACTACCCCCAGGAGTTCAGAAAATAGATCAGGGGCGCGATGAACATGACCGTATCGAACCGGTCCAGGACGCCACCGTGCCCCGGAATGATGCTCGACGAATCCTTCACCCCCGCGTCGCGCTTGAACATGGATCCCATGAGGTCTCCCGCAGGGCTGACCACCCCGACCAGCAGGCCGATCAGCGGCGCATGCCCGTCCGGGAACCCCGGCACATACATCGAACAGAGCCACGAGACCGCGAAGCTGCCGATAATTCCCGAAAAATAGCCCTCCCAGGTCTTCTTGGGGCTCAACCTCGGAAACAGCTTCCGGGTGATGAACTTTCCGCCGAGACTTCTGCCGCCGGCATAGGCGAAGATATCCGCCGCCCACACGCACACGAACGTCAGCAGCACCAGCGCGGCGCCGACCACGGTACCCGGCTCGCCGGGAGCCGCATCCGTAAGACGCAGCCGGAGAAGCGCACCGAAAGACAGGTTGACATAGACCAGCCCGACAAGCGTGGCGCCGAGGTTCAGGAACTGCGACCCCTGCTGACGCCACAGCTCGATGACATACAGGATCATGACCGCGACGAGCAGCGCTTCCCAGTAATCGACATAACGAAAATAGAAATTCACCTGGATGAATGCGGTCAGCGGCAGGAGCAGCAGCAACGTCGGAGGATGGGCCCGGTGCGTGGCGAGCCTCCAGAACTCGAACATGGCCGCGAGGCTCAACACGAGCACCAGGACAAGGAACGGTATCCCTCCGGTCATGTTGATCCAGAGCAGCAGGGGGATGCCCGCGATGGCCACGACCACCCGCTGGAACAGGTTATTTTGCATCAAAGAAGACATGAACTGAATGCCGGTCAGACGTTATGTTCAGATTTAACGGACGCAGCCATCTGCTGAAAACGGCGCATCAGCAAGAAAAAGAAAACCATGCAGACCAGCACGAACCCCCACCATTGCCAACGGAACAAGATTCCCGGGTCTCCGCCCGACAGTGAGTAACCCTGGAAGCGCCGGTCGAATTCGAGAAGCGTCAACGCCGTGAGATTGTTCATCGCATGCGCGACGGCGGGCACGGCAAATCGCCCGGTTTTCTGATAAATATACCCAATAAACCAGCCGAGCAAAGTGAGGGGCAGGATATTCATCGGCTCCAGATGGAACAGGGCGAACACGAAACCGGTCAGGATCACCGCGCTCATCGGCGGCAAGCTTACCGAAAAGCTCTTCTGGATATATCCACGGAAAAAGAGCTCCTCACAAATGGCAGGCGTGACCACCAGCATCCCTGCGACCGCAAGGAACTCGGGCAGTGAGGAGCTCGAGGCGAGTGTCCTGATGAGCTGTTCGAGCTGCTCCTGCGAACGCAGGAACTCCTGGCCCTGCTCACCCAGGAGCGGCAGAAGATAGGTCTGGACCTCGGCAATGGTATACATCAGCGGCTGGAGGAGCAGCATGCCTGCAGCAGCCACGAAAACCGGTCCGGCACCGCCCTGGACGTTGATGCCAAGCCACCGCAGGTTCTCCCTTCCAAACAGGGTGGGACTTCCGGAAACACTCCTGGCAAGCCAGAACGCCGGCAGGGCAAGCACCAGCACCTGGCCGACCACCTGCGCGACCCTGACCCCGGCAATCGCCTCCGGGTCGAACGGCATGAGTCCGGAACCGCTCATCTGACGACCGGAAAAGAGCACCGTCAGTGCTGCGCCGGCAAACGGGTAGAGCACCAGCACCGCGAGCAGCACCATGCTGACATACGCAAGGCCCGGGCGTTTGCCGGCCTGGGGATCGGAAAGGGGACTCATTGAGCTCGGGCTTCTCGGTGAAGGGTTGGCGTTTCTGCAAAAGATATGAAACCGCGACAGATCAACGCACGCAAAACCGCCTCGCAACCGGACAAAGCGCAAATTGGTCCATTTATTTCCGCGAAAAGCTGATTATCTTCGATGACGACGCGGCCGCATCCGGCCTCCATGGCCTCCGGGCCGCACTCCCCGTTCAACCGCCCGAAGACGGGCACATCGGCATTGTTCATGAAGATTCTCGTGACCGGCACCGCCGGCTTCATCGGATTCCACCTCGCCGAACGGCTCGCCTCGAGAGGCGACGAAGTCGTCGGTATCGACAACATCAACGACTACTACGACCGGGAGGTCAAATACGGCCGCCTCGCCTGGTCCGGCATCGACCGGGAGTCCATCGACGACAACCGTCCGGTCCGCTCCTCGAAATATGATAACTACCGCTTCGTAAAGCTCAACCTCGAGGACAGCGACCAGCTCAACGCGCTCTTCCGGTACGAAAAGTTCGACGCGGTCTGCAACCTGGCCGCACAGGCAGGTGTGCGCTACTCCCTGACCAACCCTGCCGCCTATGTCAGCTCGAACATCGTCGGCTTCCTGAACCTGCTCGAAGCCTGCCGGCACAACGAAGTTGGCAACCTCAGCTACGCTTCGAGCTCCTCGGTCTACGGCCTGAATGAACGCCAGCCATTCTCGGTGCACCACAATGTCGACCACCCGGTCAGCCTCTATGCGGCCAGCAAGAAGTCCAACGAGCTCATGGCGCACACCTACAGCCACCTGTTCGGCATACCGACAACCGGACTCAGGTTCTTCACGGTCTACGGCCCCTGGGGACGGCCCGACATGGCGCTCTTCCTGTTCACGAAAGCCGCCCTCGAGGGACGGCCGATCGACGTCTTCAACTTCGGCAACATGCAGCGTGACTTCACCTACATCGACGACATCGTCGAAGGTGTGGTCAGGGTGATCGACAATCCCGCGCAGCGGAACCCCGAATGGTCCGGCACCAGCCCCGACCCGGGTTCCTCGTCAGCCCCCTACCGGGTGTACAACATCGGCAACAACCAGCCCGTCCGGCTGATGGAGTTCATCACGGCCATCGAAAACGCCCTCGGCATGACCATCGAAAAGAACCTGATGCCGATCCAGCCAGGCGACGTCCCCTCAACCTATGCCGACGTCAGCGACCTGGTCAGGGACATGGGGTACAAACCCGCAACCCCCGTGCAGGAGGGGGTCAACCGATTCATCGCCTGGTACCGTGAATTCTTCAACGTCTGACCGGCATGCACCGGCAGCCCACGAAGCCGTCAGTACCGAACCATGAACCTGCTCTTCATCAACTCGGCCCGCACCTGGGGAGGCACCGAAAAGTGGACCTCCATGGCAGCCGGATCGATCGCTGAACCGGACAGCGCCTGCCTCGTCTACCGCCGCGAAATCGTCGGGAAGCGCTTCACCGTGAAAAAATTCCGGCTCCCCTGCCTGAGCCACATCGACCTGTACACGATCATGCAGGTGGTCAGGATCGTCCGGAAACACCGCATCGACCTCGTCATCCCGACCAAGCGCAAGGATTACCTCGTCGCCGGTATCGCCTCGAGGATCTGCGGCATCACCAACCTGCTCCGGCTCGGCATCGACAGGACCCCCTCCGGCATGTGGTTCCACCGGCTCATGTACGGGACCCTCGCCGACGGCATCATCGTCAATGCCCGGAAGATCAGGGAGAGCCTGCTCAAAGCCCCCTGGCTCGAACCGGAAAAGATACGGGTCATCTACAACGGAATCGACACCGCATCGATCGACCGGCAGTTTCCCGGGGGATGGCCCCGCAAGCCCGACGGGTTCACGGTCTCCTCGATGGGCATCCTGACCAGGCGCAAGGGATTCGACTTCCTCATGCGCGCCTTCGCCCGCTTCGTCGAGCTGTCGGAAGCGGCTGACGCCCGGCTGGTGATCATCGGCAGCGGGCCGGAACAGGCCGCCCTCGAGAGTCTCGCCGCCGAACTCGGCATCGCGGAGCGTGTCCGGCTCACCGGGTTCCTCGACAATCCCCTGCCCGAGCTCGCCCGAAGCCATGTCTTCGCCATGGTCTCGAAAAACGAAGGGATCGCCAACGCCCTCCTCGAAGGCATGTACCTCGGCAACGCACCCGTGAGCACCCGGGCGGGAGGCGCAGAGGAGGCGCTCACCGACGGGGTCGACGGCTATCTGGTGGACTACGGAGAGGTCGAGCGCCTCGCGCTCATCCTCCGGAACCTCCACGCGGATCCGGCCCTCAGGGAACGGGTAGCCGGAAAGGCCAGGGAACGGGTGATCCATCAGTTTTCACTGCAGCGGATGCACGACGAACTCATCGATTTCTGCCGTGAACGGCTGGCACAACGAAGGCGACCGGCCGCATGAACGACACCAGAGCATCCGCAGCACCGGCCAAAGACTGGAAAAAGCAGCGCCGCTTCCGTCAGGGCTTCGCACGGTTCCTGCAGAAGATCGGCAAAAGGAGAGGCGACCTCCGTGCGTTCGACGGCCCGCTCGACTCGGTCGTCATCCTCGCCCAGGAGAAGCTCGGCGATGCCATCCTGCTCACGCCACTCATCGGCAACCTGCGCCGCGCATACCCCCGGCTCAGGATCCACGTCATCGTCTTCAGCCAGCCGGTTTACGACTTCTTCTCGACCGACCGGAACGTCACGGCCGTCCACAACGCCAAGAAAAAGCCTCTTCGCTACGCAAGGGAGGTGCTTTTCAGCCGCTTCGACCTCCTCTTCAACACCAAGGACCACCCGTCGACCCACTTCCTGATCCAGTCGATCCTGATCCCGGCAAGGGTCAAGGCAGGCATCGCCAACCCCTTCCATGAAGGGCTCTACGACCTGCTGGCCGACACCGGCTGGCACACCCATATCGTCGTCAAGAACTGCGCCCTGCTCGACCTGCTCGGCCTGGCGCACACCCCCGAAGGGTGCCGTCCGTACATTCCCGAGATGGCCGTGCAGCCGGAACTGAAAACCTTCCTGCACTCGATGCCTGCCCGTGAGCTCCTCGGCATCAACATCAGCGCCGGCGGCCCCCTCCGCTACTGGACCGAGGAGAAATGGCAGGAGCTCACCGGCCGCTTCCCCGGCATCCGGTTCATCGTCTTCTCTGCCCCGGGAGACCTGGAGACGAAGCGAAGGCTTGAAACCCTTCCCAACGTCATCCCCTCGCCGCCTACCCGAAACCTCTACGAAGTGAGCCTCCTGGTCCAGAAGCTCCGCCTCCTGGTCACGCCCGACACCTCGCTCGTGCACATCGCCTCCTGCCATGCCGTACCGGTCGTCGGACTTTACCGGGAAGCCGCCCAGGACCTCTCGCGCTTCGCCCCCTACCTCACGGAGCACACCCTCGTCGCCTCCACGACCACGCAGGTCAGCGACATCTCCGTCGACAACGTCGCCAAAGCAGTCGCCACCAGATTGACGAGTGGGAAGTCGTGACACGGAAGAGAAGATGCCCCTGGGAGCGCTGAACCCCCGGGGAACGCCGAATTCCCTGGGAGCGACGAGCTCCAGCTCGGCATGAAGCCGAAGGC
>JAAXXR010000124.1 GCA_013334335.1 Chlorobiaceae bacterium
AGGCCTCTCATTTTTTGCATTTTCGATGCAAAAAATGAGAGGCCTGACCCCAGTGTTCCGGGTTTTTAGCCGGCATCTTCCAGCGTTCTGCGTTCGGGGTGCTGGAGGAGGTAGAGTTTGTAGTAGAGTCCGCGGCGGGCAAGGAGTTCCTGGTGCGTGCCGGTTTCACGGATGGTGCCTTTGTGCAGCACGATGATCCTGTCGGCGTGCTGCACGGTTGACAGCCGGTGGGCAATGATGATTGACGTCCGTTGCTTCATGAGCTGGTCGGTAGCCTGTTCGATCAGTGATTCGGTCTCGGTGTCGACCGAACTGGTCGCTTCGTCGAGGACAAGGATCTCCGGATTGTAGAGCAGCGCCCGAACAAAGGCGATAAGCTGCTTCTGGCCGACCGAGAGTCCCGATCCGTTTTCCCTGATCCTGTAGTCGTAGCCTCCAGGAAGCTTTTCGATGAACCGGTCGGCGCCGACGATGCGCGCGGCCTCCCTGACGCTCTCCTCCGGAATCGTGGGGTCGCCGAAGCAGAGGTTCTCACGGATGGTGCCCGAGAAGAGGACGACGTCCTGCATGACCACGCCGATGAGCCTGCGGAGCGCCTGGGAGGGAATGTCGTCGAGCCTTGAGCCGTCGATGGTGATCGACCCCTTATGGATCGGGTAGAATCTCGACAGGATGTTGATGAGGGTGGTCTTGCCGCTGCCGGTGGCGCCGACGATGGCGACGGTCTGTCCGGCCCTGATTTCGAAGGAGATGTCGCGGAGTACCAGGTTGTCTCCGTCGTAGGCGAACGAGACGTTGTCGAAAACGATGCGGTCGGAGAATTTACGGAGCTCTGCGGCTGCGTTTTCCGTTGGCTCGGGGGCGACAGGCTCTTCGAGAAGCCGGAAGATGCGATCAGAACTGGTGACGGCGGTTTGCATGACGTTGAAGCGGTCGGAGAGGTGCTGCAACGGCCGGAAGAAGAGCCAGATGTACTGCACGAACGAGACGACAACGCCGACGGTGAGTTCCGCATTGACCACTCTGGTCGCACTGTACCAGATCACCAGTCCCGCAGCGGTCGAGCTCATGAACTCGATGAGCGGATAGTAGATGGAGAAGTAGAAGACGGTCCTGATGTTGGCGTCCCGGTGGTCCGCGTTGATACCGGCGTGCCGCTGGAATTCGCTCTCCTCCCTTCCGAAGAGCTGGACGATCTTCATGCCGGTGATATGCTCCTGGAAGAAGGAGTTAAGCCGCGCGAGGTGCGTCCGGACGTCGAACATCGCCTGGCGGACACGGTTCTTGAAGGAGATGGTCGACCAGATCATGAGCGGCAGCACGCTCAGCACGACCAGGGTCAGGCGCCAGTCGATCCAGAGCATCATGGCGACGATGAACACGAGCTGCAGGAGGTCTCCGATGACCGTGATCAGGCCGCTGGAGAGCATTTCGTCGAGCGCTTCGACGTCGTTGGTGGTGCGGGTGATGATCCTGCCGACAGGATTGCGGTCGAAGTAGCGTACGGGAAGTCGCTGCAGGTGCCGGAAGATGTCCATACGGAGGTTGAACACCGCTTTCTGGCCGATGAGTTCGGTCAGCCAGGTGGACTGGTATTGCTTCAGGCCGTCGAGAATGACCACCCCCAGCATGATCAGGCTGATGACGGCGAGTCCGCGATGGTCTCCGCGGGCAATGTACTCGTCGATGGCGACCTTGGTGAGCCAGGGCCTGAGGGGGCCGAGCATCGCACCTCCGGCGGTCAGGAGGACGGCACCCGTGATGAGCCCCTTGAAAGGTTTGATGTAACCGAACAGGCGTTTGACGATGTAGAGGTCCACCGACCCCCGTTGCCTGCCGCTGAGGGTCTCGTCCTGCTGTGTTCGGAACCCCCCTCCGCCGCCTTTCATCGCACCGGGCATCCCCTTATCCTTTGCAGATATCCGATGCGCTCCTGATCTCGGCAATGAAGCTGTCGGCCAGGCTGTCGGCCAGCTCTTTCGTGCCCGCTTCGGAGTAGATCCGGATGATCGGTTCGGTGTTGGATGGGCGCATGTGCACCCAACCTTCCGGGAAATCCAGCTTCAGGCCGTCCAGCCTGCTTGTCGATGCCTCGGGATGGTTCGATGCGACCGTGCTGAAGATCGCCTCGATGCGCTCCTTCGACATCTGTTCGAGGACGACCTTCTTTTTCGACATGAAGTAGGCGGGAAA
>JAAXXR010000072.1 GCA_013334335.1 Chlorobiaceae bacterium
TGCTCTGGAAGCGCTTTTCAGCTGCGGCCGTAAAGCAGGCAGGGCAGTTCGACACTGCCCTGCTTGTGGAAAAATATGAGGAGTTCTACCGCAGCCTGATCGACGCTTCCTGATCGAACGGGCGGGTGACGCGTCAGTAGCGCTTGGTCGAAAGGAGCACCGAGCGGTATTTCTCGAGATCCTCGAGCACCGCGCCGGTTCCCCGGGCGACGGCGGTGAGGGGGTCTTCGCTGATGTGCACGGTCAGCTTGGTCTCCTCGTTGATCTTCTTGTCGAGACCCTTGATGAGCGCGCCGCCTCCGGCAAGGAACAGGCCGCGGTCGAGGATGTCGGCCGACAGCTCCGGCTTGGTCACTTCAAGGCTTTTCTTGATCGAGGTGATGATCTGGCTGATCGGGGTCGCGATGGCTTCCCGGATGGTGGCGGAGTTGATTTCGCGCTCCTCGGGAAGCGCCGTTACCAGGTTCCTCCCCCTGACCATCATGGTGAGCTCCTTCTCGAGCTTGTAGGCCGAGGCGATCCTGATCTTGACCTCTTCGGCCGTGCGTTCGCCGATGGCGAGGTTGTAGGCTTTGCGGAAGTGGCGGATGATGGCGCTGGTGATGTCGGTGCCGGCAACGCGGAGCGATTCGCCGGAAGCAATACCGCCGAGCGAGATGACGGCGATTTCGGTGGTGCCGCCGCCGATGTCGACGATCATGTTGCCCATCGGCTCCTTGACGTCGATGCCGATGCCGATTGCTGCGGCCATGGGTTCGGCGACCAGGTAAACCTCCTTGGCTCCGACGTGTTCAGCCGAATCGCGCACGGCGCGTTTCTCGACTTCGGTGATGCCCGAGGGGATGCCGATGACCATGCGGCGGATGCCGAGGGAGAACTGCTTCTTGGTTTTGTTGATGAGGCCCTTGATCAGCTCTTCGGTGGCTTCGTAGTCGGCGATGACGCCGTTGGCAAGCGGTTTGATGGTCACGATGCCGGGGTGGGTCTTCTCGTGCATCAGGAGGGCGTCCTGGCCGATGGCAACCACTTTGCCGGTATTCCTGTCACGGGCGACGATCGATGGTTCGTTCAGAACCACGCCCTTGTTGCGGATGAAAATGAGGGTATTGGCTGTCCCGAGGTCGATGGCGATGTCCCTGAACAGGTCACTGAAAAAGCTCATGATGAGTAAGGATCTTGATATGAGGCATAGTGCGCTTGGAATGAGCTGTTTTCAGGCTTGGTTCCAAGGTTTCAAATGAATTCATAAGGTACTTAATGGAACAGGTATTCTCAAATGAAAACGTTGAATATACACCCTCTTTTTCGTGGCCGCGCCACTTTTCGACGCCCCTTGGGGTTTCGTTAAATTCAGGCATTCCTTACATTGGACGTACATCCGCTCCCCGATGCTGACGCGAGGAGCCGGGCCGCCTTGTGGGGCCCGATACCCATAATCAACCGAACACGCCGTGCTCAAGATCTATCATTTCGCCAAGGAACAGGCCGCCCTCAGGGAGCAGCTTGGCCGGACGGTCTCCTTCGATCCCGAAGCCGCGCGTACGGTCGACGATATCCTGCACCGGGTCAGGAGTGAAGGGGACGAAGCCGTGCTTGACTTCACTGAACGGTTCCAGGGGGTCCGGCTTTCGGAGATGAAGGTTTCGGCCGAAGAGATCGAAGCGGCCTACGCGGTCGCTGACCAGGAGTTCATCGGCATTCTCGAAGAGGCGTACCGGAACATCACCGACTTTCACCGGCATGAAGCCGAACGCAGCTTTTTCTACGAGCGGCAGGGCGGGGTCATCCTCGGCCAGAGGGTCACGCCGATGGAGCGTGCGCTCCTGTACGTACCGGGCGGCAAGGCCTCCTATCCCTCGTCCGTGCTCATGAACGCCGCGCCCGCCCAGGTCGCGGGGGTCAGGGAGATCTACATGACCACGCCGTGTGACGCCGACGGCAAGGTCAGTCCGCACATCCTGGCAGCAGCAAGGGTCGCGGGCGTCACGAACGTCTACAAACTGGGCGGAGCCCAGGCCATCGCCGCGTTCGCGTTCGGCACCGGCAAGATCCCCAAGGTTGACATCATCACCGGTCCGGGCAACAAGTATGTCGCCCTTGCCAAGAAGCAGGTGTTCGGACACGTCTCGATCGACAGCATCGCCGGCCCCTCCGAGGTGGTGGTGATCGCCGACGGCTCGGCCGATCCCGAATTCATCGTCATGGACATGTTCGCCCAGGCCGAGCACGACCCGGACGCATCGGCCGTATTGATCACCCCCTCAGAGGCGCTTGCCCTTGCCGTCCAGGAGGCCGCCGGTCGGCTTGTCGGCGGGATGCTCCGTGGCGAGGTGATCTCCAGGTCGCTCGCCGAGAACGGCGCCATCGTGCTGGTCGACAGCATGGAGGAGGCTTGCCGGGCCTCCGACACGATTGCTCCCGAGCACCTCGAGCTCCATGTGCCGAACCCCTGGGAGATCCTGCCGGACCTGCATCATGCGGGTGCCATCTTCATGGGCGCATGGTCCTGCGAGACGGTCGGCGACTACTTCGCCGGTCCCAATCACACCTTGCCGACCAACGGAACGGCACGGTTTTTTTCGCCGCTCTCGGTTCGCGACTTCGTCAAGCACACCTCGATCATCTCCTGGTCGAAGGACGAATTGCGCAACTCCGGAGCGAAAATCGCCCGATTTGCCGACCAGGAGGGGCTTCAGGCCCACGCAGAGGCGGTCAGGGCCAGATTGCGGAAATTATGAGGGTCAGCGATTTCGATTACGACCTGCCTGCTGATCGCATCGCCACCTATCCGCCCTCCGAACGTGGCACGACGCGGCTGATCGTGCTCAACCGCACGACGGGGGAGATCCGGCACTCCACCTACGCGTCGCTCGACACCCTGCTCGAACCTGGCGATCTCCTGGTGCTGAACAATAGCCGGGTCATTCGGGCTCGCATGATCTGCGAAAAGCCGACCGGAGCGAGGATCGAACTCATGCTGCTCGAAAAGCACGAGGGGGCACAGGATCTCGCCCTGTACCGCGGACGGCTGAAAAACGGGGACCGCCTGCTCGCGCATGGCGCCGAACTGGTGGTCGAAGAGCTGCCCGACGATGGCGTGGCGAAACTCTCCAGAACCGATGGCGGGGAGGTCGCGGCCCTGTTCGAGGCGCACGGTTCCGTACCGATTCCCCCCTATCTGAAACGAGAGGCCGAAGCGCTTGACCGTGAACGTTACCAGACTGTATTCGCCGGGCGCCCCGGCTCTGTCGCGGCACCGACAGCGTCGCTCAACATCACCGGCGAGCTGCTCGGCCGTCTCCGCGGCAAGGGTGTCGGGATCGCCGAGATGACCCTGCATGTCGGTCTGGGCACCTTTCTGCCGATCAGGTCGGAGACTTTCGAGGAGCATGTGATGCACCGCGAGTTCTACACGATTCCGGCTGAAACCGCCAAGGCGATCTCCGGGACGAAGTCGGCGGGCAAGCGAGTGGTGGCCGTCGGGACCACCGTGACCCGGGCTCTTGAACATGCTTTCCCGCGCCTTGTGGCCAGCGGCTTTTCCGAATCCGTCAGCGGCGAGGCCGACATCTTTCTCTATCCGGGTTGCCGCTTCCAGGTCATTGACGCCCTGCTTACCAACTTTCATGCACCACGTTCCACGGTGCTGATGCTGACGGCGGCATTCGCCGGCAGCGACCTCCTGAAGCAGGCCTATCGCGAAGCGCTCGACAACGGCTACCGATTCCTGAGCTACGGGGACAGCATGCTGATCGTTTCGTGACGAGAGGCGAGTGACGCGTAACACATGACACATTGGAAGAAGGTTCTCCGGGGGATCGTTGTTCGATTTTCACTCATATGAACCATTCGAGCCATACGACCCATGGGACCCATGATCACCGGAATTGCATGACGGGTTGGGCATTCAGTTCAAACATTCAATCCGTCACTCGTCACTTTAATTTTCCCCTTTCGAGGGGAAATTGTGGGGGTGGTTGGGGTATATTAAGTGAAAGCGCCGATCGTCCTGAAAATATTCGGGAAGCCCGGCTTTCGAAAACTCCGCTACGTTGTATTTGACATGCGCCTGCCGTATTTTGAAACTTCGAATTTTCCAGCCGTGAGCGTTACCAGCCTTTTTTCGCACTTGACATTCACCCATAATCCAACCTTCAGGGAGCTGTTATAATGAGTCTCGTCAGTACTTATCGTGCCCACACCGAAGAACGTGCAAAACTCGGTATTCCTCCGCTGCCGCTGACCGTCGAGCAGGCGCGTGAACTCGTTGCGCTGCTCCAGGAGAGCCCGGTCCAGGAACAGGAGTATCTTCTCGGCCTGTTCCGCAACCACATCAGTCCCGGGGTTGACGATGCCGCTTTTGAAAAAGCCGCATTCCTCGACCGCCTTATCCGTGGTGAGGTCTCGTGCGAGGTCATCAGCGCGGTCGAAGCCGTGAACATCCTCGGTACCATGCTGGGCGGATACAACGTCAAACCCCTGGTTGACGCACTTGGCAATGCCGACCAGTCTGTGGCATCCGCTGCCGCCGAAGCCCTGAAAAAGACACTCCTGGTTTACGATTCGTTCGAAGCTGTGGTCGACATGTCCGGCAGCAACAGCCTGGCCAAGTCGGTGCTCGAATCCTGGGCAAATGGCGAATGGTTCACCTCGCTGCCGACCCTTCCCGAAAAGATGACCCTCACCGTATTCAAGGTGCCGGGCGAAACCAACACCGACGACCTCTCTCCGGCGAGCGAAGCGTTCACCCGCAGCGACATCCCCACCCATGCCCTGAGCATGCTCCGCTCGAAAATGGAGAACCCGATTGCAACCATAGCGAGCCTCAAGGAGAAAGGGCATCCCCTCGCCTACGTCGGCGACGTCGTCGGCACCGGCTCGAGTCGCAAGTCGGGTATCAACTCGGTCCAGTGGCATCTTGGCCAGGACATCCCGGCCGTGCCGAACAAGCGCACCGGCGGCGTCGTGATCGGCAGCATCGTCGCGCCCATCTTCTTCAACACCGCCGAGGATTCGGGTGCCTTGCCGATCCAGGCCGACGTCTCCTCAATGGAGACCGGCGACGTGATCGATATCTATCCCCTGGCCGGCAGGATCGAGAAGAACGGAGAGCAGATCGCCACCTTCTCGCTCGAGCCGAACACGCTGGCAGACGAGGTCAGGGCGGGCGGACGCATCACCCTCATCATCGGGCGGAACCTTACCCGAAAGGCCCGCAAGGTGCTCGGGCTCGGCGATGAGCATATCTTCAGCAAGCCAGAGCAGCCGGCCGATACCGGCAAGGGGTACACCCTCGCCCAGAAAATGGTCGGCAAGGCCTGCGGCCTTCCCGGCGTACGTCCCGGCATGTATGTCGAGGCAGAAACGCTTACCGTCGGATCGCAGGACACCACCGGACCGATGACGAGGGACGAGATCAAGGAGCTTGCCGCCCTGAGCTTCAGCGCCGACCTCTTCATGCAGAGCTTCTGCCACACCGCGGCCTATCCGAAACCCTCAGATGTCCAGATGCACCGCAGCTTGCCGTTTTTCATCATGAGCAGGGGTGGAGTGTCGCTGAAACCTGGTGATGGCGTTATCCATACCTGGTTGAACCGCATGGTGCTGCCCGACACGATAGGAACCGGCGGCGACTCGCATACCCGTTTCCCGATCGGCGTATCATTCCCGGCCGGTTCCGGCCTGGTCGCTTTTGCAGGCGTCACCGGCACCATGCCGCTGAACGTCCCCGAATCGGTGCTCGTGCGCTTCACGGGTGAACTCCAGCCGGGCATAACCCTGCGCGACCTGGTCAACGCCATCCCCTACGTGGCCATCAAGCAAGGGTTGCTGACGGTTGAAAAGAAGGGCAAGAAGAACATTTTCGCCGGCAGGATCCTCGAGATCGAGGGGCTCCCGAAACTCAAGGTCGAACAGGCCTTCGAACTCTCCGACGCCTCGGCCGAGCGGAGCGCCGCCGCCTGCACGGTCAGGCTCGACAAGGAGCCGGTGATCGAGTACCTCGAATCCAACGTCAAGCTGCTTGGCCAGATGATCGTGGAAGGCTATGGTGACGCTGAAACCCTGAGGCGTCGCATCGGCAAGATGGAGGAGTGGCTTGCCAACCCGCAGCTGCTCGAACCGGACGCCGATGCCGAGTACGCTTCCGTCATCGAGATCGACATGACGCAGATCAGGGAACCGATCCTTGCCTGCCCGAACGATCCGGACGACGTGGCTACCCTCAGCGAGGTGCTGGCCGACGCAAGGCGTCCGAAGCAGATCGACGAGGTTTTCGTCGGCAGCTGCATGACCAACATCGGCCACTTCCGCGCACTTGGCGAGGTGCTGCGCGGCAAAGGCCACGCCAAGGCCAAGCTGTGGGTCGTTCCTCCGACCAAGATGGACCTGAAGAAGCTGGCCGAGGAGGGTTATTATGCAGTGTTCGGCGCGGCAGGCGCCAGGGCGGAGGTTCCGGGCTGTTCACTGTGCATGGGCAACCAGGCGCGAGTGGCAGACAACGCGGTCGTTTTCTCCACCAGCACAAGGAATTTTGATGACCGCATGGGCAAGGGCGCCCAGGTGTACCTCGGGTCAGCCGAGCTTGCTGCCGTCTGCGCGCTGCTTGGCCGACTGCCCGATCTGGGTGAATACATGGAGGTCGCAGGAGCCCTTTCAAAGAGCGCTGACAAGGTCTACAACTACCTCAATTTCCATCAGGTAGGCAGCAAAGAGCTGCAGATGCTTGTCGATTGAGAGTTAAATTACTTGTGATTAGGGGGAAATAATCGCATATTATGGCATACAGCGTTGTTTGAAAAATCACTGTTTTTCGTTATTATTTGTGAGCTGAACAAGCTGTTATATTATTCGAAAACCCAAATGCATTGGAACCATGAAAAAACTTTTCGCATTCCTCTTCCTCTTGAGCTCAGTTTCTTTCGTTGGCTGCGCACAGAAGGCTCCTGAAGCTCCGGTCGAAGAGCCGAAGGTAGAAGCTCCTGCAGCTGCTCCTGCAACTGAGCCGGCACCTGCCGCTGCTCCTGCAGACCAGGCTGCTCCGGCTGCTCCGGCTGCTGAGGCTCCGGCTGCTGCTCCGGCTGCAAAATAAGTTCCTGAACAAGGACTTTGCATCCAGGGAGACAGAGGTAACTCTGTCTCCCTTTTTTTTGCCCGAAAAGAAGGTGAACCCGATTGTCTCCTTAACCGGTGATCTGGCTCCGAAGCCATTCCGAGCCCCCTC
>JAAXXR010000014.1 GCA_013334335.1 Chlorobiaceae bacterium
TCGTTCTGGGAGTCGTTCAGGCCAGTTCGGCCCTTTGTTCTTTTACGCTCCCGAGCTGCGAAAAGCGACAGGGTTTGTAATAATCAGCCGGTGTGGTTATGTTCAAGCTGTTACAATTTTTTATGAAGAAGGCAAGGAGCGCTAAAGCCATTTCCCTTGTAAACCGGGTTGTGTTGTGAAGAGTTTACCTTTCAGACATGCGTTTCTCGGCGTGCTCCTGCTGGTTGCGGGATACTCGCCTGCAGCTCGGGCGGATGAGCCGGACGATGCGTCTTCATCCCGCCGTTCAGGTGTGTCGGAAATACTCGACAGCCTGGTTACCACGACCTATTTCCGGGACGACAAGTTTCAGTCTACGGTGCCGGGTACCGACAGGGATGCCTTTCCCCTTCAGTTCGTGCCACAGTTCAGCGACTCGGTCTATGAGTCGAGAATTGCGGAGATGGCCCGCAAATCGAAGTTCAAACTTGTCTACAACGAGCATGTAAAAGGGTTCATCAGGGTCTATTCGGTCGACAAGCGAAAGCAGGTTGCCAAAATGCTTGGCCTGACCAAAATCTACTTCCCGCTGATCGAAGAGAAGCTCCGCGAGTACGATATTCCCGCTGAAATGAAGTACCTTGCCGTCGTCGAATCCGCGCTGAACCCGACGGCGGTTTCCCATGCCGGCGCACGTGGATTGTGGCAGTTCATGAGTGGCACGGGCAAAATGTACGGCTTGCAGTCCTCGTCCTTCATCGAGGATCGATACGACACCTACAAAGCCACGGTGGCTGCCTGCGAGCATTTTCAGGATCTCTACCAGACCTTCGGGGACTGGTTCCTCGTGCTGGCGGCGTACAATTCGGGTGCAGGCAACGTCCGGAAAGCCATCCGGGCATCAGGCGGAGCCCGTGACTACTGGGAAATATGGCCCTATCTCCCGCAGGAGACCCGCGGTTATGTGCCGGCATTCATCGCGGTTACCTATGTCATGAGCTATTACAAGGAGCATAACATCAGGCCGCTCGAACCTGGAAATCTCTATACGGACACCGAACGGGTACCGGTAAGGAGTTCGCTGACCTTTGAACAGCTCAACCAGTCCATCGGTGTTCCTCTCGAAGATCTCCGCTTCCTCAATCCCCAGTACAAGGTCGGCCTCATTCCCTCCTCCGGATCCGGTCAGAACATGCTCAGGATGCCGAAGCGCTACATACAGCCCTTCCAGCAGAAAGAGCAGGAGATCTATGCGGTGGACGCCGAGCGGGCGCAGGAGCGTGAGCGGCTGTACGCCATGGTTCGTGAGCGGGAGCGCCAGGATGGCGGCGAGGTGACCGGCACCAGGGCGCGCAAGGTGCATGTCGTCAGGAAAGGGGAGACCCTTGCCGGCGTTGCCCGGAGATACCGGGTGCCCGTCAGCCAGCTCATCGACTGGAACAATCTGAAGCGGGGCCGGGTCAAGCCGGGACAGTCCCTGATCATCTACAAGGCCAGCAGCGAACGTGTTGCCGGAAAGGGATCGACGACGATCAAGGCCAGGAAAGGGAAAAAAGGGTCGGCGAAGATCAGCTCCTCCAGGTCGAAAAGCAAGGGCAAGGCATCGGTGAAAGCCAGGGGCAAGGTGAAAAAAGGGGCATCGTCGAAAGCAAAGAGCTCAAAGCGTGCCAAAGGGAAACCTCGCGGCAGATGATTTTCCGGGGCCCCGATCGGTTCATTCATGGCGGCATCGTGAAATCATAGCTTGATCTGCTTGTCATTGATGGTTTTTTGTTATCTTTGCATTTCATTTTCGTTACGCACCAGCGCTCTTTTTTTAGCGATACGGAACAGTTTCTTCAACCATCTATCAATGGGAACCATCACAACGTATGCGTAATATCATTTTCACCGGCAAGGGCGGCGTCGGCAAGACTTCGGTTGCAGCTGCAACGGCTCTCAGAGCTGCGGACATGGGTTACAAGACCCTGATCATGTCGACCGACCCGGCACACAGCCTCGGTGACTCGCTCGATGTCGAGCTCGGCCCCTCTCCCGTCAAGATCGCGGAGAACCTCTGGGGACAGGAAGTCAGCGTTTTCGGCGATCTCAACCTCAACTGGGATGTCGTCAGGGAGCACTTTGCGCACCTGATGGCTTCACGCGGCATCGAAGGCGTCTACGCCGAAGAGATGGGCGTGCTTCCCGGCATGGAAGAACTGTTTTCACTCTCCTATATCAAGCGGTACAACGAGGAGCAGAAGGATTTCGACCTGCTTGTCGTCGACTGCGCGCCGACCGGCGAAACCCTCAGGCTGCTTTCGCTGCCCGAGACCTTCGGCTGGTTCATCAAGTTCATCCGAAACGTCGAAAAGTACATGGTCAAGCCGATGATCAGGCCGCTGTCCAAGAAGGTCAAGAAGCTTGACGACTTCGTGGCTCCCGAAGAGGTCTACGAGAAGGTTGACAACCTTTTCTCTTCCACTGAAGGCATCATCGAACTGCTTGCCGACGGTACCAAGACCACCATGCGCCTCGTCATGAACCCTGAGAAAATGGTGATCAAGGAGTCCATGCGCGCCCTGACCTACCTGAACCTCTACGGTATCACGGTTGACAGGATCACCATCAACCGCGTCATGCCCGATCAGAGCCCCGACCCGTACTTCCAGAAATGGCGTGCCATCCAGCAGAAGTACATCGAGCAGATCCAGGACGCCTTCGCTCCGATTCCGATCGCTGAAGTGCCGCTGTTCGACGATGAGGTTGTCGGTCTGGCCATGCTCCGCAGGGTCGGCGAGAAGGTCTACGGCGACGAGAACCCGCTCGACATCTTCTTCAAGGAGGATCCGATCAACATCTCCAAGGTCTCCGACGGCCACTACACGGTCCGCGTCAAGCTGCCGTTCATGGAGAGCATGGGACTCGAACCGAAGATCCTCAAGCTCGGTGACGACCTGACCATCCGTATCGGGGATTACCAGAAGATCGTGGCCCTTCCGATCTTCCTTGCAGGCCTGGAGTCTTCCGGTGCCTCGTTCGACAACGGCTGGCTCAATATCGACTTCACCAAGTAATGGCGCTACAGGGAGGATTTCCTTCCAGCTTCCGAGATCAGAGAAAGACCCGCCGCACGGCGGGTTTTTCATTTTTTTGCATCGATCAGGGGGCGGACGGATTCCCGCCCGGTCGGCATAGCGGGAATTTATTGGCGTACGTTCACATTATTATGGTTGTTTTGTTATCTTTAACGCTGTTCTCCAGATATTGACGACATCGGGTCGTCACGGTAGCCGCAGACGGTTCCGGACGATGACCATTATCGAGTTTAAAAACGAATGCAACAGATACAGGATTTACGAGTTTCACGCATCATAACGCTGACATCTCCCAGAGCGCTTAAGGAAAAGCTGCCGGTAACCGACCATATAGCAGATATCGTGAGCCAGGGCCGCCGCGAAGTTGAAGAGATTCTGACCGGCAAGGATCACCGCCTCCTGGTAATCGTCGGCCCCTGTTCCATACATGACATGAAGTCGGCGAGGGAGTATGCACAGCACCTTGCAAAGCTTCGCAGCGAGCTTGCAGACACCTTCTGCATCGTCATGCGGGTCTATTTCGAAAAACCGCGCACGACCATCGGCTGGAAGGGGTTCATCAACGATCCTCACCTGAACGATACCTACGATATCGAGCATGGTCTGTATCACGCACGCAAGCTCTTGATAGAACTCAACGATATGGGTTTGCCGGCGGCAACCGAGTTCCTTGACCCGATTTCACCACAGTATGTGGCTGACCTGATCAGCTGGGCGGCCATCGGCGCCCGCACCATCGAGTCCCAGACGCATCGTCAGATGGCCAGTGGGCTTTCGATGCCGGTAGGCTTCAAGAATTCCACGGACGGGCGCCTTCAGGTGGCCATCGATGCCATCCGTTCCGCCATGCATCAGCACAGTTTCCTGGGAATCGACCAGGATGGTCACAGCAGCGTGATCACGACGAAAGGCAATCCTTTCGGGCATCTGGTGCTTCGCGGCGGATCACATCGGCCGAACTACGATGCGGAAAGCATCGCCCTGGCCGAAAGCAAACTCGAGAAAGCCGAGCTGGTCAAATATCTTGTTGTCGACTGCAGCCATGCCAACTCGGGCAAGAAATTCGAGAACCAGCTGAAGGTTTGGGACGATGTCCTCGCCCAGAAGCTCGCAGGCAGCAGCAGCATTGCCGGAGTCATGATCGAAAGCAACATCTGTTCGGGGAATCAGCCCTTTCCGGTCGAACCCGGTACGCTTAAATACGGGGTGTCCATAACCGACGAGTGCGTTTCCTGGGGTGAAACCGAACGGATGCTCCGTGAGGGCGCCCGAACCCTCAAGCAGGCAAGGCGCAGCGTTACCTAACCTTGTTCAGTCGTAAGACCATCAATCCTCAACAGGAACAACTGCCATGAATATCGATCGCGCCATATTTGCAATTGCCGGACTTTTTGTCGTCGCAAGCGTACTTCTCTCGATCTATCACAACCAGAACTGGCTCTGGTTCACCGGCTTTGTCGGCCTGAACCTTCTGCAGTCCTCGTTTACCGGTTTTTGCCCCATGGTCTATATCCTCAAGGCAGCAGGCCTTAAGCCAGGACAGGCCTTCAAATAACCGGGACCGACTCCCCTATCCTGAATATCATGAGCATCGAGATCAGACGTGTCAAGACGAAACATGAACGCAAACAGTTCATCAAGTTCGCCTGGAAGGTCTACCGCAGCAATCCCGAACTGAACCGCAATTGGGTTCCGCCGGTGATCTCGGACTACATGAAGACCCTTGACACCGAAGTGTATCCGTTGTATGACCACGCTGAGCTTGCCATGTTCACTGCATGGAAGGGGGGGGGCATGGTCGGAACGATCGCGGCCATTCACAACCGGCGCCACAACCAGATTCACGAAGACAAGGTGGGGTTCTGGGGTTTTTTCGAGTGTATTGACGACCAGAAGGTTGCCGACGCCCTGTTCGAAGCTGCCGCCATGTGGCTCAGGAGCAAGGGCCTCGACGCCATGAGGGGCCCGGTGAGCCCGTCGATGAATGACCAGTGCGGCATGCTCACCAAAGGATATGACAGTCCTCCGGTCTTCCTGATGCTCTATAACCCACCGTACTACAACGACCTCTGCCTGAACAGCGGCCACAAGGTCGCCCAGGAGTTGCTTGCATGGTATATCGACCAGAAGCTCATCGATATCGAGCGCCTGCGGCGCATTTCTCAGCATGTGATGAAACGTGAGGGGCTTTCCGTCCGGGTTCTCGAGATGAAGCGCTTCGACAGCGAGATCGAGAACATGCGGGCAATCTACAATGGCGCCTGGGAGAAGAACTGGGGTTTCGTTCCCATGACCGACAAGGAGTTCGACTTCCTGGCCAAGAGCCTGAAGCCGATTGCCAACCCGCACTATGTCTATTTTGTCGAAGACCGTAACGGCAGGACCATCGGGTTCTCCCTCTCCCTGCCCGACATCAACCAGGCGCTGAAGCACGTCAACGGCAACCCGTTGACCCCATGGGGACTGGTCAAATATCTCTGGTACAAGCGCAACATCAACATGGTCAGGACGATCGTGATGGGGGTGCTTCCGGAGTACCGGAACAAGGGGATCGACAGCATTCTCAACACCTGGATCGCCGATTACGGCGGAAAGCATGGCGTATTTGCCAGCGAGATGAGCTGGGTGCTCAAATCGAACGAAGCCATGAGCAAACTGGCCAGTGTCATCGGGGGCAAACCCTACAAGGAGTACGCGATCTACGAGAAGTCGATCTGAAATACTGGGGTCAGGCCTCGCAAAATTCGCATTTTCAGAATGCGAATTTTGCGAGGCCTGACCCCAGAGCCGAAACGAAAAAAGGAGCCACTGGCTCCTTTTTTCGTTTGTCTTAACCTAACAAAGAACATCCCACAATATCAGAATGATGCCATGAAGACGAGATGCGACTTCTCGGTGTCGGGGTTGTAGATGTAGGATGCGGTGTAACGATCCTTGGAGACCGAAATGCCGGTGTTGACCACGGCGATGGTGTCGTTCTCTTCGATACCGTACTTGTCGCCGTAGTAGTCCTCGTCACCCAGACCAACGATGCCTTTTGCCGAGAAGCCGTCCTTGTCGTAGAACTTGTAGGAGGCTTCGCAGTATTTGGCGTTCTCGACACCTTTGGTGTTCGACACGTCGGTTACAGCGCCGGAGTTGCCCCCAACGTTGATGGCGGCGAGCAGCGAGAAGTTGCCGGCTGCATATGCGGTGCTGATTTCAATGACGTTGGCGCTGTCATCCGTGAAATCGAACGATTCTGCACCTTCCGGCACGGTGTTGTAGTCGGTCACGCTGAAGGTGAACGGTCCGATCGGCAGGCTGACGGAGAGGTCGATCTCTTTGTAGCGATCACCGTTGTTTTCGCTGATGGCATAAGAGCCCCAGGCACCAAGAGCGATGCCGTTGCCGAAGGTGTAGGACAGAGTCGGCTGGATGGCCGGAGAATCACCGTAATCGGCACCCCTCCAGACATAGCTGCTGACAACGTCAGCCCCTACCTTGAACCCTTCGGCATGTGCGGTGCTGGCACCGAAACCTGCGAAGAGCGCCACGGCGAGAGCCATAAGCTTTGCTGATTTTTTCATCAGTTATTACTCCTTGTTGTGTACGTTGGTTTGTACGTTGGTTGTGTTGTTGCTGAAAAAAGAACATGACGCACATCGAAACGGATTCCGGATGGGAGGCCCGTTCCGGCCCGTCACTGCGTTCTCTCAACGAGAAGTTGGATATAATATAATTTAATTATCAAAAAATACAAATTCGTAAGAAAAATTAAATCACAGGACCAATATTGTCTTAATTATTAAGTGAAACGCTCTTTGGTTATGAATTTGTTTTCCTTTTTGTGGCCATCTGCCTTCGCCAAAAGGCATCATCGTGATCAATTGACCTAACGTCATGACATATCAGCGGATAGTGTTTGCCAGCAGTGTCGCGCACTGTGGAGCCGTGAGGCGGTTCGTGCAATCATTCGGACGCATGGAGGGGTATTCAGAAGCCTTTGTTTCCGTGCTTGAACTGTGTGTGCAGGAGGCCTTCGTGAATGCCGTGTGCCATGGTAACGGTTCGGATCCCGAACTGCCCGTGACGATCACCATGCGGGCCGGTATCGATAACGCGCAGACGTTTCTCGATGTCGCTGTGGCGGATCGCGGGACAGGCTTTAGCCTCGACGGTCGCGGTGATTTTTCGTCTCGGGAAAGCGAAATGGCCTGTTCCGGCTGGGGAGTGCCGATGATTGTTCACTATTCCGATGCGGTCCGGGTGGAGAGACGCATCGACGGGAGTGTGCTGATATTGAGTTATATTCCATATTGACTTTTTTCAAGGAGTTACCCGTTCACCACTAATTGAAACCCGATGATGGACCTGTCCCAACGTGCCGAATGGCGCGCCCTGGAGTCACATTTTCAAGAACTGCGGAAAGTACGGCTTACCGAGCTGTTCGAAAGCGATCCGGACCGGTTTGCACGGTTCTCGCTTTGTCTGAAAGGAGTGGTTCTCGACTATTCGAAAAACATGATCACTTCCCGAACGATGGAGCTGCTTACGGAGCTTGCAAGGAGTTCAGGCGTTGAACCCCGCCGAAGGGAGATGTTCGAGGGTGACAAGATCAATTTTACGGAACGCCGTTCAGTGCTGCATACGGCGCTGAGAAGACCGCCTGCCGAGGGTCTGGTCATCGATGGAGAGGAGGTCTCCAAAGAGGTGGCGGCCGTGCTTGCCCAGATGAAATCCTTCACCGGCCGGGTGGTGTCAGGGGAGTGGACCGGTTACACCGGCAAGCGGGTGACCGATGTGGTCAACATCGGTATCGGTGGTTCGGACCTCGGCCCGTATATGGTCACCGAGGCTCTCAAGCCCTTCGCGCATGGCAGGCTGCGTGTCCATTTCGTCTCGAACATTGACGGGTCGCATCTGGCAGAAACCCTGAAGTCGGTCAATCCGGAGTCGACGCTCTTCATTGTCGCCTCGAAGACGTTCACCACGCAGGAGACCCTGACCAACGCCTTGAGCGCCCGAGCCTGGTTCCTTCGGAGCGCCGGCGATACGGCTCATGTGGCAAAGCACTTTGTGGCGGTTTCGACGAACCGGGCTAAAGTCGAGGAGTTCGGTATCGACACCGAAAACATGTTCCGCTTCTGGGACTGGGTGGGTGGACGTTACTCCCTCTGGTCAGCCATAGGTCTCTCCATCGCCCTCTATCTCGGTTTTGACCGTTTCGAAGAGCTGCTCGCCGGGGCTCATGCCATGGACGAGCACTTCCTGAACGAGCCGCTCGAATCGAACGTGCCGGTCATCCTGGCCATGCTGGGGATCTGGTACAACAATTTTTTCGATGCGCGCACCCATGCGATTATTCCTTACGACCAGTATCTGCACCGTTTTCCGGCATACCTGCAGCAGCTCGACATGGAGAGCAACGGTAAACGCGTAAACCGTCTCGGGCGACCGGTCGGGTATGCGACCGGTCCGGTCATCTGGGGAGAGCCGGGCACCAATGCCCAGCACGCCTTTTTCCAGCTGATGCACCAGGGTACCGGCATCGTACCGGCCGATTTCATCGTGTCACTCCGAAGCCAGAACCCGATGGGGGAGCATCACGACATGCTCGTGGCCAACTGTTTCGCACAGACCGAAGCGCTCATGCGCGGCAAGAGTGAGGTCGAAGCCAGGGCTGAGCTCGAGGGGGCAGGTGTTGAGGAGCAGGAGCTGCAGACGCTGTTGCCGCACAAGGTGTTCCCGGGCAACCGGCCCACCAACACCATCCTGCTCGACGAGCTGGATCCCTTCACGCTCGGTTGCCTGATTGCCATGTATGAGCACAAGGTGTTCGTGCAGGGTGTTGTCTGGGAGATCAACTCGTTTGACCAGTGGGGCGTCGAACTCGGCAAGCAGCTCGCCAAGGTCATCCTGCCGGAGCTGACATCGACGACGCCGGTCGGATCGCACGATGCGTCGACCAACGCCCTGATCAACCGATATCGGGAATCCCGGTGAGCGCCCTCAGCTAACCGGGCGAGGCTCCTGAAGTTCCGATGGAGGGTTCGCCAGAACACAAAAGGCAGTCACGGTTTCCATCGTGACTGCCTTTTGTGTTCTCCTCCTGAGGTTCGTCGGTGACTATGCTGTTGCGTGTCCCCGGGTGCGCCGACCTCCAGCCAGGTAATGGCGCCGACGGCGCCTGATCATCAAATCAACTCCCAGGCTCGTGCTGCCTGCCGAGGCCATCAGCGTCCTGTTCAGAGACCGTTCCTGCTGAAGATGGTGTCGACGCTCTGTTTGAGCTTCTGCTGGATGGTTTCGGGGCTGAACAGCTCCGAAATTTCCGATTCCGAGACATGCCCCATGATTTCGCTGTCCTGCAGCACCAGTTCCCGGAGCTGTACCTTCTCCTCCCAGCTCTTCATGGCGTTGCGCTGCACCATGCGGTAGGCTTCCTCGCGGGTGAGCCCCTTGCCGGTCAGGGCCAGCAGCAGGGTCTGCGACAGGGTAAGGCCGTAGGAGGTGTCAAAGTTCTGTTCCATTCTCTCGGGATAGACCAGCAGGGTGTCGATCGAATCCCTGAAGGTGCGCAGCATATAGACGATGGCGATCGTGGAGTCGGGCATGATGACGCGCTCGACCGATGAGTGCGAGATGTCGCGTTCGTGCCAAAGGGCGACATTCTCCATGGCCGCGATCGAGTTGGAGCGGACGACCCGGGCAAGGCCGGTCAGGCGTTCGAAGGTGATCGGGTTGCGCTTGTGGGGCATGGCGGAGCTGCCCTTCTGCCCCTTGCTGAAGAACTCCTCGGTTTCACGAACTTCCGTGCGTTGCAGGTGACGGAGTTCCACGGAGAATTTTTCGATCGACGAGGCGACGATGGCCAGTGTGGTGGCGTATTCTGCGTGGCGGTCGCGCTGCAGGATCTGCGTCGATATGGAGGCGGGTTTCAGGCCGAGCTTCCGGCAGACGGCGGCCTCGATTTCAGGTGAAAGATGCTGGTAGGTGCCGACAGCTCCGGAAATTTTCCCGACCGAAATGTTTTCGAGTGCGCGCTTCATGCGCTCCAGGTTTCTGGTCATCTCCTGGTGCCAGAGCAGCAGCTTGAGTCCGAAGGTGGTCGGTTCGGCGTGGATGCCGTGCGTGCGGCCCATCTGCACGGTATACTTGTGCTCGACCGATCGTTTTGCGAGCACCACGATGAGGGACTCGATCTCGCTGACAATGATCTTTCCAGCGTCGCGCATCTGCATCGCCAGACAGGTGTCCCCCACATCGGACGAGGTCAGTCCCTCATGGATGTACCTGGAGTCAGGACCGACGTAGCCGGCGACGTTGGTCAGGAACGCGATGACGTCGTGCTTGGTCTCCTGCTCGATCGTCAGGATCTCCTCGACGTTGAATTTCGCTTTCTCCCTGATGGTCGACAACGCCTCGGCAGGTACCAGGCCAGCCTCGACACGGGCCTCGACGGCCGCGATTTCAAGTTGCAGCCAGCGTTCGAATTTCGCTTCGTCTGTCCAGATTGCCGAGATGTCTTTCGGCGAGTAACGTGGTATCAAGTTCGGGTGACTTTAAGTTGTGAAAAGCGTCGCGCCATAATATAAAAAGCGGTGAGGAAAGCCTTCAGGGTTTTTTCGCCCCAGCCGCCTGGAGTTCCCGGTAGACCACCATCACATAATCGAGCGCTGCCTGGCGGTCGTACGGGATCTCTCCGTCGATGATGGCGTTCTCCATGCGGGACTTGATCACGCCGATCAGCTTGCCTTCGGTGAGCTGGAGCATCTGCATGATGTCGTGGCCGCTGACCGGCGGCCGCCACTTGGCCAGGAGGTCCTTTTCTCCGACTTCGGCGATTTTCTCCTCGACGTTGTTGAAGTTCTGCATGATGCGCTGCACCTTGCGAGGGTTCTTGCTGGTCACATCCGCACGGCACAGGTTCATGAGGTCCTCCAGGTCGGGGCCGGCCTCGAACATCAGGCGGCGAATGGCCGAATCGGAGATCTCCTCCTTGGAGAGCGGAATGGGGCGGTGGTGCATGCGGACCATCTTCTGCACGTACTCCATCGGTTCCAGCGGCCACTTCATCGATTTGAAGATTCTGGACACCAGCTTCACGCCCACCGCCTCGTGACCGTGGAAGGTCCATCCGGTGCCCTGGCTGAAGCGTTTGGTGACCGGTTTGGCGATATCGTGAAAGAGTGCGCCGATTCTCAACCAGAGCTTGTCCGACTGGGTCGCGATGTTGTCCACGACCTGGAAGGTGTGGAACAGGGTGTCCTTGTGCCCAAGTCCGTCGACCTGCTCGATGCCGGCCATGGCGTCGAGTTCGGGGATGATCTCCCTGAGCAGCCCGGTCGAATGCAGGATCTCCAGGCCGATGGAGGGCTTGCGGCACTGCATGATTTTCAGGAACTCGTTGCTGACCCGCTCCCTTGACACGATCTGGATTCGTGCGTGCATGGCGTTCATGGCATCCATGGTCGCGTTGTCGAGCCGGAAATCGAGCTGACAGGCGAATCTTGCCGCGCGCATCATTCTCAGCGGATCGTCGGAAAAGGTCTTTTCAGGATCGAGGGGCGTTTTGAGCAGCTTTTCGCCGATGTGACGGCGACCGTCGAACAGGTCGACGATCTCACCCCGGTTCTCGCGGTTCAGCCGGAGGGCAAGGGCGTTGATCGTGAAGTCCCGCCTCGAAAGGTCGTCCTCGATGGTGCCGATGCTGGTGATCGGTTTGCGCGATTCCGGATTGTAACTCTCCTTGCGGGCGCCGACGATTTCGAGCTTGAAACCGATGCCGTCCTCGCCGGTAAGCTCGAGCTGCGCCGTCCGGAAGCGTTCGAACAGGACGAAATTCCTGCCATCCATCCGTTCGGCGATTTTTCTTGCGAACGCAATGGGTTCGCCGATCACCATGATGTCGATGTCGGTACAGGGGCGCCGCATGCAAAGGTCGCGGACATAACCGCCCACGAGGTAACAGGGCAGGTGTTCCTGGTCGGCGAGGTCTCCGATTCGGTAGAGCGTGGTTGGAATTGGGGTCTGTTCAGGGATCTCCATGCGATCGTACTCAGTATTCATCAAAAACAGGTTCAGTCAAGGTCGGCCGTGTTTTTCTCTATCTCGCTCGTGATCCTGCCGGCGACCATCAGTGCTTTTCTGCCTTCAGCGGAGGTGACCGCGGCCGGGCGGCCACTCCTCAGTGAGTCGATGAAGCGCTCCAGCTCAACCTTGAGCGCGTTGACCTTCGGGACCTCCGGGCTCACATAGTCGAGCGCGAGGCCGCCGAGCGAATCCTGGATCTCTCCGAACTGCTCGAGGATCTTCTTGGATGCGAAATTCCTGATCGGGTTCTTCGAGGTCAGCTGCTCCGGCTTTACCAGGCGGAACACCTCGGACTTTCCGGAGGTGAAGTCGAGCGAAGCGTAGCTCTTCGGGTGACGGCCGAAGAATCGCAACTTGCGGAGGCGGCTTCTGCTCAGCCGGCTTGCCGTGACATTGGCGATGGCGCCGTTGACGAACTCGATGCGCGCCGTGGCCATGTCGAGCTCGTTGGAAAACACCTTCACCCCCGAGGCGGCGATACTCCTGATGTCCGATTTGATGAGCGAAAGCACCAGGTCGATGTCATGGATCATCAGGTCGAGCACGACCGAGACGTCGGTGACGCGCCGGGAAAAGCCGCTCAGCCGTTCGGCCTGGATGTACATCGGTTCGCCGATGTACGGTTCCACCGCCAGGAGCGCAGGATTGAACCGTTCGATGTGGCCCACCTGGATCAGGAGCCCCTTGGCCTGTTCAATTCCGATCAGTTCATCCGCCTCGTCGAGGGTGGCCGTGATCGGTTTTTCGATGAACAGGCTGACTCCCGCTTCAAGCAACTGCTTCGAGATGGCGAAGTGTGAACTGGTGGTGGTCGCGATGACGACCGCGTCGCACGATCGGGCCATTTCGTCGAGCGAGTCGAAGCAGGGGACCGAATATTTCCCGCCGATTTCGCGGAGCCTCACCTGGTCAAGGTCGAACACCCCGGAAAACTGGACGTCCGGCGCTTCCGATGCGATCTGCTTCAGAAGGCCGGTATGGTATTCGCCGAGCTTGCCGACCCCTGCTATTCCTATCCGCATGACACTCTCCGGTTGATTGCTTGTGCTTCTCATCTAACTGGCAGGCTCGGCCGAAGGTTCTGGCACCGCCATGTCGTACTTGAACAGGCTCAGGGAGATGAGTGTTCCGACGACGGTCAGCGCACCGGCCAGGATGTAGGGATAACGGTGGTCGATGCCGTACAGGATGCTCCCGCTGAAGGGGCCCAGGATACGGGCCAGCGCGTTGACCGACTGGGCGAATCCCATGATCTTGCCCTGCTTCTGCTTGTAGCTGTACAGGGAGATCATCGAGATGTTGAGCGGGTTGACCAGGCTGGTGCCGATCGCGAAGAAGAACAGGATACCCAGGCCGAGCGAAAAGAGGGAGTCCTGCGGAATGAACGGGACGAAAAAGACCCCGACGAATGAGGCGATATGGCCGAACACCATCAGCTTGTGTTCGCCGATCCGTTTACTGAGCTTCGGCAGCATGCCGCCCTGCACAATGACCGAGATGAATCCTACATAGGCGAACAGGTAGCCGATCTGCTGTTCGGTGGTATGGAAAAACTCCTTCCAGAGCAGGATGGCCGATACCTGCATGTTCACGATCGCCAGCGAATAGATGAAGTTGATGATCATGAGCAGGGCGACCGGCCTTGAGCTGATGGTGCTCCTGAGCATGTCCGCAATGGCGTCGCTTTTTCGCCTGAGGGAGGCGACGAACGAAAGATCGTGGTGTACGACCGCCGGTTTCCTCTTCAGCAGGGTGAGGATGCCGACGGCATGCCCGTTTGATTCTGAGAGGAAGAAGATGGCGAGGATGAAGTTGCAGCCGTTGAGCACCGCGGCCACGATGCCCACCATCGAGATGCCGTAGTTGGTCATGAGCACGCCGCCGATCAGCGGGCCGATGATGAACCCGATCCCGAAGGCGGCGCCGAGCATGCCCATCGCAGCCGAGCGGGTTTTCGAATCGGTCAGGTCGGTGATTGAGGCCTGGGCGGCCGAGATGTTCGCGGAGCCGATACCCGAAAGCGCACGAGCCAGGATCAGCAGGGGCAGGGAGACCGCCTGCGAGAAGAACGCATAGGAGAGTGAAGCCAGGAAGATGCTCGACAGCATCACCGGGCGCCGGCCGATCTTGTCGCTCAGCTTTCCCCAGATCGGAGAGAAGATGAACTGCATCGTGGAATAGATCGCCGCGATCAGGCCGATCATGAACGGCGAGGCCCCCAGCTCCTTCGCATAGGTCGGCAGCAGGGGAAGCACGATACCGAAACCGATCAGGTCGAGAAGCACGGTCATGAACAGGATGACCAGCGGAGATTTTTTCATGAAGGACAAGCCGTTAGGTGTGGCTGAAAACCGCCAAATTACAAAAAACGCCCGCCATCCTGAAACCGCCCGCCAAGTTTCTCTGCGCGGGGTTTCGGGCAATGAACTTGCAGGGGGGTGAAATAGTACGTATCGTTCCTGAAAACCACGCCAAACCCTCAAACACACACGTCCTATGTCCGTCAGCAAGGTATTTGACCGACACGCATCGGACTACGATGCGCTCCGGAGGATCATCGTTCCCTGTTTCGACGATTTTTACGGTGCGGCGCTCGGGTGTGTCCGGTTCGAAAAGGAGCGACCGTTGCGGGTGCTCGATCTCGGTGCGGGCACGGGCCTTTTGAGTGAAATGGTCGCCGCCGCTTATCCTGCCGCACAAATCACCCTGGTCGACCTCTCGAAGAACATGCTCGATCGTGCGCGGGAGCGCCTCGGCGCGTATGGCGACCGGTTTCTTTTCCTGAACGCCGATTACTCCCGTGATCCGTTGGCGGGGCCGTTCGACCTCGTCATCTCGGCGCTTTCGATCCATCATCTTGACGCCGCAGACAAGAGCCGCCTCTTCGCCCGTTGTCATCAGCTGCTCGTCGACGGCGGGATCCTGGTCAACGCCGATCAGGTCCGGGGCCAGACATCAGCCATCGACAACACCTACCGCGAACGGTGGATCGCCGCCGTCAAGCGTCTCGGCCTGGCTGAACACGATCTGCAGCAGGCGTTCGAGCGGATGAAGGAGGACCGGATGTCGACGATCGCTTTCCAGGTCGCCGCGCTCGAGGAAGCCGGTTTCTGCGAAGTCAACTGCTGGTACCAGAACGACAGCTTCGCCGTTTTCAGCGCCGAGAAACCCTGACCCGTCCCATCCCTCTCCGACCACTGAGGGGACGTTCCTGAAAACAACAACTTGCTACGTTCCCAAGCATGCCTCGGTTGAACTTCCCTTAATCACCCCCAGCTCTTTTTTTATCAAACCTGCCGGATGAGCCTGCATGGTCATCAGCCGGAACGGCTGTGAACGTAAGAAGATGAAGTTTACAAACAAGTGCGGGTGAACTTGTTTTTCAGGAATCGAAGAGTGTTCAGCGCCAATCTGGAGATGGTGCGACTTCCGGAAGTTTCGATGTCGACGGTTAGCCAACGGGAGGTCCGATTTCGTTCTGTAAGTGCGTGTTTTCAGGAACGTCCCCAAGAATTTTAGAATTTACCCAAGAATTTATTGGTGCTCGAATCATTGGTATGCGTCCTTCAGGACCGGGAACCAGTCGGCAAGGTAGTCGTGCTCTCCCCAGTACATGTGCACGTAGGAGGCGATGGAGTTGCCCTGGCGGAAAACCTTCGTGCCAGTCATTTCGTCTCGGGCGTTCATGACGAGAGCGATGCTTCCGGGCAGGTCGGGATTCGCGATTCGCGAGTAGTGGAATTCGTGGCCCCTGAGCTCGATACCGCCGGGTCCGGCAGGGTAGACCTTCCGGTAGCCGAGGGTGAGCCGTGCGTCCTGCATGGTGGTGTCGAGATCGAAGACGCCGCACATGGCGTGCGACGAACCGTCGTCAAGCGTGATCGTCCTGCCAAGGTACATCAGCCCGCCACATTCGGCATAGGCGGCACCGCCATTGCGGCAGTGTTCCCTGATCTGCCGGCGCATGCCGGAGTTGGCCGACAGCAGGTGCGCATGCAGTTCAGGGTAGCCGCCTGCAAGGTAGAGCAGGTCGCATTCGGGCAGGCGGGTGTCGTGCAACGGGCTGAAGCAGACGATCTCGCCATACTTCCGGAGTGCCTCGATGTTTTCATGATAGATGAAGCTGAACGCTTCGTCCCGGGCTACGGCGATGACGTTGCCTGACTGGCGGGTATGGGCGGTGGTTTCCGGAATTCCTGGCAATGTCGTTTTGGCGATGTCGAAAAGCCGGTCGACATCGACCGTCTGCCCGATGTGGGTCGCCATGGCGTCGATGATGCCTTGCCGGTCGTACGCCCTGGAGGTGTTGAGGCCGAGGTGCCGTTCGCTGATGGTGATGGCTTCGTTCGACGGGACATAACCGAGCGGCTCGACACCGGCATCGCGGGCCGCCGTTTCGAGGTAGCCGTAATGCGAGCGGCTACCCACCCGGTTGAAGATAACCCCGGCGACGTTGACCGCAGGGTCGAACGACCTGAAGCCGTGGAGCAGCGGAGCCGCCGAATAGGCCATACTGTGGGCGTCGACGACCATGATCACCGGCAAACCGAGTAATGCGGCGATCTCAGCACTGCTGCCATCGGATTTCCGTGCACCGTCGAAAAGCCCCATGACGCCCTCCACGACGGAAACGTCGGCATCGGCGCCATGACGTGCGAAAAGGTTTCGCACATGCGCTTTCGACGCCATGAAGGTGTCCAGATTGATGCCGGACCGCTGGCATTCCCCAACGCATGCCGCCATCGTATGGAGGGTCGTGTCGAGGTAGTCGGGACCGCACTTGAACGGCTGTACGGTCAGGCCCCTTCTGGCGAAAAGTCTCAGGAGCGCGAGGGTGATCGTGGTCTTTCCGGAACCGCTCGACGGAGCGGCCAGAAGGAATGCCCTGGTCGTTTTCATGGGTGGTATTCCTTTCCGGTCATGGCTGCTGCAGGAACGCTTTCATGCCGGCGATCCCTTCGAGGATCCTCGGTCCGGGCCTGAGGTAGAGGCGGTTGTCGAAACGGTCTTCGACCCGATGGTTCCTTACGGCGTCGATACCGCTCCATCCGGGTCGTTTCATCACTTTTTCTGTCGCCGGTGTCGATTTCGACATGTACATGCAGGCGATCACCTCAGGGTTTTGCGTGATGACCCATTCCGGTGAAATTTCGAAATACTCCTTTTCGACCGCGTCGCCGATATTCCGTCCGCCGGCATAGGTGATCAGGTTCGACACGAAACTGTTCCTGCCGCCCGTCCAGAGCGGATCGTCCCAGATTTCGAGATAGACGCTGGTCTTTCGGGGCTGCGCAGCAACCTCTTTCCTGAAGGATTCGAGCCCGCGCTCAATCACGCCAGCCAGGCTGTCCGCCTGACGTTCATGGCCGGTGAGGCTGCCGAGCCTCCTCAATGCCGGAGGGATGTCGTCAGGGGTCTTGCACCGGATACGCTCCCGCCTGATATTCATGGCGGCGATCTTCTTGCCGGCCTCTTCGTCGGCCAGGTCGACATCGAGCACCAGGTCGGGCTCCATCGAGACGAGCAGCTCGAGCGACGGGCGCCCGAAAGCCCCGACCACCGGGACCTTTTCAGCCTGGAGGGGCCAGTCGCAGGCGCTCGTCCGGCCGACGAGCTGATCTCCGGCTCCGATGGCGTAGAGCATCTCGGTCAGGCTGGGAGCCAGGCTGACGATGCGGCGCGGACTTTGCCCGGTGTGCCGGACGGCTCTCTCCGGTTCCTTTGCGCATCCTGCCAGGGTGATCGAAACGAGGGCAAGCCAGAGGAGGGGCAGGGCGAGCGGGTTACGGTGTAATCGAGGTTGCATAGCGCTGAAGCACAAGGTTGTGGTTGAAGGCGAGTGGCATGGAGAGGGCCTCTTCGAGCGGGATCCAGGCGATCTCCGAAACCTCTTCGGGTTGCTGGCGAAGCGCTCCGGCGCCTGGTCCGGAAAAGGCGAGCACCACGGCGTGGAAACGGTGCTCGGGGAAGATTTCGTCGAACCACCCGATGAACATGGATGGATCGAACCGGAGGCCGGTCTCTTCGGAGACTTCACGGCGCACCGCGTCGATGACGGTTTCGCCGTCGTCGATATGCCCTCCCGGCAGGCACCAGTGATCCTTGAAGGGCTCGACGTTTCTTCGGGTGAGCAGCACGCTCCGGGGTGGGCCGTTTTCGGGGAAGATCACGGCGGTGACGGTCGCTTTTGCCATGGAACAGAAGGAAATAGCCAGCAATGGCCGGTGATGGTGATCACAGAGATGCCCTAAAGGTAAAAACACGCGGGAAAACGGCAAAGGGGATACTTTTTCATGCTGCCATCCGTTATGATTCAGAGCGAGCGGTGCGCGATGCGCGATGCGCTCTCATGAAGCAGACAACGAACCATTGAAGCGATGAGCCTGCATACCAGAACCTGGACCCAGAGAATACCGGTGACGATCGGAGAGGCATGGGATTTTTTTTCGGTGCCGGACAATCTCTCGAAAATCACCCCTCCTGAAATGTTTTTCAGGATAACCAACGCCAGCGCGGCGCAGCCGATCCGCGAGGGAATGATCATCACCTACACCCTCTATCCGTTCATGCTGATTCCGGTGAGCTGGGCTACCGAGATCACGAAGGTCGCAAAGCCGGAGTTTTTCGAAGACCGACAGCTTGAGGGGCCTTACGAGGAGTGGCGGCACCGGCACCTGTTCAGGGAGATCGAACACGGCGTCGAGATGACCGACATCGTTGACTATCGTCTTCCCCTGGGTGCGTTCGGCGAGCTGGTCGAGTCGCTGATTGTCGGCCGTCGTCTCGACGAGGTGTTCGCCTACCGGCGGCGCCGTATCGCGGAAATTCTGGGAAGCATGGAGCCGGAAGAAAACCATCCAGCCCGATGAACGGACCTTTGCCGATAGTGCCGCTGTTGCTCTCCTTCGCCGGCGGGCTCGCCCTTTTCGTCTACGGCATGCGGATGCTCGGGGCAGGGCTCAGAAAAGCTGCCGCCGGCCGCATCAGCCGGATAATATCGACCGTAACCGGCAATCGCCTGACGGCCCTCTTCGCCGGTGCGCTGGCGACCGTGACCGTCCAGAGCAGCGGCCTGGTCATGGTCACGCTCATCGGCCTGGTCCAGTCGGGCATCATCTCGTTTCCGGGATCGCTCGGCATCATCCTCGGCTCGGAAATCGGCACGACCACCATGGCTCAGCTGATCGCCTCGGCACCGGACAATTACGGCCTCCAGATATTTGCGGCCGGCCTCATGCTGTCGCTCGCAGGCCGACGCCCTGCGATCCGCATCACGGGCGAGGTACTGTCGGGTCTTGGACTTCTGTTTTTCGGGCTTCACCACATGGGAGACGCCGTTATCCCACTGAGAACCCACCCACCCTTCCTCGCCCTGCTCTCTTCGTTGCAGAGCCCATTGCCGGGCGTGCTGGCAGGCATCGTGGCGACCACCCTCATCCAGAGCAGCGGTGCGTTCATGGGTATCCTCATCTCGCTGGGTTTGCAGGGGGCGGTGACGCTCGACACGGCCATTCCCCTCATGATCGGAGCGAACATCGGCAGTTGCGTCATGGCTGGCATCGGCAGCATCGGCACGATCCGGGCCGCGAAACGGGTCTTCCTTGCCCAACTCATGTTCAATGTCGCCGGGGCGGCAATGTTCCTGTGGTTCATTCCCGCCTTCTCCGACCTGGTGCGTGCGATCTCCCCCCCGATGGAAGCGGGTGGGCTTGCGCGGCAGATAGCCAATGCCCACAGCATCTACAACCTGTTGCTGGCCATCATCTTCCTGCCCCTGCTCAAGCCGTTCGCCGGTATCATTGAACGTCTCCTGCCGGACGATCCGGAAGAGAAAGGGAAGATTCCTTCGGTCTGGTATCTGCGAAATTCCGCCCTGGCGACACCACTGGTCGCCCTCGGCTTCGCCAGGGCGGAAGCAGCCCGAATGACCAAGATCCTCGGCCGCATGATCCGGGCCCTGCCACACCCCTTCCTTCAGAACGAGGCGGGGCGCGATGTGGTGTACGGCGACCTGAACGTCCTCGAGGGGCTGAGGATGCGTGAGGAGAAGCTCGATTACCTGGAAGGGCGGGTCACGGAGTACCTGATCAGGATCCTGAAAGCGGATATCACCGGGGACGAGACACACCAGGCCGCCGCGCTGATGACTATCGTCAAGGAGCTCGAGGCGGCCGGCGATGTGGTGGAGATGTTGCTCGACAAGCTGCAGCGCGAGTGGCTCGACGACGCCGAGCGCTTCTCGGAGGAGGGCCGCGAGGAGATCGGGCGCCTGCACACCCAGGTATGTCTCGAAATTGCCGCGCTCACCCCTGCCGTGCTCGACATGGACGGCAGGAGGGCTCGCGCGATCCTGAATGAGCGACCGGTATTTCATGCGATGTTCCAGGGACTCGAGTTCTCGCACCTGAAGCGGATCCGGAAGATGAGCGTATCGGAAAAGAGCCATGGCTTGCATATGGAGCTCCTGATGGCGCTGGAAACCATCCATCGCCTGAGCATGCAGGTCGCCGAGACGATCGTGAAGACGTCGGAGGTGGCCCCGTCGTGAAGCGCTTGCATTTTACACGGGAATTGGTTATTTATGCCCTGCAAAGATTGATGTTCTTTCACATGATAGCTGGTGCCGGCTTGAAAGCCGGAGAATAGGGAAGTACGTGGAAATCGTACACTGTACCCGCAACTGTACAACGGCAAGCTGCCGCTCACAGGCATGGCCACATGCCTCGACGCCGCAGTCGCTGCAAGTCACTGCCCAGGTCCTCCAAGGACGGGGCGGGAAGGCTGCATCGTTTTGGCCGCTAAAGTCAGGAGACCTGCCAGTTACTTCTTTGCTGCATGACACGACTACGGGTTATAGTCAGGCAAAGCTGTACCAACCGGATGATTCCTTCAGGACAACATTTCCGCCAGAGCCAAAACTGCTCTCGGAGCTGCGTTTCCGGACCATTCCCGCAAGAGACCATCCAGGTACGAAAGCCGCCTTATTTCTTGACCCCTGTCTGTTGATAGTTAGAACAATTCAACACAGGACAACCAGCATGAACAGAAAAACAGTGGCCATCGTCATGGTCGCGATGCTCTCCAGCCAAGGGCTGCGGGCGGAGGAAGCAAACAGGGCATCCACCTATGTCGGCGATGAGATCGTCGTGACATCGAGCAGGGTGAAGGAGCCGAAAAAGAGTCTGACTTCGAACATCACGATCATCGGTCGGGATGAGATCAGCAACTCCTCTGCCAAGGACCTCAGCGAACTGCTTGCCGAGAAGAACATCGGCCATATCCAGAAATATCCGGGGGCCTCGACTTCGGTGGGCATCAGGGGATTCAGGAGCGAAAGCCACGGCAACGACCTGATGGGCAAGGTGCTCGTGCTTGTCGACGGTCGGCGCGCCGGCACCGGCAACCTCGCCAAGATCATGACCGACAACGTCGAGCGCATCGAGATCATCCGTGGACCGGCGGCCGTGCAGTATGGTTCGGCGGCCATAGGTGGTGTCGTCAATGTCATCACGGCCAAAGGCAGGGAGTACCCGTCGATTTTCATCGAACAGAAGCTCGGTTCGAACAGCTACTCGAAAACGTCGGCCGGCGCGCAGGGTAAAATCGGCCGGCTCGATTTTGCCGGCAGCGTCTCGAAGTCGGATGCCACCAGCTATTCGACCGGAACGGGCGACACGTATCCGAACACCGGCTACAGCGACATGACCACCGCGAGCCTCAACGTGGGCTATGAGTTCGCGAAAGGGCACCGGATCGGTCTTCTCGCCCATTCGTTCGACGTCGACAGGGCAGGCTCTCCCGGTTATCTGAGCCAGGCCGACCCCTATGCCTACACGGTACAGAACAACCATTCGGTCGATTTTATCTATGAAGGTGCGACCGCCGACCGGCAGGTTTCGTGGATGGCCCGCTATTTCACCGGAATGGACACCTACCGTTACGTCGACCCGACCTATGCCTACGAAAGCCGAACCGATATCGACCAGCGCGGGGCACAGGCCCAGGCAACCTGGCAGCACGATCTCCTGCGCCTCACCGCAGGCGTCGACTGGCTCAAGTATGAGCTGGAGTCGACCCTGACGCCGACCTGGACCTCCTACGAAAACCCGGCACTTTTCGCCCTCGGCAAATACGGCCTGTTCGATGACCGGTTGATCCTTACCGCGGGGCTTCGTTACGACGATTACCAGGTTGACATGCTCGACAGCGAGGGTTCGTCGAGAAGCACCGACAACCTCGCGCATCAGGCGGGCCTTGGCTGGCAGATCAACGATGTGGTGAAGCTCAGGGGGTCGTATGCCGAAGGGTTCCGCATGCCCTCTGCCAGGGAGCTTGCGGGCAATATCACTACCTATGGCTCCACGTACATCGGCAATGCGGATTTGAAACCGGAGTCGAGTGCTACCTGGGAGGCAGGAGCGGATGTCGCCTGGAAGAAGCTTGCAGCTTCGGTGACCTGGTTCAGTACCGACTATACGGACATGATCGAGCCGACGGCGACCTCCTCCAGCGTCTCTACCTACCGCAACGTCGGCAGCGCGACGGTGTCAGGCATGGAGGCGAACCTCTCCTGGGTGTTCAACCCGGCGGACACCTCATGGGAGCTGGAACCGTATGTCGGTTACACCCACCTGTTGCGCTATGAAGACAACGCCACCGGTGACCATCTGCTCTACACCCCGGAGTGGAACGCCAGCACGGGACTCCGGGTACGCGACGGCCGAGGCTTCAGCGGGGCATTCAACCTCGCCTGCACCGGCAAGAGCATGATCCAGGACTATGAGAGCAACTACAGTGGAACGGTCATCACCAAAGGAGCTTTTGTCGTTGCCAACCTCTCCGCCTCGAAGAAATTCCCGCTTGAACGGCAGGGCAAGAACGGGAGGGGGATCACGCTGAAAGCTGAAGTCGACAACCTGTTCGACCGCGACTACCAGTTTGTCAAGGGTTATCCGATGCCCGGCCGTACATTTGTGTTCGGGCTGCGGGCCGATATCTGATCGGTTGAAACGTAATTTCTACAACAGTCTCATGCGCGTCACGGGATCGGTCTCCAGGCCGCTCCCGGCCGTGCTCACCTGAGGGGAACGACAGAACGACATGGCGGAACAGCACCAGCTTATCACCGACGACGAACGCGAAGCGCTCTACAAGGTCATCTACAGCCGGAGGGACGTGCGCGGGCAGTTCCTGCCGGATCCCGTGCCGGACGACACGTTGCGCCGACTGCTCGACGCCGCCCACCACGCACCGAGTGTCGGCTTCATGCAACCGTGGGACTTCATCGTGGTCCGGGATCCGGAGGTGCGGAGGAGGATCAGGGACGGGTTCGAGGTCGCCCATGCCGAGGCGTCCCTGATGTTCGACGGCGAAAAACGGGAGCGGTACGGTACCTTCAAGCTGGAGGGCATCATGGAAGCGCCGCTCGGCGTCTGCGTGACCTGCGACCGCACCCGCACGGGGAAGGTGGTGATCGGAAGGACGGCCAACCCCGAGATGGACCTTTACAGCTCGGTCTGCGCCGTGCAGAACCTCTGGCTTGCCGCGCGGGCCGAAAATCTTGGCGTCGGGTGGGTCAGCATCATCCACCACGACCATGTCCGGAAGGTGCTGGGCATTCCGGAGCATGTGGTGCCGATCGCGTGGCTCTGTATCGGCAAGGTGAGCTTTTTCCACGAGACTCCGGAACTGGAGCAGGCCGGATGGCTTCCGAGGATGGAGCTTGAAGAGCTGGTCCACCAGGGGCAGTGGTGAACAAGTCGCAAACGGTTCACGATGATGAACCATCACCCCTCAAGGTGTCAAAGGTATTCCAGCCAATGAACAATATCGCCATACTCGGCACCGCATCGGATGTGGGCAAGAGCATCGTCGCTACCGCCATTTGCCGCATTTTCAGCAACGCGGGCATCGACGTCGCTCCGTTCAAGGCCCAGAACATGTCGAACAACTCGGGCGTAACGCTCGAGGGCGACGAGATGGGCCGTGCGCAGATCGTGCAGGCCCAGGCTGCACGCGTCACGCCGCATGCAGACATGAACCCGGTGCTGCTCAAGCCGAACACCGATACCGGCGCCCAGGTAGTGCTCCAGGGGCAGGTCTGTACCGACCGGACGGCGCGGGAGTATTTCGGCGACACCTCCCGATGGGCAGCCGCCGCCTTCGAGAGTCTCGATCGGCTTTCCGCCCGTCACGAGCTGATCGTGATCGAAGGGGCCGGATCGTGCGCCGAGATGAACCTCTACGAACGGGATTTCGTGAACTTCCGGACAGCGCACCGGGCCGGGGCATCGGTCATCCTCGTGGCCGATATCGACCGCGGCGGGGTGTTCGCGCAGGTGGCGGGCACGCTTGCGGTCATTCCCCCCGAGGACAGGGCCCTGGTCAGGGGGGTGATCGTGAACCGGTTCCGGGGCGACAAGACCCTGTTCGAAGACGGGGTGAAGATGCTCGAGTCGATGACCGGCCTACCGGTGCTGGGCGTCATACCATACTTCCGCGGCTTTGCGATCGACGCCGAGGATGCGGTACCCCTTACTGCGGCGGTCGATCCGAAGCAGCCTCCATCGTCCGGCAGGCTCGGCATCGCGGCCATCTACTTCCCGCACATCTCCAACTTCACCGACCTGTCGCCTCTGGAACAGGAGGCCGGGGTCGACGTGCACTGGCTGCACCATCCGAAACCGCTCGACGGCTACCGGGCGCTGGTGCTGCCCGGTTCGAAGAACGTTCGTGGCGACTTCGAATGGTTGCTGTCGATGGGGTGGCGCGAACCTATCGAGGCGTTCAGGGCTCACGGCGGCGTCGTGCTCGGAATCTGCGGGGGATACCAGATGCTTGGCCGCGCCATCGACGATCCGCACGGCGTGGAGGGGGATCCGGGGGCGAGCCGAGCGCTCGGGATGCTGCCTGTCTCGACCGTGCTCGAGCGCAAGAAGGCCCTCTGCAACAGCACCGGCACCATTGCCGGTACGGAGATTGCCGTTCGTGGCTACGAGATCCATATGGGCGTGAGCAGGGCATGCGACGACGAACTCAGGCCGCTCGTGGAGGTGATCAGCCGGAACCGCCGGCCCGATCCAGGTTTCGATGGTGCGGTAAGCGCCGACGGCCGGGTGATGGGCACCTACTTTCATGGCCTGTTCGACGAACCTGGTGCGAGAAACTGGTTCCTTTCGCTGCTCGACCCAGGACGGAGCATTTCGGGAAGTGCCGAAAGCCGTGATCCCTACGAGCTGCTCGCGGATCATTTCGCCTCGAATCTTGATCTCGAAGCACTGTTCCGAATCGTCAATGCACAGGAGTTGGAAGGATGAGGGGTGCCCATCTGCTGGATCACCAGCATGGCGGCTTGCCCGGAGGAGGGGAGGGCTGGCTCGATTTCAGCGTCAACCTCAGCCCGTTGCCGCTTCCGCTGCCGGAGATCTCCATTGCAGCATGCAATCCGGGAGCGTACCCTTCGGTCGACGGCCGGGAGGTGCGGGTGTTCTACAGGGAGCGGTTCGGACTTGATGCCTCCTGCGTCATGCCGCTCAACGGCGCCATAGAAGGGATCTACCTCCTGCCGAGGGCTCTCGGGCTGAAACGTGTCCTGATCCCGCAGCCCTCGTTTTTCGATTATGCCAGGGCCTGCGCGCTTGCCGGAGGCGAGGTGGTCGGGTTGCCGCTCGATGCAGCTTCGGGATTCGGCTTTCCCGACATCGGGGAGGTCTCGACCGCGCTTCAGGGGTGCGATGCCCTGTTTACCGCGAATCCGAACAACCCGACCGGCACCATGTTCCCCAAAGAGCTGGTGCTGGAGCTTGCAGGCAGGTTCCCGAAAAAGCTCTTCATCGTGGACGAGGCCTTCATCCAGTTCACCGAAGGGTTTCCCGGCAATTCACTCATGGCGCTTGCCGGATCGCTCGAAAATGTCGTGGTCGTGCACTCGTTGACGAAATTCTATGCACTTGCGGGGCTGCGGCTCGGCGCCGTCATCGCCAATTCCGGGATGATCGGGAGACTCTACGGCCACAAGGAGCCATGGACGGTCAACGCCGTCGCCGAATCGGTCGCCCGCTGCCTCCTGCAGTGCGGCCCCTATGAGGAGGCGGTCGTTTCCCTCGTGAGGGCGGGGCGCCGGTTCATCGCGGAGGCGATTGCCGGACGCCCGGCGATCAGGCTCTTCGGTGGGAGCGCCAACTTCTTTTTGGCGGAGCTCTCTCCGGAGTTCGAGCCCGGAGCGGTTGCCGGGCAACTCGCGATGAGGCGTCTTTATGTCAGGGATTGCCGTAATTTCGCCGCTCTCGACGGTAACTTTATTCGCTTTTCGATCAGGAGACCAGAGGAGAACCTCCGTCTCGTTGAAGCGCTTGTCGAGATGGCGCCCACGGCGGGAGGCTCCGGGGCATGATGCTGCTGGTGCCGATCGGAGCAGCCGTCCTGCTCGACATTCTGCTGGGCGATCCGCCGTGGTTTCCCCATCCGGTCAGGGGGGTCGGTCGGCTCGCCTTGGCCTCGGAGCGGCTGTTCAGGTCGATGCGCATCCTTTCCCTGCGCGTTGCCGGAGCGCTTGCGGCTTCGACCGTGCTGCTCCTGACCGGAGTCACGGTGCTGGCGGTGTCGACCGGTGCCTGGCTGTTGCATCCGGCTGCGGGGCTGGCGGTTTCGTCGCTCCTGCTCTATTTCGCCATTGCGCCGCGGGACCTCTCGGATCATGCCATGGCGGTCTGCCGCGCACTTGAGGCGGGGGATCTGGAGCTGGCCCGGAGGAAGGTCGCCATGATGGTCGGCCGCGATACCGACGCTCTCGACGGAGCGGGCGTGGCAATGGCCGCCGTCGAGAGCGTCGCCGAGAACACCTCCGACGGGGTGACCGCCCCCCTGATGTACGGACTTCTGTTCGGCCCGGTTGGGGCCTGGGTGTACAAAGCCGCCAACACGCTTGATTCGATGTTCGGGTACCGGAACGAGCGGTACCGGGAATTCGGCTGGGCATCGGCCAGGCTCGACGACCTGCTCAATTACCTGCCGGCACGGTTGACCGTTTTGGCGGTTGCGGTTGCAGCATCTATTTTACGTCTCGATGCTCCAGGTGTCATCCGTTCGGTCAGGGCGTGCGCGAGGAGGCATGAAAGTCCGAATGCAGGCTATCCCGAATCGGCGTTTGCCGGAGCCCTGGGGGTTACGTTCGGCGGGCAGAGAAGCTACGGTGGTATCCCGAAGAGCCTTCCTGAGCTTGGCCTTGGCCAGGGCTTGGTCGATACCACGATCCTGCGGCGGGCGGTCCGGTTGATGTATGTCACCACGGGGGTGTTTTTTGTCGCCGGTTCCGGCATCCTTTATCTTCTGGTACGGTTCCTCTCATACTAAGTCAACAAAACCTATGGTACAGAAACGGGTTCTCCTCTTTACAGGCAACGGCAAGGGCAAGAGCACGGCCGCGTTCGGCATGCTTGCCCGCGCGCTCGGCCACGGCATGAAGGTCCGGGTCATCCAGTTCGTCAAGGCCCAGGAGGGAGTCGGTGAAGTGCTCTTTTTCACGCGATTCAGCAACGTCACCTGGGACCATTACGGCAAGGGATTCCTGCCCCGGGACGCTTCCAGCCCCATGATGGAGTCGCATCGCCAGGCTGCCGAAGCCGGTTTCGAAGAGGCGCTCGATGCGCTGTGTTCCGACGAGTACGATTTCGTGCTGCTCGACGAGATCTGTTTTGCGCTCTCCAGGGAGCTCATACCGCTCGAACCGCTGGTTGATGCCATCCGCCGGGCTCCCGAAGGAAAGATTATTGTCCTGACCGGACGCAACGCTCCCCAGGAGCTGATCGAGATCGCTGATACGGTCACCGAGATGCGCCAGATCAAGCACGGTTATGAGCAGGACCTTCTGTCACAGGCCGGGGTGGAGGAGTGATGCAATCGCCAGGGGGTTGCCCGGCAGGTGGCGACGGATGCCGAAAACTTCCCGCGAAGGGGTCGCCGAACCGTATGAAGGCGGCCCTGTTTCTTGCCGCCGTGCCGCTCCTGCTCGGGATCTCGATGCTGCTCGGCCCGTCGGGCATCGGGCTGCCGGACAGCTCGACCATATCGGGGCAGGCGATCCTCTCCCTTCGTTTTGGGCGCTTCTTCATGGGGCTCATGGTAGGAGCGGCACTGTCGGCTTCAGGCACGGTTTTCCAGGCGATCCTGAGAAATCCGCTGGCGGAACCCTATGTGCTCGGAGTGAGCGGAGGAGCCGGCCTGGGGGCGGCGCTGAGCATCCTGGTGGGCGGCGGCATACTCGGCGTGGCGGGATTGCCCCTGACCGCATTCGTGTTCGCCGTGATCACCCTGATGGCCGTCTATGGTATCGCCAGCCAGGGCGGCGGCGCCCCGTCGGTCTACAGCCTGATCCTGAGCGGGGTCATCATCAGCGCCATCTGTTCGAGCGTCATCATGTTTCTTGTTTCGACGGCTGACTTCGAAGGTATGCATACGGTGGTCTGGTGGATGCTCGGCAACCTCCAGCCCGGTACGCTCCAGGAGCAGCTCGTTTCCCTGGCGTTCATCGCTGCTGCCATCGGTGCCCTGTGGATGCTCGCCCCTGCGCTCAACGTGCTGACGCTCGGCCGGGAGATGGCCCACTACCAGGGGCTCAACGCCGACGTCGTCATCAAGTCGAGCCTCCTGTTGGCCACCCTCCTGGCCGCGACGGCGGTCTCCATGGGGGGGATGATCGGCTTCGTCGGCCTTATCGTACCGCACGTCATGCGGATGCTGTTCGGTCCGGACCACCGCTGGCTGATCCCCGCTTCGGCCGTTGGGGGGGGGACCTTCCTGGTGCTGTGCGACGCGATCGCCCGCAGTGTCATGGCTCCGGTCGAAATACCCGTAGGCGTCGTCACGGCGCTTTGTGGCGGACCTTTTTTCCTCATCATTCTCCGCAGGAAGATGACCCATGCCTGGATCGCATGACCTGAAATCTCCGGCGCTCGCCTTCAGGGCGGTAACGGCCGGCTATCGCAACCGGCCGGTGCTTCGCGGCGTTGAGTTCGAGATCGCGGAGGGTGAGTTCGTCTCGGTCATCGGGCCGAACGGCTCGGGCAAGAGCACGATGCTGAAGAGTGCCACCGGGCTCATCCGTCCGGATCAGGGCAGGGTCGAACTTTTCGGCAGGGAGGTCGGCGCCCTGAAGCCCCGCGAGCGGGCTTCGCTCATTGGCGTGGTGCCCCAGAGGCTCGAGTCGCCCATGGCGTTCACCGTCGGGGAGATCGTCATGTTCGGCATGAGCGCCTCCCGTGACCGGTGGGGCTCGCCCGGGCCGAAAGAGCTGGACAGCGTCGAACGCGCCATGATCTACACCAATGTCCTCGACCTTAAGGACCGGCTCTTCAACGAATTGAGCGCCGGAGAGCAGCAGCGGACGGCGCTGGCGATGGCACTGGTCCAGGAACCCCGCATCATCATGCTCGACGAGTCGATAGCGCACCTTGACATCAACCACAGCCAGGAGGTGCTCCGGATATTGATGAACATCAATCGACAGGAGCGGGTCACGGTGCTGCTCGTCAGCCATGACCTGAACCTCGCGGCCCAGATCGCCGACCGGTTGCTGCTGCTGGAGTCGGGCCGGCTCGTCAGGAACGGTTCGCCGGGCGAAGTGATGGAGCAGGAACTGCTCAGCCGCGTCTACGGTTGCGAACTTCGCGTGCGGCACGACCCCTACGGTGGACATCCGGTCGTCACAGGTGCGCTCGATTCGCTGCTGCGGCGCGCCCCGCTCCGCAAGCGCCTCCATGTCATCGGAGGAGGGGGGTCGGGCATCGAGCTGTTCAGGCGTCTCCTGATCGAAGGTTTCGAGGTGACGGCCGGCGTGCTCAACCGTCTCGATTCAGATGCCGAGGCGGCACGTGCGCTCGACATTCCCTGCGTCCTCGAGCAGCCCTTTTCGGCTGTCGGGAGCGCCGCATACGAAGAGGCCCTCCTGATGGTCGCAGGAGCTGACGGGGTAATCATCGGCCCGGTGCCCTTCGGGTCGGGAAATGTGGTGAACCTCGAACTCGCGGCTGAAGCGTTGCGGGCCGGAAAACCGGTCTGGATGGCTTCCGGGATCGGTTCGCGCGATTACACAGCCGACAGGGCCGCGGCCCATGCAGCCGAACGGCTGAACAACGGCGGCGCCGTGGAGTGGTCCGGTATTCATGAACTGATGGCCCGTCTCGAACGTGACGTCATGAACCCTCAAACATGAAGATGAACCGTTTTCCTTTCAGGCTCGGCACCACCTCGTACATTGTACCGGACGAGATCATTCCAAACATCCGATACCTCGCCGGCAAGGTGCGTGATGTCGAGCTGGTGCTGTTCGAATCCGATGAATTCAGCAATCTGCCTTCCCCCGCAGATATTGCACTGATGGCCGATCTGGCCGGCGATCACGGACTTACCTACTCGGTGCATCTTCCGCTCGATGTCTATCTCGGGCACCCCGACCGGAGCGAACGCCAGCGATCGGTTGGAAAGTGCCTGAGGATCATCGAACTGGTGCGACCGCTGCCCAAATCGGCCTACGTCATGCATTTCGAAGCCGGGCCGGGGGTCGACGTCAACGGGTTCACTCCCGGCGAACGGGCGCGTTTCACGGAGAGCCTGGGGGACTCCGCATCGATGCTGCTGGAGGGTAGCGGGGAACCTGCCCCGATGTTCTGCGCAGAGAACCTCAACTATCCGTTCGGGCTGGTCTCGGCGGTGGTCGAGGAGGCGGGCTTTTCGGTCACGCTCGATGTCGGACATCTCGTGTTCTACGGCTTTCCGGTGGAGGAGTACCTCGAACGCTATCTGCCCAGGACCCGTGTGCTGCACATGCACGGCACGACCGGCGGTCGCGACCACAACTCCCTCGCTTTCATGCCTCCCGAGGTGCTTGACCTGGTCGTCCGCGCGCTCGTCGCCGACGGTCGGCATGACCGGGTGTTCACGCTGGAGATCTTTTCCGAACCGGACCTGGACTCGTCGGTCGCGGCACTGCAACGCTACCTTGCGTGACGGCTACGGTTTGCTGATCGGTGATCCGGAAATGCCGGTGGCGCCATCGGAAGGTGGCGGATCGGCGGTGTTCAGCTCCACGCCGCTCAGGTAATCCCCCCTGACGATGACCTCCCGCGACCGGGAGGGTCCGAACCGCTGTCCTGAAAGCGAGACGATCCTGAGCCGGTAGGTTCCGGGTTTGAGCCCGTCGGTCCGGTAATCGCCGAACTCATTGGTCGACACCTTTGCCACGACCGTTTGGTGAGCGTCGAGGATCTCGATCATGGCATTGCCGACGCCCGCGCCATTCTGGTCGACCACCCTGCCGTCGATGCCGTACATGGCGAGGACCGGAATGTTCACGTTCGTGACCGCGCCGTTCGTGACCTCCACAAGCACCTTTTTCTTCTCGACGGAGAGCTCGATCGGAAGATTTTCGGTATCGACCGTGACCGTATAGAGCCCGGGCCTGAGATTGCCGACGAAGAACGAGCCATCGACCTGACGCTGGTTCAGGCGCCTGCCGTCGAGAAGCACGCTGACGTCATTGATGTCGGACGAGGTGATCCTGGTGTCGCCGGCAATGGCGATTTTGCCGGCCAGGCCGCCTCGGGTGGTGGTGATGGCGCTTCGGTCGATCGGGAACGGACGCAATCCGGAGAATCCGAGGTCCCAGCTCAGGGTGCAGCCGAAGAAATGGCGCGAGAGGGGCGGCATGATGAACTCCATGTCCTCGTTCGTGGTGACGAGGTTTTGGGCAAGGGCCATGTTCCAGCTGTACTGCAGGGCGATTTTGAGACCAGCGTTGAGGTAACGCACCCATTTGCCTGAGTATCCGAACTCCTTTCTCGAGCGGGAGACGCCAAGTTCGACAACGTCGAAACGGGTGGCTTTCGGGTACCAGTCCAGATAGGCTCCTGCCATGTCGTTGCCGCTCTTGAAGGCGTGCTCGTAAATGAGCCTTGTTTTCAGGTTGTTTTGCAGGCTCTTGTTCCATTCGAACGATGCGACTCCCGATTCATGGATGACACGAAGGTCGGAGGTCGATGAAAAGGTCTTGTCCGCCTCGTAGCGATAGCGGCCGGATTCCATTGGTATCGCCGAGAGTCTCAGCGTCCGGAACGGTGAGACATAGCCGCCCGGAAGCAGGAACCGTCGTGTTTCGATTCCATTTTCGCGCGACTTTCTGCCATAGACGAGCAGGGTGAGCGGCTCGATCGGGGTCGCCGAAAACCGGAGCCATTGTTGTGTCTGCTGCTGGGCTCCGACGAAGCCGAAATCGCTTTCGTTCGACTGCGACAGGAAGCTGACGGACCACCCCTTGCCGTAACCGTCGATCCTCAGGTCGCTTCCAAACCGCTGGTTTGCCTGCGTGCCGTAGATCGAGGTCGCCCAGTTGCGTCCCAGCGAGAAGATCGTACCTGCCGAGTACTCTCCGGTGGAGGTGACCGGGTTGTACTGCGCACCGGCGTCAATGGTGATCCGGTCATTCAGGCCGTACTGCACCTGGAAATGGCCGGTGCCGTCTCCAGAGCTCGAATTGTTCCGGTCAATAAGGGGATTTCCTGTCAGCCCGAACCCACCGCGAACAAGCATTTCGCCTCCCGGCAGGCTGCCGTTCATGACCGACTGGGTGTAATCGAGGATCGCAAGCGGTTTGTCCATCGTCGAGCGTTCGTAGATATAGACCTCGGTCTTTCTCAGGTCGGCGCCCATCCGCACGTTTTCGAATGCAAACCGCCCGTCGAGCTTGATCCGTACCCTGGCGACAGCCCTGCCGTCAAAACGGAGCTCCGCGATGCCCGCCACCGGGCCGCTTCCTTCGATGGTACGGTTCAGGTTCCGGTTCAGGGCGACAAAGAGGTCGGTTGACGAACGAGAGGAGGTATCAAGGTAATCGACGATATTCCGGTTGTTCCAACCGAACTGGACGCCGGTGAAGTCGCTGTTCATCGATTCCGGCGACAGCTGGTTCGTGCCCGTGCCCAGCCTCAGCGCGAAGTGCTTCGAGAAATCGGTCCAGTGGTATCGCTTCAGAATCATCTCTTCGGAAGGGTCCCCCTGGCTGTCCAGGTCCCACACGCCACCGGCAAGACGTCCTCCAGCCTGCAGTTGCAGGGAATTTGAGGAGAGCCCGTGAAAGTCGCGCTGCATGCCGGCGTCGATGGACAGAAACGAGAGGGAGCCGGATGGGGCGGAAACATCAGGCACCGGTGCCGATCCCTTTCCTTTTCCGGCAGTTCTTGCGGCCACCCAGGGTACGTCGAGCGTTGCGGCATACAGGCGCATGTCGAACACGGCCTTGACCAGAAACGAGCTTCTCAGCGACGAAAAGGAGATGTACGGTTCGTTCTCGAACAGCTTCAGTTCGCCTTTGTCAAACGAAAGGGTTCCTACCGAAGTGGCGAAGCTGGTGCGCCCGTCTTGAGCGGGGTTCTCTTTCAGGCCGGTCTGTTGGATGAACAGGGCATAAGGGATCCAGTAGTCGTTCGCGGTTTTGTAGAGTACCAGGTCGCCGGCCGATTTCCGGTTGACTACCACTCCCGCGGCGAGGGGTTCGTCGCCAGCTTTGGCCGATACCCGCACCGGATCTGGTGCTGACGATCCGGCGTTCGAGGCCAGGATCGGAGCGGCCAAGGGGCCAGCATGGGCAAGCACCATACAAAGGCAGGCGGTGCGCAGGGTTTTGCGGCAACGGTTCGGCATGGGGGATGATGACAACTGCTTTACTGAAATACCTTCTCAATGGCTTGCGTGCCGATTTTACCCGACAAGGCCACCACGAAACCCTCCCGGACGACCGGTAACTCAAGTTTTTCCGTGATGGTCCGCCGATGGCCCGGAAGCACCGGCGTGCTGTGCAGCGTTCCTGATGCAATCAGGCCCGCCGGTGTGGGGTTGGCTTTGGGATTGTCATTCATCTCCCGCATCACCTTGAAGCCGGGGAACGTGCCGGCTTTCCAGACCGTGTAGTTGCCAGTCAGCCGTGTATGCACGTTGCCGCTGTTGCGGACCAGCACCTTGATGGACGAAGAGGCCTTGTCGAAGGTAATGCTTGTGAGTTCCGCCGATTCGTGTTTTGACCCGCTGTAGCCGTAAACGGCCATGCCGTAACGGAACAGGACCTGGACAGCACCGCTCTCCTTCTTTACCGCCTCCGGGCTTTGCTCGCTCAGGTAGATCATCGCCCGGTGTTCTCCGGGTTCCGGTTTGACCGAGGGTCTCACCGAGTAGCGGATGACCTGGCTTGCGCCTGGATCGATCGTGAACGAGACCGGAGAGACAAGCATCCAGCGATCCAGCGACTGGGCGTCGCCGGGTATCAGTTTCACATGGTTCTGTTCATCGAGGGTCCAGTTGTAGAGCTCGACCTTGACGCTCACCGGCTCCTTTTTCAGGTTCTGCATCCTGATCGATCCGTTGACCGGCTTGTTTTCGATGGCCAGCTCGACCATGCTTGGAGAGATAGCGATCTGTCCCGGAGGAGCCTCTGCGGCACCGGTTCCGGTGAAAGACACTGCGATGAGGAGAAGAACGAGAAGGATCAGGCGTTTCATGGGGATACGGTATGGGTTATATGATCGTGATGTTGATGGTTATCGTTGTCCCCGTTGTCTTGTAGCTTCCCGATCGGGTGGCGTTCGAGAGGTCCAGGGTCATGTTGGCATATCCGGAGTAGAGTTTGGTGCTGCTTTTGTAGGTAATACTGCTGGTCGACACCGAACTGATCGTGACGCGGGAGGTCGCCGACGGGATGCCCGTGATGACGAGGGTCGGATTGGTGAGTGTATAGTTCGCCGTGATGTTTCTCGTCGACACGTTGTCGGTATAGGTCCAGAACAGCAGATTGGTTTTGGTGATGGTCGTCGTGCCCTCGGTCAGGCTGATGTCGGTTCCGGAGACGTCGCCGCCGTCGAGAGTCGAGTTTCCACTCCAGCTCGCGTGCGGCTGACCTGCCGCGAGGCCGAAATCTGCTGCCGTGAGCGTAACCGAGACTGCTTTTGCCGAAATGGTCGCCGCACCGAGCAGGCGTGGAAAGAGTGCAAGCAGCAGCAAGGTGATAACCGTGAGGCGTCCGGGCAGTGTTGGCCAGTTACGGTGGATTCTCTGCGGGTACGGTGCGTCTGGTGACTGGGGCATGGGCTGCGAGAGGGTCTATTCACCGTTCAGGTGTATTACAGGGTAACTGCCGAGATCGTGATGGTGCCGGTGTAGTCACCGGAGACGTAGGTGTTGGTGAAATTGAGTCCCATGAGCACGTCGCCCGTCGTTGAATCCACCTTCTGGACGCCGTTGAGGTTGGCTGAAATCGAATTGCTTGCCGTTGAGGCGAGCGCTCCGTCAACCATGACCTGAAGTTTCGTGACGCCGATGGTGGACGATGTCGAGGCTTTGGTGAGGGTGGTCGGGCCGGTGACGCTGACCGTCGCCTTGCCGGTAGGGGAGAACCCCCGGATCGCCCAGACGTTCCTGAGGTTGATCGTGATGCTCGCGCCCCTGAGCGCAGCCGAACTGGCATCGGTCAGGGCGCTTGTGGTGAGTGCGCCGGTGCCGGTGATCTCCTGGTCGCCGCCACTGATTCCGGTCTGTTCGTAGGTGCCGTGGTCAAGCTGCTCGCTCTGGCCGGAGAGACCGAGATTGATACGGGTGAAGTAATCGAGGATGATCACATCCGGAACGACCACGGTCACTTTCGAGGTGCCGCTTGCCGTCTGGGTCGCACCATCAGATGTCGTCGGTATTCCGGCGACCAGAAGTGCTGCTCCCAGCGTTAAGGTTCGAAGCCTCTTGTTCATTGGCAGGGGTTTAATTCTCAAATTTAATGATGTTTATCGAGTTTTCAAGCCGATACGTCGCTCCGATGCTGCGACATCATGTATGTTTTTGGAATAACGTCAATTAATTAAGTGTTTTGCTGCATTCAGGCGTGGTGCGGCGCTGCAAAATATTTTCGTCAATTTGCGATGTGATGCGGTAATCGGCGGAAGTTTCTGTCGGTCGTTCTCATGGTGAGGCCCTTTGGCCTGTCAGTGCGTTGCGACGAAGGTGCGTCAGACGGATCCTGC
>JAAXXR010000073.1 GCA_013334335.1 Chlorobiaceae bacterium
TAAAAACAGAACCCTCCGTCTTCGGGAGGGTTTTGCTGTTGGTATCGATGCTGAGCGGGTCAGCAGTTGCGAACGGTCGAGGAGGTACGGTCCTTGATGGTCGTCTCGTCGAACTCGTCCCAGTTGTGTTCGTCGTGCTCGCGCTGGTAGCCGGCTTCCTTGAGCCCGAAGCTCATGTCTGCGACCATTTCTGGCCTCAGCTCCTTCAGGTTCTTCACCTCAGCCTGGGTCAGGATCCTGGACTGGTCGAAACCGAGGTCGATCTCGATCTTGCGATTCTTGGTCTTGACACGGTCGATGTCATAGAAGCGCTTGGTGATGGTGGTCTGGGCGAAAGCCTTCAGGCAGCCGAGCATGTACTTGCGCACATACGGATCCTTGATCCAGGGATAGCTGAAGAAGGTCTTGCGGGCATAGAAGCGGGCATAGGACTTCAGCACGCCTTTCAGCACGTCCTCGCGCTCCATGTTGTCCGGTTTGATGATCGGCGACACGAAGTTGTAGCGTGAGTAGTCGCGCACTTCGACGCGGTCGCCAAGCTCCTTGAAGAGGTCGGAGAAGGGCCACGGGGTGTAGATGGTCCAGTTTGCCATGTCGGGGTCCCAGTCCTTGCAGAGCTGGTAGGTCTCCTCGATGGTTTCCGGTGTCTCGTGCTCGAGGCCCATCACGAACTGCGCCTCGGCGACGATGCCGTTCTTCTGGAGCAGCTTGATGGCGTACTTGTTCTCCTCGATGGTGGTCTCTTTCCTGAAGCGGTTCAGGTTCATCTGGCTGGCAGCCTCGGTGCCGAGCGATACGTGCACCAGGCCGGCCTTGCGGAAGAAGGGCAGCAGGTCCTCGTCACGCATGATGTCGGTCACGCGGGTATTGATACCCCAGGTGACATTGAGCTTGCGGTCGATCAGCTCCTGGCAGAGGGAGACGAACTTCTGCTTGTTGATGGTCGGCTCCTCGTCGGCGAGGATGAAGAACCCGACGTTGTATTTCTTGACCAGGACTTCAATTTCGTCGACGAACGTCTTCGGGCTGCGCGCGCGATACCGGCGCCAGAACTGCCACTGGGAGCAGAACGTGCAGGTGAAGGGGCATCCACGGGCGAAGTTCGGCACGGCAAGACGGCAGTTCAGCGGTGTGTAGATATATTTGTCCCAGTCGTACAGGCTCCAGTCGGGCGAAAGCGTATCGAGGTCCTCGATGACCGGATGGGCGGGAGTGGCAAAGACCTCTCCTTTCTCATCGACATAGGCGATACCGGTGATCTCGGCTCGGTCCTGCAGGTCAGTGCCTGCGGCGATCGATTTGATCAGGTTGACCGTCACCTCTTCACCTTCGCCGCGGACCACGTAATCGGTCTCCGGGGCTTCGCTCAGCACCTGCGGGTACATGAAGGTAGAGTGGATGCCGCCCATGATGGTCTTGATCTTTGGATTGACCCTCTTGGCGGCCTTCATGATATCCTGGGCCTTGAAAATCGAAGGGGTGATATTGGTGGCCATCACCACATCCGGCTGGTTTTTGCGGATGATCTCCTCAATCGTCTCATCGGGAAGATCGTCGGCCATCGCATCCACAAATTTCACCTGAGTAAAGCCGGCCTGCTTCAGGGCGCCTCCGATATACGCAACCCAGCTCGGTGTCCAGTTGCCTGCTATCTCAGCACCGCCTGAATGATAATTCGGCTGAATCATCAGAATCTTCATCTGTTTCCACCCTCCGGATAGGTTTTTTGGTACATAATCATCCTTTGTCCGCATACAGTACATCAACCGTCTGCATGCCCGAAAAAATTTCTTGAACTTTTAATTTACAACTTATTCGACGAAAATCCTGAGCCTCTTTGCCCTCTTCAGCGGCGCTCCACATGCATGAGCATGGTGTGGTAGAAGCCGAAACTGATCTTCTGCCGGCTTACGACCGTCAACCCGAGCTTGCCGAGCACCCGCTGCATCTCTTCGTCCCTGATCATCTGGATGGTGGTGCGGCGCTCCTTTTTGGGGAAGAAGCCGCCGATCCAGTGCTGGAACGCCAGGATATTGTTGTAGGGGGCGTAGGTGAAGATCATCGGCCCCTTGGTGAGGCTGCTCAGGTTGCTGAACGCCTGTGCGAATCCTTCGGCAGGGTAGTGGATCAGGACGTCGAAGCAGACCACGGCGTCATAGGAGCCGGACACCGACTCGATCGAGTTGACCTCGAATTCGATGTTTCCGGCCACGCCGGCCTTTTCGGCATCCTCCTTCGTCTTGTTCACCATCTGTGCGGCGATATCGGCCGACTTGACGCGATAGCCGCTCTTTGCGAGACGGATGCTGAACAGGCCAGTGCCGCAGCCGGCGTCGAGCACGAACGCTCCTTTCTTCAGGCCGGTTTTCTGCAGCCATTCGAACGCCTTGTCCATCATGACCGCGTGGCCCTGGCGGACGGTCGAACGGACGGTCGAAAGCTTGTCGTTGCCATAGATCGATGCCCAGCGCTGGAAGCCCTGGCCATTGAAATAGGACTGGAGCATCTTCTTGTGTTCTTCGGCGTTGAATGATGAGCTGTTCATATTGTTTTGTCTTGATGATGATAACGGTGACGTCGCGTCATGATTGGCTGCTGTGCGCACCTTCGATCCTGGTTTCGAGTTCCTCGTACAGTTCCTGCAGCTCTTCGATCGTCCCCTCGTCGGCTTTCCAGAAGCCTCGTGAGTGGGCTTCGAGCAGGCGTCCGGTCATGGCCATGGTGGCGTGGGGGTTCAGGGAGGCCAGACGTTCAAGCATTTCGCGGTCCTGCAGGAAGGTCTGCGAAAACTGCTGGTAGGTCCACCCTTTGACCGCAGATGCCGTGGCGCTCCATCCGTACGTATTGGTCAGGTGCGCTTCGATCTCCCTTACCCCTTCATAGCCGTGCTCAAGCATCGCATCGTACCATTTCGGGTTCAGCAGCTTGGTTCTCGCCTCGAGCGCGACCATGCTTTCAAGAGTGCGGATCTTCTGGCCGCTTCCGAACCCGCCCATGTCGCCGACCATCACGTTCGGTTTCGAGCCACTGAGCACTTCGACTGATTTGGAAACGCCGCCAAGATACTCATAATAATGGTCAATATCCGACACGCCGATCTCAAAACTGTCAATATTCTGAAAAGTCAAGGTAACATTTTTCAATGCTGAACGCAGTACTTCCGGGCTCTCCTGCCACTCCCCCGAAGGCGAGTACGCGAAGCTCTTCCGGTTCACGAACGCGTCGGCGAGCTGCTCCTCCTGTTCCCAGGTGCTGCTTTCGACGAGATGGTTGACGTTCGAGCCGTAGCTGCCCGGAGCGTTCGAGTAGATTCTTCCGGCGGCTTCCTCGGGTGATATCTGCATCTCGGCGGCCTGCTGGAGCACATGTTTCCTGATGAAGTTCATCGAGTCGGGTTCATCAGCGGCGGCCGCCAGGCGTACCGCCTTGTCGAGCAGCCTGACCTGATGCGAGAGCAGGTCCCTGAAGATACCGCTGACCGTCACCACGATGTCGATGCGAGGCCGTCCGAGCTCGGAAAGCGGGAGCAGTTCGACGTCGCCGATCTTGCCCAGTTCGTCGGTTTTCACCTTTGCCCCGAGGAGCGCCAGTGCCTGGGATACCCCTTCGCCATCGCTCTTCAGGTTGTCGGTTCCCCACAGGATGATCGCGATCGATTCGGGCAGGGTTCCGGTTTCCGACTGGTGCTGTTCGAGCAGCGCTTCAGCCGAACGTTTTCCCGCCTTTTGCGCAAAGGTGGTCGGGATGCTGAAGGGGTCCAGGCTGTGGATGTTTCTTCCCGTCGGAACGATGTTCGGGTTCCTCACCAGATCGTTGCCCGGCGACGGCGGGATGTAGGCACCCGACAGGGCGCTCGTGACCGCCTCGATTTCGCCATTGGTGACCATGCCGATCAGGATACCGTTCAGGAAGTGCCAGAGGCGGTTCGTCTGTGTCGGTCTGACTCCGGCCGATTTCTGAAGCCAGCTATCGGCTTCGTTCATGCGGACGGGAAGCGTGCCTTCCAGGAGAGCGCTCATCGTCAGGTTTGCAGGGATCTTTTCCGGCAGGGTGCCGATGAAGCGCCTCACGGCCTCCCGACAGGTCGACTCGATCTTCTTCCATGAGTCCCGGAGCTCCATGTTCTCTTCATGGCCTTCGGCTATCGAGTGAAAGTCGAGGCCGAGACCTGTGCACACCAGTTCGGGAAGGGAGCGGTCTTCAAGCTCGGGCCGGGCATGGCTCACCAGGAGGGTGAGGTTGTCCGTAAGACTGTCGAGTGACGGTGCCTGCCCAAGAACATGCAGGCCGAGCGGGATCATGCGCTCCTCGACCAGGTAGAGCTCGTTGTTCAACCAGGTTATCCAGGCTTCGTCCGCCATGTCTGGCGAGCTGGGGAGCATGTCGATGACTGCGGCCATTTCACGGATCTGCTGGAGCACTTCGTCCGATGGACGGTTGCGCCAGGCGCTCACCAGATCGCGAAGCTGTCGCATCCCCTTGTACAGACCGGCATGTTCGAGGGGTGGTGCCATATAGCTGACCAGCGTGGCGAAGCCCCTTCGCTTGGCGATGGCTGCTTCGCTCGGATTGTTCACACAGTAGCAGTAGAAGTTGGGCAACGAGCCGATCAGCTTCTTCGGCCAGCAGTCGACCGAAAGACCGACCTGTTTTCCCGGCATGAACTCGAGGGCTCCGTGGGTTCCGAAATGGAGAACGGCGTCTGCATGGTACTCGTGGTCGAGCCATGAGTAGAAGGCGGCGAACGCATGGTTGGGGGCGGCGTCCTTGGCCATGAGCAGGCGCATGGGATCGCGCTCGTATCCGAACGAAGGCTGCTGCCCGACGAAGACATTGCCGAACGAGGCTCCGAGTATGTGGAAGCGGGTAAGATCGTTCAGGATCTCACCGGGAGCATCGCCCCAGAAGGGTTCGATCTTTTCATAGGCCGGAAACTGCTTCCGGTACTGATCGACGGGATAGTGCGCCTCGACGTTGCCGTCCGTACCATAGACGAGCCGGTTGCCTTCGAGAATCCTTTCGCGAAGCTCGTCGGTGGAGGCCGGCAGATCGACCCGGTAGCCATCCTCCTTCAGCTTTTTCAGCAGGCGCAACAGGCTTTCGAAAACTTCGAGAAATGCCGCGGTACCAGCATTGCCGAGATTCGGCGGGAAATTGAAGAGCACGATGGCGAGCTTCTTCTCTTCGGGCTCTTTTCTCCTGAGTCGCAACCAGCGGGAGACTCTCAACGCCAGGGCGGCGGATTCACTGGCAAGCGGCATGGTCCGGTCGCTGCCTTCCTCAAGTCCTGCGAAGACATGCGGTTCGATGGCTCCGTCAAGTTCGGGCACGGCGACGCTCAGCGCGGTCTGCAGCGGAGTGAGGCCGAGGTGGCTCTGTCTCCACTGGCTGATCGACTGGAAGGCAAGCGGGATGATGTTGAAACAGGGCACCCCGATCTTCTTCAGGATATCCACGGCTTCGGCCGAGCGTGTCTCGGCAGGACCGCCGACCAGCGAAAATCCGGTGGCATTGATCAGGAGGTCGACCGGTATTGATTCCGGAGTTCCCGGGTCGAAGAACCCTTCGAGCGCCGGACGGAAATCAAGGCCACCGCTGTAAGCGACGCAGCAGCGGAGACCGTGTGATTCGAGGTCGCGGACGAGTTGCTCGACATGCAGCATGTTTTCCGAAAGCAGCGTGGCGCGCATCACGAGGATGGCCACCGTCCCCTTTCCGGTTTCCGGACGGTTGTTCTGGTGCCACTCGCGGTATTGTGCAGTCGAGGCGAACGGGTTTCCTGCATCGGGGTGGAACAGGGCCGTATCGGGGTAGAAGATCGGATCCTTTTGCGGCAGGACCCCTTTTTGCCCCGGAATGTAGCGGTCCACGAGCAGGCACAGGAATCGCCTCATGTTCTCTTTTGAGCCGTTCAGCCAGAACTGGTGGGCTGAAATGAAGGTGTGGATATCCCTTGCCTTGCCGGGGATATGTTTCATGAGCTTGCCGACGTTGCGCACCATGGCGAGTTGTCGCTGGCTCTCCCCGCTGCTGTGGGTCGGCTTGAGTTTGGCCGCCCACTGCTTGAAGATACCCTGCGGCTTTTCATCCTCCCGGGATTTCTGCAGGGAGAACCGGCCGACGCGTGTCTGGCTGATCAGGGCAGGATTGCTGGTGATCATGCAGACTGGGCATGCGGCAGTCTCGAGAATCTGTTCAAGTGGCCGGACGATCTCTTCGCTGAAGAGCATCGATCCAAAAATGAAATCGGCGGATGGAACCTCTTTCTCGAGTTTTGTCCAGTCCTGCTTGCCATGGTTCAGGCCGAGGTTGAACATCGAGACATCCAGGTTGATCCCGAACTCACGGTTCAACTCGGCGGCTGCCGATTTCAGCGCGCTGTTGTTCGTGGGCTCCATCGTTATGAAGAGAAATCGCATAAGTCGAATCCAGTTTCTGAACTATTGTCGGATTTTCCGTTTTTTTTACGTCAGAGGGGTTTCGTGTACTGAAAGCCTGAGCCGGTTAAAAAAAGAATCCTCACATCCGCGGTCTGGCAGAGAACAGGTTAAGCCGATACCGCAGGGTTCAGGTCGCCGGGCAGGTTTGACGCGATTTCTAAATCAGGAGAACGGGATTCTGCTGGAGGAGATTGCAAGGAAGAGGAGCGGAGAAGGAGGTGTAGTCGAACTGTTGCGGGATGCCTGCATCGGATTGTGTTACATGGAGCGCTGGATGGAACCCGGAAAACTGTGCCTGCTGCGAAGTGATGAGCCTGAATTTTTTCACCGCGTCGAACGCCGGCCTCGCTACAGCTTGAGGATGCCCCATCGGGGACAATCTGGGGAGTTCCCTGTTTTGAGCGCCACAGGTAAGGTTTTTTTCGATACCGGTAGGGACGCTGCGACTCCTGGACTTGGAGCCTGTCGATGAGGTTTTTGCAAGCAGCCCGTATCCAAGCACAGCGACAGCAAAAAAGAGTGCTATCTCGAAAATGCGAAGCACGTTTCGCAAACCGGATATCTTTCGGACTTTCATGAATTCCGCATAATTATTGGATACTTGAATATATCAAACCTGACGGTTAAAACTAAGGAATGACGCAGGCATGTCACTTGCACTCGGGAATGTCAGGCCGGGTGATGGCATCTTCTTTCC
>JAAXXR010000074.1 GCA_013334335.1 Chlorobiaceae bacterium
TGGCTTCACGGTCGGTGGCCGAGGTGTAGGTGGCGATGCCTTTGCGCTGCAGGTAGCAGTGCTCCGGCCCGACGCCGGGGTAGTCGAGCCCGGCGGAGATGGAGTGGGCTTCCTGCACCTGCCCGAATTCGTCCTGCAACAGTTTCATCATGGCGCCGTGGAGCACGCCGATCTCGCCCCTGGAGAGGGAGGCCGCATGCTTGCCGTCGAGCCCTTCGCCGGCGGCTTCGACCCCGATCAGCTCGACCTCTCCGGAGTCCGGGATGAATTCGTGGAACATGCCCATGGCGTTGCTGCCGCCTCCGACGCAGGCGACGATCACCTCGGGGAGGCGTCCGATCTGTTCCATCGACTGGCGGCGGGTCTCGCGCCCTATGACCGCCTGGAAGTCCCGGACCATCATGGGGTAGGGGTGCATGCCGATGACCGAGCCGACGATGTAGAAGGTCTCTTCCGGGTTGTTCATCCAGTCGCGGATGGCCTCGCTCGTGGCGTCCTTGAGGGTCCTGGTGCCGGCGGTGACCGGGCGGACGGTGGCGCCGAGCAGCTTCATCCTGGCGACGTTCGGGGCCTGCCGGCGGATGTCCTCCTCGCCCATGTAGACGATGCATTCGAGGTCGAAGAGCGCGCAGACGGTCGCGGTGGCAACGCCGTGCTGGCCGGCCCCGGTTTCGGCGATGACCCGCTTCTTGCCCATCCTCCTGGCCAGGAGCACCTGGCCGAGCGCGTTGTTGATCTTGTGGGCGCCGGTATGGCAGAGGTCTTCGCGTTTGAGCCAGATGGAGGCGCCTCCGAGTTTTTCGCTGAGGCGTGCGGCGCGGTAGAGCGGGGTCGGACGGCCGACATAGTCTCGCAGCAGGCTGGCGAGCGTGCCCTGGAATTCAGGGTCCTCCCGGGCGATGAGGTACTCCCGCTCAAGGTCGGCGGCGTTTTTTATCAGGGTTTCCGGAATGAATTTGCCGCCGAAGGTGCCGAAATGGCCGGCTGCGTCGGGGGCGTTGTAAACAACCTTCGTCATGAAGTTCCAGTCGTTGAGATGATGGTGGCGTTGTGAGCTGTGCATACGGCGGACCGCGGATGCGGTGCCTGCTTCATTAGAATATAGAAACCTTTGCTTTATTTCAACTGCGACACACGGCCGACTACGGTCGGATCGTGCTCTTTCGGCTGTTTTCTGTCACGATCAGGTTGCCGAACCGCAGTCAGGGTACCCTCAAATAGGTAAAGGTTTCATATATTGCGATTTTATCACCGGACATGCGAAACGTGGACACGTCCGGCAAACCATCAGCATTGGCCCCTGTGAGATTCCTGAAGTCGCTGAAAGTGCTTAGCCTGATACTTCTCGTCAACATGACGGAAGGGATCGTGCCGGCACGCGCGGGCGATGCAGACAGGAAGCCTGATGGCGGCAAAAAAAGCGGTTCGGCATCTCCCGATAGCCTGCCGGCCAGGCATGACGATCTCGATTCGACCATCGTCTACACGGCGCGGGACTCACTCATCTATAATTTCGACAAGCGCACGGCGGACCTGTACGGAAAAGCGAAGGTCGACTACAAGGACATGCGCGTCGTGGGGCCGAGAATCACCGTGGACCATGTGGTCAGGACGGTCCATTCCCAGGCCGCGTCCGATTCCCTCGGCCGTCCGGTGGAACTTCCGGTCTATACCGACAAGGAGGGTTCGTTCACAGCCGAGGTGATGACCTACAACTACAAGACCCGGAAAGGACTGACGACGAACGTTTCATCGAAGGATGACCAGGGGTTCTACAACGGCTACCAGGTCAAGCGGATGCCAAGCGGGGAGCTCTATCTCAGGGACGGCAACTACACGACCTGCGACCTGGAGGAGCCCCACTACTGGTTTGCGGGCAAAAACATGAAGATCATCCCCGGAGACCGCCTGGTGGCGCGTCCCCTGATCATGTACATCCGCCCGGAGATTTTCAACCGCCGGCTTCCCAAGGTCCCGCTGTTGCCGTTGCCGTTCATGTCGGTGCCCATTTCGAACAAGCGGGCGTCAGGCGTGCTGGTCCCTGGGCTCGGCAGCGACGGAAAACGGGGCACCTATATCTCCGATATCGGCTATTTCTGGGCGATCAACGACTACTCGGACCTCAAGCTCGAAAGCGACTACGCGTTCAACGGCAGCTGGCGACTGGGCGAGCGTTTCAGGTACAAGGTCGGCAAGAGTGTGAGCGGATCGATCGAAAGCGAATACGAGACCATCCTCGTCAAACATCCGGACGATCCCGACCACGCCGAGTACAAGAACTGGAACACCAGGATCGTCCACCACCAGCAGTTCGACCCGACCGCCAAGCTGGACGTCAATCTGCAGTACCTCGGAGGCGACCGCTATTACGATGTCAACTCGATCAACGTCGAGAACATCATCACCGACCAGGCGACCTCGTACGCCTCCTTTTCAAAGTCGTGGGCCGAAGGGACCCGTGTGTTTTCCCTCGGCTACCAGCGGGTCGACGACCTGACGGAGACGAACCTCACCCAGACCCTGACCGGTTCCCTCTACCAGAGCCAGATCTATCCCTTCAGGTCCGGAACGGTGAGTGATCCAACCGACTGGAGCTCCAGGCTGTACCTCCAGCCGAGCGCCTCCTTCATCGGGCAGTTCTCGCATGTCGATACGGTCAGGTCCAGCCTCTACACCGGCAATGCCGGCCTTGAGGTCGGTTACCAGCAGATGTTTGCGCCCGGTTACCGGGCCACGTTCACCCAGGGGCTCACGTTCCAGGAGCTGTACAAGACCGTCTCGCTTCAGGAGGACCTTTCCGGAAGCAGGATCCAGTTGCCGTTCAAGGTCCAGTCGACGCTGTTCAGGTACCTGACGTTGACCCCCTCGCTGACCTTCAGCCACTATCGGGTCAACAGGACCCTCACCCAGGAGTATAACGGAGGCGTCCAGTCGCTCCTGCTCGACGATCCCGCCGAGTATTCGACGACGGTGTTTTCGATCGACGCGCAGACCCGGCTGTATGCATCATCGAATACGCCGCTCCTTGACAAGCTCGTCGGCATCAAGGCCATCAGGCATACCCTGATCCCGACGCTGACCTTCACCTACAATCCTGATTACCAGGGTTCGGGGTACGATTACTACGGCTCCTATTACAACCCGGTGTCCCAGTCCCTGGTCCGGTACAACCGCTTCGCCTCTTCGATCTACAGCGATATTCCCGGGGAGCGGCGCTATGTCGGCATCAGCATCCAGAACCTGTTCCACGGGAAGTTCCGCGCTCCGGGCTCGGCGGGTGATTCCGGCGCCGATCCTGCCGCCGCGGACAAGACGCTGCAACTGCTGTCGTTCACGGCGGCCACGGGCTACAATTTCGCGGCCGACTCGCTGCGCATCGCGCCGCTCTTGCTGACCGCATCAAGCAACGCGCTGGCTCCACGTCTCCAGATGACGGCCGGGGCCGCCTACGATTTTTATTCGTACAACCCGACGACCGGCGCACGGATCAACAGGCTCAACGTCGACGAAGGGAAGGGGTTGCTGCGCATGCTTACCGGCTACCTCAACCTGAGCGTGAACTTCAGCGGGAACCTCCGCAGCCGTTACGACCTGGAGCGTGAAAGCAACCGCTCCCCGTTCCGGAGCGACGGGACGAAGATCGACCAGGCCATTTTCAGGGACCGCTATTCGAACGGCGAACTGGTTGAATTCAGCCCGCTGCTTCCCTGGTCGCTGCGCTCTTCGATCTACCTGGTGACCGACAGGAACAATCCGCTCGCGCCAACCACGTCGGCGCTGCTCAACACCTCGGCGAGGATCGGGCTGTCCCGCCACTGGCAGGCTGGCGTCAACACGAGTTACGACCTGAAGAAGCGTCAGTTCATCTATCCGACGCTGGTGCTCTACCGCGATCTGCACGATTTCCAGTTCAGGTTCCAGTGGGTGCCCTCGGGCGAGTACCGGAGCTACCTCCTGGAGATCGCCATGAAAGCGCCCCAGTTCAAGGACCTCCGCTACAAGTCGGGCATGTCGTATTGAGTGCCTGGCCGGCGAACCGGCAAATCAGTCCAACTGTTCCAGAATCTTCCCGAGACGGTCGTTGAAGGCCTCATGGGCGTCGTGATGGATGCAGTGGGCCGCTTTCGGGATGATGAACGCCCCCGCCTGCGGCAGCAGCTTCTGAAACTCGGGGATGATCTTGTGCGGCGGCAGCGCGGTGTCCTCCGCTCCCCAGACCAGCCAGGCGTCTCCTTTGTAGTTGCAAGGTTTCAGGTGGTCGAGCGTGAAGTCCTGTGGACGCTTCGAGGGTGAGAGGTAGGAGAAGATCGCGCCCCGGTCCTGAAGCGGACGGGAGAACTGGTTGACGAGGTTGAGGTCAACCTTTTTCTGGTTGTAGTAGGTCGGGGTGAGGCTCTGCGAGACGCCGACGGGGTTGGCGAATGCCGCGAACAGCACCTCGCCGATGAGCGGTGAGCCGACGAGCCCGAAAAACGCTTTGGCCATGCCGTCCATGCTGTCGCCATAAAGCCCTGAAGGATTGGCAAGCACCAGTGCCCTGATGGCCGAAGGGTTCAGGTGGGCGTGGACGATGCTGCCGGCGGCACCCATCGAGTGGCCAACCACGATGATCTTTTCAAGTTTCTTGAGATGCAGGAACGCCTCGATCTGCGCTGCGAAGAGCTCGAGGCTGTACCTTACGTTCGGCTTTCCGGATTGCCCGAAACCGATCAGGTCCATGGCGTAGATCCTGTACCTCTTTTCGAACGCAGGAATGTTGAGGTTCCAGTGCTCGAGCATGCCGCCGTACCCATGCAGGAAAAGTATCGGGGTGAACGGCGAATCGGCCGGCCCGTACTCCTGATAGCGGATTCGCGCTTCCTGGTTTTCGGCGAATTGCCAGATGAACCAGCGGTCGTTGGATGGGTTTGGGTTGGACATATCGGCACTGATGGATTCGGGTTCTTTTCGGGACGGCTTGCCGGTCTTCGCGGTTTCTTCGAAATATAGCCGTTGCAAGCTGAAAAAAAGATGTGTTTGGGAATTTCCGGAAACAGGTGTAAATTAATCCTGTTTTAAAACCAATCAGCAGCCATGCTACAGGTATCCAGAAAGTTTGAATACGGCCTCCATGCGGTGACCTACCTGGCCCTGCGGGAGACCGATCGCATCGTGACGGTCAAGGAGATGGCCGGAGAGATCGGCTTTTCACAGGTGTTTCTCGCCAAGGCGATGCAGAACCTGAAGAAGGCCGGCATCGTCCGATCGGTGCAGGGGGTCAAGGGGGGGTACACGCTCGGCAAACCTCCGCAAAACATCACCGTCGCCGACATCGGCATGGCCATCGAGGGCGAACCCCACCTCATGCGCTGCTCGCAGGAGAATTGCCAGTGCGAGATCGAGACGAACTGCAACCACAAGAGCTACATGGTCAAACTCCAGGTCAGGATACACGAGCTGCTGGGCGAGACCACCGTGGCGATGCTTCTCGACCTCTACGGAAAACAGTGACTGGTTCCGTTGCCGAAATCGTTACATTTCGTTTTCCTGAGAGTCTTTCAAGCATCTTGTCCACTTCATGCACAACCCTGTCGACCTCTCCCGCCGGAACCATAATCCCGAAACACCTTCAGGCATGCAATCCGGAACCCTTCCCGATATCGTGCTTGGCGGCGTCACGACGCATAACCTCAAGCACATCACCGTCCGCATACCGCGCAACCGGTTCGTCGTGCTGACCGGCCTGAGCGGCTCCGGCAAATCGAGCCTGGCGTTCGACACCCTGTACGCGGAAGGTCATCGCCGCTATGTCGAATCGCTTTCAGCATATGTCAGGCAGTTCCTGGAGCGGATCCCGAAGCCTGAAATCGAGACGGTCGAGGGGATCGCCCCGGCCATAGCGATCGAGCAGAAATCCATCCCGAAGAACCCGCGTTCGACCGTCGGCACGGTTTCGGAGATCTACGATTACCTGCGGCTGCTCTATGCAAGGATCGGCAAGATCTACTCCCGCGACACCAACGAACTGGTGCTGAAGCACACCCCGGAAGATGTCGCCCTGCAGGCCCGATTTTTCGACGACGGCACGCGGTTCTATGTTGGCTACCCGTTTCCCTGCCACCACGATGCCGCCCATCACGACTGCTCGACATCCGAGGAGCTGAAGAACCTGCTCCAGAAGGGCTTCTTCAGGCTTCTCCGGGAAGAATCGGTGATCGACATCTCCGACGCCGCCGCACGAACCGAGGTCGAGGCCATGGACCCGAAATCGCTTTCGGGGCTGCTGGTGCTGGTCGACCGTTTCGTCGCCCGGCAGGACGAGAAAGTCTACGGGCGCGTCGCCCAGGCCGCCGAGAGCTGTTTTTCCGAGTCGGGGGGCAACGCCGTCATCAGGGTGGCCGGCGGCAAGGAGTTCCGGTTCAGCGACCGGCTCGAACTTGATGGCGTGGTGTACCAGGACCCCTCCCCGCAGCTCTTCGCCTTCAACTCCCCGATCGGCGCATGTTCGGCCTGCCAGGGGTTCGGCCGGATCGCCGGCATCGACGAGGACGCCGTGGTGCCGGACAAGTCGCTGTCGCTCGCCGAAGGCGCCATCACCTGCTGGAATTCGGAAAAGTACTCGTGGTACCAGAAGCAGCTGTTGCGCATCGCCCCCGACGTCGGCATCCCGGTCGACACGCCGTACGAAAAGCTGGGTTACGCGCACAAGGAGCTGATCTGGCGGGGGATACCGGAAAAGAGCTACAAGGGGATTCGGCCCTTTTTTGCCGATATCGAGAAGGATTCAGGCTACAAGGTCCATTTCCGGGTGTTCCTGAGCCGCTACCGCGGATACGCCACCTGCCCCGAGTGCGAGGGGTCGCGGCTCAACCCGGATGCGCGCCTGGTCAGGGTCTCCGGCAGGAACATCGGTGAGGTGACCCGCATGACCATCGCCGATGCGCACGCCTTTTTCACCAGCCTCGAGATCTCCTCCTTCGACCGGAGCGTGGCGGATGCCATCTTGCAGGAGATC
>JAAXXR010000015.1 GCA_013334335.1 Chlorobiaceae bacterium
CTGCCCAAATCCCGTGCGCTTCGCCGTTTCCGTATCGGAATCCTGACGGATCGACGCAATTGGTTTGCGTCACCCAACCCTTTCGATCTCGGGTTCATCTCCGGATGTCGACCGATGACACTGATCTACACCGGGTAATTCGAGACCGGTGCGAAGCGTGACAAGAGCAATAAACGGTACCGGGCCTGCAGATCCAGAAGATGATCGGGCGATTGATTGACGATAAGCTCAGTTGATGAACTGCATCAGCGGTTTAGATTCGCCAGGGTGCCGGTTCGTATCCTGATCGGTGACCTGGCACAATCAGGAAGGTGCTTTGATACGCGCGATGCTTCTCGACTTTGTGCATGCCCGCCCATATACTCCGTTTTTTCCCGGTTTCAGCCGCGGCTGACTGCGGGAGCGGGCACGGCCTCCTCATATCCACTCATCCCCTGGACACGCTCGCGCCGCCGATAGCCTTACGACTCATCAGGGGTACCCCTCCGGCAAGATGATGCGAGGTGGGGTTGCCCTCGAGGGCTTCGATATTTTTTATCTTGAACCGACCGCCCTTGCTTCCCCGGAATTCCCTGAGAAACATCCGGAGGAAAGGTTGCTGTCTTGCGCATCGGTGGCCAGGCCGGAAGGGAGCTTATTCAGGTCTTGTCATCTTCGTGGAATATTCCAGGGCTTTGTACACTTTGGCTCTCCAGGGTTGGCTGTTGCGTTACAAACAAGTTCGATTCTCATCTCATGATATGATTGTATATATCGAATTATGGGTAATTATAGATCGTTTATATGGGTTTTGTATATAGTAGCGGTATGTGAAAATGATAAAATAAATTATATATTATTGCTGCTTGATTTTCATTATCCCTGAATGAAAATGCCCCCAACCAAAAAAAAGCCGGTCGTGCTGATCGCCGATGACAATGCGGTCGTCCGTGTGATCGTATCCAGAATGGTCGAAGCTCTCGGCTATGATTCTGTTACCGCTACTGACGGGGATAATTGCATCGCCATTCTTGGTTCCCGGCCTGTTGATCTTCTGCTGCTGGATATCCACATGCCGAAAAAAAACGGGCTTGAAGTTCTCTCCTATATCCGGGACCACAACTACACCCTGCCGGTCATCATGTCCTCCGGTTCGAGCGATCTCGAACAGGCTGTTGAATCTTTGAAATTGGGCGCATATCAGTATCTCCTGAAACCGATCGATCCTGAGCGGCTGGGGACTACGATCAAGAACGCCCTGCGTGAACAGGACCTTCGCCAGCAGGTGATGCTGCTGACCGCGGCAATGGCCCAAAGTCCTTTGACCGTGGTCATCACCGGTCCGGATGGAACCATCGACTATGTCAATCCTGCATTTACGGTCTCTTCCGGATACAGCGACGAAGAGGTGCGGGGCAAAAAGATGAAATTGATTTCATCCGGGAAGCATTCACAGAACTTCTATAAACAACTCTGGGAAACCATTTCATCAGGAAAGAGCTGGGATGGGGAGTTTATCAACAGAAGAAAAAACGGCGATCTCTACTGGGAATCTGCCACCATCAGCCCAATAACCGATCGCGTCGGCCAGATCGCCCACTATATCGCGATCAAACAGGACATTACCCAGCAAAAAAAAGAGCAGGAAGCTCTCGCTGAAAGCGAAATGCGTTTTCAGGAGCTGGCTGAGCTGCTTCCGCAGCCTGTATTCGAGTGTGATACGCGCGGAATAATTACGTATACCAATCGCCTTGGCTACGAGTTGTTCGGGTACACGAAAGAGGATCTCGAAGCCGGCGTTTCCAGCCTGGAGTTGTTTATGGAGGAGGAACGGAGTCGGGTGGCCTACACGATCGAGTGCCGCCTGAAGGATATTCCGTTTGAACGTCATGAGTATACCGGAAAGAAAAAAGACGGAACAGGATTCCCGATTCTCATCTATTCGGCGAAAATAGTCCGGAATGGCTGTCCGGTGGGTGTCCGGGGCATTGTCCTCGATATCACTGAACGGCGGAAAATAGAAGAAGAGCTGCTGCGGCTCAACCATACGCTTGAGCATCGGGTGGAGGAGCGGACAAGGGAGCTCGAGAATACGCATCGGCAAATGATCCTTCGGGACAAGCTCGCTTCGATCGGTCAACTGGCCGCCGGTCTTGCCCATGAATTGAACAACCCCATCAATTTCGTGAGGATCAATTTCTCCGCCCTCCAGGAAGATATCGACGATTTACAGTCAATTCTTGCCGGTTATCGCGAGATCATCCGGAAATATGAAGCGGGGGAGGCGCTCAATGGTGCATTGCATGACTTGCATCAAAAAGAGTCTGATCTCGGCATTGATACGTTGCTTGAAGATATTCCCAAGATCTTTTCCGAGTCGAAGAGTGGTTTTGATCGTATAAAAACCATTATCGAAAGCATGAGGAACTTTTCATTTCGCCATCACGAAAATGAGAAGGTATTGTTTGATATCAATAAGGGTATCCGGGATACGCTCATCATTGCCAGAAATGAATATCGCTACATAGCAGAGGTCAAGAAGGATCTGAGCAAACTGCCTTTGATTCCGTGTAATCCGGAGCAGATCAATCAGGTGTTTTTGAATCTCATCATTAACAGTGCCCATGCCATAGCATCGCAGCAGAGAACCGAGTCCGGCATGATCAGCATCCATACATGGCATGATGATGATCATGTATTCTGTTCGATAGCCGATGACGGGCCGGGTATCTCCAATGAGGCTATGCTGCACATATTTGAACCGTTTTTCACCACCAAGTCTCCAGGAAAGGGGACTGGTCTCGGGCTCAGCATTTCCTATGATATCATCGTTCAGAAACACGAAGGAAAGCTCAGTGTTCACGCTCCTTCCGAAGGAGGAACAGTGTTTACCATCGAACTTCCGCTGAGACAACTCGCAAACACCGACAAACATGATTGATCGTCGTTCGCTTGCCGTCCTGTTTGTCGATGACGAGCCTGATATTCTCAGTTCCCTGAAACGTTTTTTGCGCAGGGAACCCTACGGCAAGTTGTTCGCAGAAAACGGCGCGCAGGCGCTTGACCTTCTCGAACTCCATGATGTCGCGGTTGTCGTTTCCGATCTTCGCATGCCGGAAATGAGTGGGCTGGAATTGATCGGCGAAGTGAAAAACAGGAGTCCGAAGGCGCTTCGACTCATACTCAGCGGTTCTCAGGATTTCGATCAGATCATCAACTCCATCAACAAGGGTGAGGTATTCAGGTTTGTTCCGAAACCGGTTGAGCCTGAAGAATTCAGGGGGATTCTCAATGACGCCATCGACTATTACTGCCTGAAGTCCGAACGGGAAGAGATGTTCACCGAGATATCCCAAAAAAACAGTGAACTGCTGAAGGCGAACGAAGCCCTTCATGAGATGACTGAGCATCTTCGGCAGAGCGAGGACAAATTCCGTTCCATGACCGATGCCGCGCAGGACGCGGTGTTCATGACCAATCAGGATGGCAGGATAATCTACAGAAACAGTGCTGCCGAGCACCTGTTCGGATTTGACCGTCACGAACATCATGAACAGCAGTTCCTTGACATCATCTCTCCGGAATGCAGGGCTTTGGATTTTTTCTCGACGCAGCCCATCTCGTCAGATGATATGCCCAACAGCCTCAACGGAGGCGTACGCCAGATCAACGGATTGAAAAAGAGCGGAGGCATTGTTCCTCTCGAAATTTCGAAAGGCGTTGTTCATATCGATTCCGTTCAGCATACGGTGCTTGTCGCCAGGGATGTCAGTGTCCGTGTCGAGGCTGAACGCAGCAGGGAACGATATGAGATCATGCAGCGGGAGATCGAGTCGGAGATCGAGAAAAAACTCCTGCAAAGTCCATTTGTCCCGACCCTGCAAGGTGCGACGATCAGCCGTATGATGATTCCCTCTGGACATCTCGACGGTGATTTTACGGATTACATCGTCTATGATCCTGAACATGCCGATCTCCTGATCGGAGACGTCATGGGGCATGGCATTCAGTCCGCGCTCATCGGTGTCGGATTGAAATCCCTGTTTCTGAAGGCGCTTGCACAGACAAAATATAGTGAGCACGGGCTTCCCCCTTTAATTGAAATCGTCAGGGGGATGCATGCGCTTTGCATCAAGGAGCTGGTGGCGCTCGGCTCTTTCGCGACCCTGATGTTTTTGAGGATCGACCTCGTTTCGGGGCTCTGCTCGATCGTTGATTGCGGTCATCCACCCGTTATTCACTATCACGCTGCCACAGGAAGTTGCACGATGATGAAGGGAGACAGTCTTCCCATGGGCATGGTCGAGAAGCCGGAGTATACACCCGTGTCGTTTTTTTTCGCCCCCGGGGATCTCCTTGTTCTCTATTCCGACGGAGTGACCGAGAGCAGTTCACCCGGTAACGAGTTGTATGGCGAGAAACAGCTGGTCGAACTTATCGAGTCCAATCACCATCTGGACCCGGACGTACTGATGGGCGTCATGATGGATTCGCTTTCGTCGTTTTCCGCTTCCCGGGGTTTCGACGATGACGTCACCTGTGTCATCGTCAGGATTGACAAGTTGCGAGGAGATCAGGAGGGTGGCGATGCGCGGGGATGAGTGGCGGCCCGTGCCGGCAAGGGGAAGCGTCTGGCGACATCAGCAAAAGCCGGACGGTAACGGGAGGCTTCGGTAATGGGATCAATGCTATGAATGCAAGAAAGGAGTATTCGGATATCCTTGAAAAGCGCCTGTCCGGCAATGCTTCCGGAGTGAGACGGTATGCTGTGCAGATCCGTGCGGCTGTGGCGGAACTTGCGGCAAGGGTGATGACCAGAAGTATCGAACTGGGCGTATCGTTGCTCATGCTGTCGACACTGGCGTTTCCCCTCCTGCTTGCCCTGGGGATCAGGAAGCTTGCTACCTCGAAGCCGGTGCTCATGAGGCAGGTGATCGCCGGAGCAAGGTCTTTTCCGGTAAACATCTATCGCTTCAACGACATCAGGGCGCCCTTTCGTGACCTGCCCCTTTTTATTGGTGTTCTTGCCGGAAAGCTTGCCCTCGTCGGGGGCTCCATCAGGGCGTTTGAGGAGCGTTCTCCTTCGCCGGAAAGCGGTTATACCGGCATGATGAAACCGGGTATCGTCAGCCTCTGGGATTTGCGCAGGTCAAGCAAAACCGCGCATGAAGGCCGGGAGGCCATCGAGTGGGAGTATACTTTCAGCAAGGGCGCCGCATACGATCTGCTGCTGCTGCTGCGCGCACTGCCCATGTTGTTTTATACCGAATCGGTCTCCGATGTCGACGGCATATTCAGGATCTTGGACCTGGATATTGACAATTTGACCATGGATGAAGCCATCGCCGTCATTGCGGCGAGGATCGAAGGGAAAAAACAGGCAAGGATATTCTTTGTCAATCCTGACTGCCTGAACAAATCGGTGTCCGATCGGGAGTATTTCGAACTCCTCAAGTCTGGTGATTGCCTGTTTCCTGACGGCATAGGCCTGATCATCGCAGGGAAGATGCTGAACACGCCGCTCAAGGAAAACATCAACGGTACCGATATGTTGCCGTTTCTGTGCCGGATGGCCGCAGCCAGGGGGGAGCGGTTGTTTCTGCTTGGCGGCAAACCCGGGGTGGCAGAGATGGCCGCAATGAAACTACGCGAGCACTATGGGGTCTCGATCGCCGGTACTGCCCACGGTTATTTCAATCACGAGACCGAAAGCCGTTCGGTCGTCGACAGGATCAACGAATCCGGAGCCTCGATCCTGCTTGTGGCGTTCGGCACTCCGATTCAGGAAAAGTGGATTTCACGCCATCATGACGTATTGGCACCTCTGGTGCTGATGGGGGTCGGAGGGTTGTTCGACTTTTATTCCGGCAATATCAGCAGGGCTCCGCGCTGGCTGCGGGAAATCGGTCTTGAATGGGTCTACAGGATCTTGCAGGAGCCGGGAAGGATGTGGAAAAGATATGTCATCGGCAATCCGTTGTTTCTGTTCCGGGTTATGAAATGGAAAATCCTTCGTCAAAGAACAATCAGCATAGGCCATGGAACTTGATCCGACGGTACGCAAGGAGCTGGTGCGTAAAGTCAGCAACTCCATCAATCCGAATGCCCGCTTTGGCCGCGCGCTTAAAGTGAGCTTGTGGGAGTTTACGGTTGCGGTATCCTATATCCTGAAAAGACTGCTCGACATTACCGTGTCGATCTCGGCGATTATCGCCCTGTCGCCACTGTTTATCCTTACGGCTATTGCCATCTGGATTGAGAATCCGGGTCCCTTGTTGTTCGTTCAGGCGCGTGTCGGCCGGAATGGACGGCATTTCAAGTTCTACAAGTTTCGTTCGATGGTCGTCAATGCCGAGCAGATCAAAAAGGAGCTCGAGGCGCAAAACGAGTCGGCGGCAGGGGTGATTTTCAAGATGAAAAAGGATCCCCGCATCACCAGGGTCGGCAGCGTCATCAGGAAGTTCAGTATCGATGAACTGCCGCAACTGTTCAATGTCCTCATTGGTGACATGAGCCTGGTCGGACCCAGGCCGCCGATTCCTTCTGAAGTGGCCCAGTATACCCTTGAACAGCGCAAGCGCCTGCATGTCATTCCAGGCATCACCTGCCTCTGGCAGGTCAGCGGCAGAAGTGATATTCCCTTCACCGACCAGGTCCGGCTTGACTTGCAGTATATCCAGAGCTCAAGTTTTCTCAACGACATCCGACTTTTATTCAAAACAATCCCCGCCGTGCTTTCGGGAAAGGGAGCCTACTAAATGGAGCCGATTATGGATTTTTACCTTGACGCGAGCATCGGTCACCCTGTCGGCATAGCGACATTGAGCGGAAGACTCGATGCTGAAAACTGCAACCTTCTTCAATCTGCCTTCATGTCATGCCTGAAGGAGACCTCGCAGTTCGTTTTTGACTGTTCCTCACTCGATTTCATCGACAGCAGTGGGCTCGGCACCATCGTCTCCTGCCTGCGCAAGAGCCTTGAGCACAACGGGGACCTGAAACTGGCGAGTCTCGGACCACAGGTGACGATGGTGCTTGAACTGACAAAGGCCAAACGGCTTTTTGCCATTTTTTCTGACGCAGCCGAGGCGGTCAACTCCTATGTAACTGGCAGGAAGGCATAATCAACGCTCCCCCATGAAAACCCTCATCGTTATCAGAGAAGCGGATTATGGCTGGCTGACGCCGTTGTTTCCGGGCGTGCATCCTCTCGTCATGCCGATCTGCAACAAGCCGTTCATTGAATACCTCATCGACTTTTCGATTCTTGCAGGCAGCACGGCAGTAAGGATTGTCAGCGACGGGCCGCTCAACGATGTCGAGCGGTACTGTGAAAATGGTTCGCGATGGGGCATCGATATCAGTTACGCAAGCATCCTTGTCGATGACGACCTTGACGCGGTCATGGACAAGAACGCCAGGTATTGCTCGGAAGGCAGGATGATGGTCACCAGCGGCTTCATCTTCATCAGCTATGAAAAAAAACATGAGCTGAAACCGTTTGTCGCGATGGCCCCGGCAGGAACGCTCCTGCGGGGCTCGACGGGGAGCCTGCTGTTGACCGGGACGCCCGAAAACGTTGGAGAGGTTCGGGAACCGGCACCCTGTTCGCTGGTCGAACTGGACTCCATCGGCAGTTATTACCGACTCAGCACGGAGATCCTGAACGAACGTCCGTCACCGTACGTTCTGCCGGGTTACAGTAACGAACCCGACTGCCACATCGGCAGGAACGTGGTTACCAGCAAAGGGGCGGAAATCATCAAACCGGTGATCATCGGCAACAATGTCCAAATCATGAAGGGCGCTGTGGTGGGGCCGTTTGCGGTCATCGGAAGCAACGTCATTGTCGACAGGGAGAGTACGGTTTCCAACAGCATGCTCCTGGACAACACCTATATCGGCGAGAACCTCGATATCGTCGGACGGATTGCTTACGGGAACATCCTGATCGATCCTGCCAGCGGCGTGTCGATTGCCATGGAAGATCGCCATCTTCTTTCGGGTATGAAACGGGACGGCATCTTCGGGCTGGGGTTGTTCCGCTACCTTTTCCATGCGGCGGTCTCGTTGTTGTTCATCCTGCTGCTGTTTATTCCGTATCTCCTGCTTGCCCCGCTTCTGAAAATCCAGGGAAAATGGAAAAACCGCACGATGACATTTCAGGGTGTGCAGCAGGGTAAAAACGTCATCGTGGTCAGACCGTCGATTGCCGGCGAAGGCGTGCTGAGTGGCCTGGCGAGGTCGCTGTCCCTTGACCGGTTTGCGATGCTGTTCAGTGCGTTGTCTGGCAGGGTGGCGGTCATCGGCAGCTTTCCGGTCGAGGCTGGCAGGCATCAGGAAGCGGCGACGTCTGTCCTGATGCCAGGTTACCGCCCTGCGGTGTTCAGCTATGCGGAAGCGGAAGACTGGCCGGTGAACGCTGAAGACAGTTCGATAGTAGAGCGGTATTATGCGGTCCATGGTTCTCCGGTTCAGGATATGGTCCTGACGGTAAAAGCTTTTCTCAACAGAATCCATGCACAGGATCAGCCATGACGGTCAACGAAAAAAAATGCAAGGGGATCACCATTGTTTCACTCAATGGTTCTCTTGATGCCGCTTCGGCACCCGGGGTCCTGAACAGCTCTTCGGCATTGACGGATACGCAGTCGATCGTTATCGACCTTTCCGGAGTCGATTTTCTTGACAGCAGCGGCCTCGGGTGTCTTGTCGGCATTGCAAGAAAAAAGCGGGAGCAGGGGGGCGATGTCAGGCTCGCCTGCCTGAACGAGAAGTTGCGCAAGGTGTTTGATATCACCAGGGCGTCACGTCTGTTCGACATCTATGACGATGCGGAATATGCAGCAGGAACGGCAGCGAAAAAATAACTATCCGATGAACACCTTCATGACCATGAGTCTTCCTTCGGACATTCACTATGCCAGGATCGCATCGAAAACGGCGATGATGGTTGCCGAGTTTTTTTCGGGACAGTCCGGTATCGCGGAAAAACGGGAGGAGTTCTGTCATGCGTTCGAGCTTGCCGTTGCCGAGGCGTTTGCCAATTCGGTCTTCAATGCCGCCCCCCAGGAAAAGGAGCGGCAGGTCATGATCAGTTTCAGCTCGGAGAAGAGCGAACTCATGGTCAGCGTGAGCGATGCGAATCCTGAGTTTGATCCGGAGATGCAGGTGCCCGATATCCTGAGCTATCCGGAACACGGGTACGGGCTTGTCCTGATCCGGCAACTGATGGACAGCGTCAGGTACTCGAGGCAAGATGGCATGAATCAGCTCTCGATGATCAAAAATGCAGGATGATCCACAACCCTCAATGGAACGTCACATGATATCCGTTATCATCGTCAGCTACAATACGAGAGAGATCTTGAGGAATTGCCTTGACGCGCTCTACGCCAACAGCAGTGGATTCGAAATGGAGGTGTTCGTTATCGACAACGATTCGCATGACGGATCGGCGTCGATGGTGGCGCGAGATTTTCCCCGGGTGCATCTGGTCGCCAACAAGGATAACGTGGGTTTTGCAGCGGCAAACAACCAGGCATTCAGGCTTGCACGAGGGAACTATGTCGTGCTGCTCAATCCGGATGCTTACGTGAAACCGGACTCGATCCTGAACGGTGTGGCCTTCATGGACGGCAGGCCTGATTGCGGGTTGTGCGGCGGGAAAGTGCTCTCTCCGGAGGGGCGGCTCGAACCTTCGGCAAGGCGCTTTCCTTCCCCGATCGCAAAACTGTTCACCCTTTCGGGCCTGAGTGCACGTTTTCCCGGATCTTCCTTTTTCAACCGTCATGAATTCGGCGGCTTTGGTCATGACCAGCCGATCGAGGTCGATTGGGTGCCGGGAACATTCAGCATTGTCCGCAAAGAGATGCTTGACCAGATCGGGGTGTTCGATGAACGGTTTTACATCTACTACGAGGAGACGGACCTTTGTCTCCGGGCGAAGCGTGCCGGCTGGAAAATATGCTATATCCCCGATGCTGCGGTGACGCATATCGGCGGGGCCAGCAGCAAAACCCGGAAGGACCAGACGTTTGACAGCAAGGCGGCACAGGTGCAGTCGTTCAGGATGCGGAGCGAGTGGCTGTACTACCGGAAGAACAAGGGCTTTGCCGGTGTGCTGGCAAGCGCTGGAACCGAGTGGCTCTGGTATGCGGTCAGGTTGGCGAAAAACATGCTGCTGCGTTCCGGATCGTCCGCTTCGAAACGGGAGGCAGCCGTAGCCGTCATGCAGCAGATTGTCCAATCTCTCAGGGATACCGGATTCGGTCGGGTATCCCCGGTAACCCCCTGGTAACGCCCCCATGAATCTATTTAGGAACATCCGGCGCGATCTGGCGACGTATGAGGGAAAACTGGGCAGTCAGGGTTTCTGGGTCATGGCTGTCTACCGGTTCGGACGGTGGCGCTACACTATCAGGTCCGGGATGCTCAGGAAGCCGTTTTCCTTCCTGTACAAAACATGCTTCAAGATTGTCCAGGTTCTCACCGGCGTCGAGCTTCCCTGCGAGGTGCCCGTTGGGGCGAACTTCCGCATCGAGCATTTCGGGGATATTGTGATCAGTGGATACGCCAGTTTCGGTGATAACTGCATCGTTCGGAACGGTGTGACGGTCGGCCTGAAAAATATCGAAGAGAAGACCGCTCCCCGTATCGGCAACAATGTCAATATCGGAGCCGGAGCCAAAATCCTTGGAAATATCACGATCGGCGACAACGTCGATATCGGGGCCAATGCTGTCGTCATCACCTCGGTTCCCGACAACAGTCTCGCCGTTGGCGTGCCGGCCAGGATCATTCCCCGAAAAAACTGCTCAGACGACCATGTCTGAACGGGTCGAACCTATCGACAGCGGTGCGTTCGGGACGATGGCACCGCTTGCCGGCATCTGTCAGGAGAGGATTGGCGTTCGTCATCCGGTGTTCGCCCTGGCCGAACACGGCGGAAAACTTCTGTGTAACTGGCAGCCGGCACCACCGATGCTGCGTGAAAAGAGATCATGATGTACGACAAGCATCCATCAGGCATTCCGGGTTGTCGCCGCTTTCGTCGGGGTGGCGTGGGCAGCGTGAGCCCTTTCGCGGTGTTCGCGGGCATGCTGTGCCTGCTCTGTTCATGCACCACCATCGCGCCCATGGAGACGCGGCTGCCGGAGACTGCCCCCCAGAAGGAGTTCAAGGTTGACCTGCCCGGGAAAGTCCAGGAGTACGCGTCACCTGAAAGAATCGACGCACTGACGCCACGGGAGAGTTTTCAGTACCGGCTCGGCCCCGGCGATATTGTCAGCGTCAATGTCTGGCACCGACCGGAAATCTCCCAGGATAACATCATGGTTTCTCCCGACGGCCATATCGTCATTCCACGGATTGGCAGCATCAACGTCATGAACCGGACCCAGACCGAGGTTCAGGGCCTGATAAGAACACGGCTCGAAGTCCTCTATGTGAAGCCGGAGGTGACCGTAAGGGTCCAGGAGTTTCACAACAACAAGGCGTTCGTGCTTGGACGGGTCAGCAAGCCGGGTGTCGTGGACTTCCCCGGGAAAGGTACGCTGCTCGAGGCACTGGCACTTGCCGGGGGCCTTCCCGACCAGGCCAAGGAGTCTTCATTGACCAAATGCGCAATCATTCGCGGCAACGACACCGTTATCTGGGTGAATCTTCAGGACCTGCTCAATAACGGCAACATGGCGCTCAATGCGAGGATCCAGAACAACGACATCATTTACATCCCGGAAGCTGCCGACGAACTGGTGTATGTCATGGGTGAAGTGGCTTCTCCTGGCGCAATTCAGCTCAAGAATGGCATGAACGTGCTCAAGGCGATCATGCTTGCCGGGGGGATGAGCAAACACGCCGATGCTGAGAAGGTGTTCATCATCAGGCAGCAGAACCTCAAGGGCGATGTGATCAGGATCGATCTCAAGAATATGCTCGAGCACGGAGTCTTCAGCCAGAATTTCGCGCTGATGTCCAACGACATCATCTATATCAGTCCCTCCGGTATGGCAAGTTTCAATTATACGCTTGAAAAGTTCCTCCCGACGCTCTCGGTGCTCAGCCTCGGGACCTCGAGTCTGGAAACTTTCGGCGTGATGCAGGAGCTGAGGAAAAAAATCTGGGGTCAGGAGGGGTTCGTGAATTCCACCAGTTCGTCCACATCCAACAGCAGTTCGAAATAGGGTACAGCATGAATATTGACCTTACCACCTGATGACTGACCGGATAGATACCCACCACCTGATCATCATTCCATCGGTGGCCGTATGGAAGGAGCGGGATGTATTCATCTTCGACCGGAAGTTCTACGACGGCGTCCTGCAATACGTCGAGCAGTGGCCGGGAAAAATCAGTTGCATCATGAAGACGATTGCCGAGCCACTGCCGGCGTTCGGTCTGGTTCATGTCCGGGAAGCGGAGCTTCCGTTTGCCTGCCGGGTGCTTCGGGAGGACCAGCTGGTCGAAAGAGGGCACATTCGTGGCGCAGCGATCGTCCTTGCTTCGGGAGATGCGTTCGATCAGCTTCACGTCAGCGCGCTCTGCCGGGCGGAGGGCGTGAAATGCGTCTATGTGATCGAGTACATCCCGGAAACAAGGTATCAGATCGCCTCCCTCGGCACCAGCAACCCCCTGTTGCTCCTCAGGCGGTCATTGTACCTCTGGCGGCAGGAGAAGAAACGGGTAACGGCGTTCGAACTGGCCGACGGGCTTCAGTCGAACGGGACGCCGGCCTTCGATCACTACTGTGGAGGGAAGGACAAACACTTGCTCTATTTCGACACCCGTGTCTCAAGCGCGAACATGATTTCGGATGGCGGACTCGACAGGCGAATCGGTTCGCTCGATTTCGGCAAGCCGCTCCGTCTCGCGTTTTCCGGGCGGTTGATTCGCATGAAGGGAGCCGACCATCTCCTGAACGTCGCGTTGCGGTTGAAAGATGCCGGGATGGCGTTCACGCTGACCATCTATGGCGCGGGGGACCTTGAATCCGAAATGAAAGAGTTCATCGGTCGCCATAATCTTTGTGGGGAGGTATTCCTTCCGGGTGCCGTCGATTTTTACTCGAGGCTGCTGCCCGAGATCCAGGCCAATACCGATCTCTTTGTCTGTCTTCACCGCCAGAGCGATCCGTCCTGCACCTATCTGGAGACACTGGCCTGCGGTGTGCCGATCGTTGGCTACAACAACAGGGCGTTTGCCGGTCTGCTGGCGCGCGCCGACATCGGCTGGGGAGCGGAGCTGAATGATATCGAAGGCATCGCAGGCAGGATAGCGTATCTGAACGAACATCGCTCCGAAATTGCCGGCAGATCGGCAAACAGTATCGTCTTTGCCCGCCAGCACGGGTTCGAGACGACATTCAGGAACAGGATCGACCATCTCCGTTCATGCATCGGCTGAGTTTCCTCTGTGGTTTGCGGCATCTTGCGGCCAACCATCAATAACCAATTTCAGGTAACATGGCAGGCAGGGTCAATATCGTATTCGCTATCGACAATAATTACGTCCAGCATGTGTGTGTCGCAATGGTGTCGCTGCTGGAAAACAACCGGGACGTGCCGTTCAGGATCTATGTCATCAGCAGCGGACTGTCGGGCAAAAATCTTGACAACATCCGTTCTGTTTCCGAACCGCATGATTGTGAGGTCAGGAACATCACCGTGTCGGATGCCCTGTTCGTGGCGTTGGCCACGGCTCATCCATTTTACCCGAAGGGGACCTACTACCGGTTGCTCATTCCGGAACTCATTGATGAAGAAAAGGTACTCTATCTCGATTCTGACATTGTGGTCAACGGACCGATACGGGAGCTCTACGAGGAGGAGTTCGGCGACAATTACGTGTGTGCCATCGAAGACCCTGGTTTTGACCGCCACAAGCAGTTGGGGATGGATCCTGACGCCGTCTATTTCAACTCGGGGATGATGCTGATCAACCTTTCCCGGTGGAAGACGGACGGAATACAGAAGCGGGTCATCGATTTCATTGAGAACAATCAGGATGTCATCCTGTTTCCCGATCAGTGCGGGTTGAACGCCGTGATCAATGGGCGATGGAAAAAAGTCCCATTGAAATGGAATCAGCAATCATCGATCTTCAGCAAGGATTTTGAGAAAAAATTCACCTGTTTCACGCCATCGGAGCTGAAGCAGGCAAAAGAGCACCCCGTCATCATCCACTACACGAGCGGCTCAAAACCCTGGCACAGAACCAACCGCCATCCGTACAAGGCTCTCTATTGGAAGTACATCAAGATGACACCATACCGGCACGCCATCTACTCGGATCTCATGCCGTTGTTCCTGCTGAAATCGATGATTCCCGCCGATATCAGGAAAAAGGTCAAGAAGATGCTCAAGAGAAGCGCATGAACAGGAACAGGTCACTCAGGTAATTATTTCAAGCGATCAATGGAACAGACAGCAAAAGCAAACAAACTTGCCAGGAATGCCCTGTCGGGGATGGCGGCGACGATCATCTACATGGTCAGCCGCCTGTTGCTCACGCCGTTGGTCCTGCAGTACCTCTCGCTTGAAGAGTTCGGGCTGTGGTCACTCTCCTTCATCATTCTCTCCTATGCGGGGATGGGGGGATTCGGCGTGAACAGCACCTACATCCGCTACTCGGCCCGTTACCTCGCCGAGGGCAGGGAAACGGAGATCAGCAAGCTGCTTTCAACGGGCGTCGCCTATATGTTTGCGTTCAGCCTGCTGTTCTGCACGCTCCTTTTTCTCGTCATGCCGTTCATCCTCGACCGGTTCCATATCCAGGATGCGCAGAAAAACCTGGCGTCTACGGTGTTTCTCGGCACGGCGGCAGTATTCAGCCTTGAGCTCACCCTGGGTGGGTTCAGATTCATTCTCAACGGTCTGCATGAGTTCGCCAGGGAAAAAATGGTGACCACGGTGGCGGGGTTGCTCGAAATAGCTGCGATTCTCTCTTTCCTGGCCATGGGGGCCGGCGTCAAGGGCCTGCTGTATGCCTTTGCCTTTCGGCTCTTTCTGGAAACGGCCGGCTGCTGGTTTATTGCGCGCTCGATCCTTCCCTCCCTGAGGATCTCGTACAAACTCATGAGCCGGGAGCACTTCAGGCTGTTCACCGGTTTCGGCGGCAAGGTACAGGTGCTCGGCATGCTTGGCATTTTTCTTGCCGCCATCGACCGGTTGTTCATCACGGCCATTTCAGGTCTCGCGGCGGGGGGCATGTTCGAGGTGGGGCGAAAATTGCCATCGACGGCCGGGGGAATAGCATCTTCGGCGTTCGGGCCGTTCCTTTCCACCGCGGCCCATCATGAGGGCAACTGGACGGGCGAACGGGAAAACACGGTGAAGGAGCGGATCTCGACGTATCTGCTCATTGTCGCGACCACGATAGCGGTAGCGCTCCCGCCGGTGTTCCTTCTTGAGCCCCTTGGCGAGTGGCTGCCGTTGCATGGTGCCATCCCTGCACTTTCGGCGGCGGCACTTTCGATCGTCCTGCTGCTGCTGCTCCGCAAGGTGATGCTCACGGACAATCGCCTTGAGAGCGGAGAGCTCAAGGCGCTCTACCTGAACGGTATCCGTTTCACGAACATGATCAGTTCGACGCTCTTCATATTCCTCATTGCCATGGCGCATCCCCTCATCGATGCATGGGTTGGTTCTGGCTTCGCGACGGCTGCCCAGGTGATGGTGTTTCTCTCCATAGCCTATCCCGTCCAGCTCGGTACCGGCCCGGTCACGATGATTTTCAGGGGGATAGACCGGAACGGCAGGGAGCTCGAGTACATGCTGGTGCAGGTGGTGTTCATGCTCATCTGGATTCCGGCCGCGTCATTCGTCTGGGGCCTGACCGGCTCGGCGGCGTCGATTGCCGCAAGTTCATTGTTAAGCACTTCATACCTGTTCTGGAGAAGCAATGCCACCTTCCGCATCGGCTACCGTAAGTTTATCACGCACACGATATTCCCTGCGCTGGTTCCGCTGCTTCCGGCAGTGATTGTCTATGCGGTATCGAATCGCTACCCCGTAACCGGGCGGGTTCAATCGGTGCTTCAGGTTCTTCTGTGCGGCGGCGGTTACCTCTTCCTTACGGTCGCGCTATTCTGGACCGTCGTGCTCGACGGGGAGGAAAAAACGAAAGCCCTCGAACTGTTGCCATTTTCCAAGCCAAAGCGTTCGTCATGCTGAAAGAGAGTACCGTAAGAGAAGCCCTTCCATTCGGGAAACCTTCGAAACCTTTCGACGCGGCAGGTTTTGTGAAGCGTTATGGACTTTTTGTCGTCATTGTCGCCTCGTTTCTTTTTACCCTCACGGTTCCGGTCGTGCTCATGATCAGCAAGCCGAATTACGAGGTGCATGCGCTCATGCGGATCGATCCGGTCATTCCTTCGCTGATCACGACCTCGGAGGACCCCTCGATCATCAACTATTACCAGGACTATGCCAATACGCAGGCACGGCGTATGATGGATTTCGAGATCCTGAAAAAAACGGTCGAAAAGCTGTCCCAGAAGCAAAAAGCGTCGATCCTGCCTGCGAAGTTGCCCGCAGAGAAATGCGCCGATATCCTTCCGTCGATCATCAAGGTGAATCCGGTGCCCGGAACCCACCTGATCGATGTGATGGCTTCAAGCCCCCGCAAAGAGGGGCTCGCCCCCCTGGTGAACAGCTTCATGCGCGCGTTTCTTGAAAAGGTGCGTCAGGGCAACGAAATGCAGGACCGTGAACGATTGGCCTACCTGTACCACGAAAAGCTGTCGTTGAGCAACAGTATCGCCGCCATCGAGGCGAACCTGGCCATTCTCACCAAAGACATATCGACCGCCGATTTTTCTGAAACCTACAACCTGGCCAGCAAGAAGTCGGAAGCGCTCCAGACGATCTACGTCGGCGCGCTTGCCGAGGAGATTACATCGAAAAACAACTTTCAGCAAACCGAGAAAGCAAGCAGGGAACTGAAATCCCTCTCCCTCTCCCCGATGGTTGAAGAGCGGGTCATGAACGATCAGTCCCTCGATTTCACCACATCCTGGACCTACCAGCAGCAGCAGCAGATGAGGAGCACCACGGACGGGCTGACTGCGCAGAATCCCGATCGTATCTATGTCGAACAGCGCATGGGTGCCATGAAGAGCTACGAAAAGAAGCTGGAGAACGAAATCAGGAAAAACGCCAAGCAGATCATCTACGGAAAACGGGATTACGAGCTGAAAAAGGAGCTGATCGAGGCTGCGAACAAGACCGAAAAGGCGAAAAAAACGGAAGATGAGCTGTTGAAGGAGCTCCAGAAAAGCAAGGAGGAGGCCGTGCGGGTTTCCCTGGGTCTGCAACTGGGCGAGTCGCTTACCGCCCGCCTGAAGCATAACCGTGATCTGCTCGATCGTATCGACACCAGGATCCATGAGCTTGAAGTTGAGGGAAAGGCTCCGTTGCGCATATCCGTCGAATCCCAGGCGCGCGAACCCGAACAGCCGAAAGGATCGAACACGCAGAAACTGCTGATGAGCTTTTTTGCACTGGCGTTCGGCGGTGTCGGCGGCATCGTGTTCGCTTTCGACTTTTTCGATAACCGGATTCGCCGTTCCGAAGAGATCAAATCCGCTCTCGGCTGTCCGCCAATGCCGCCGGTTTCCCAGGTGTCACCAGACGTGCCGTTCCGGCATCTGCTGCAGGAGGCTCCCGACAGCCCGGCCGCGCAGGCGATCGGCAGCCTTGCCGTGAAACTTGATCTCGAAAGAAAGAAAAACGACGCCAGGGTCATTCTTTTCACGGGGGTCAACCGCGAGGTCGGCAATTCGACGATCGCGTTCAATTGTGCCCAGGCGCTTGCCCGTATCGTCCCACGGGTCCTTTTTGTCGAGTCGGCGCTCGATTCCCCCTCACTGTTTCCGGACGACAGGGCGGGGGTGGCGGAATACCTTGCCGGTGAGGCTCACTTCAGCGAATTCGTGGTTCGCAGTGAGGCGTACCGCATCGATATCATGCCTGTCGGGCAAAACAGGAGCGCGACGCTCCCGAGGTTGCGCATTCCGGAACTTATCGAACAGGTGAGCCGCGATTATGACGTCATCTGCGTCGACAGCTCCCCGTTGCTGAACAGCGACCTTACGGAGCTGGTGACGCTCTCCGCAGATGTCGCCGTCCTGGTCTCCCAGGGTGAAAGCACGCTGTACCGGGATCTTCGACGTGCTGCTGAGCTGCTGGTCCGGCTTGAGGTGCCCGCCATCGCTCCGGTGTTGAACTGGGGCGCGAAGAGGAGCGTCGTACCTGTCGACAAGCTGCTTGCTACCCGGCTTGGCTTTCTCGGCGACGTCAATACCACGAATATCGAGGAGTTCATCCGGAAGCTGCCGCCGGCGGACGAAATCATGAGGAACCTCTCGCAGCATGCAGGCAAGCTCGGGGATCTGGTGAAAAGGATGAGCGGCAAGCTCAGGAAGAAGAAGCGGGAAAAAACAAAAATCTGATCGGGCGATGACCTATTTACCGGTTTTATTCGGCTACCACGCCTCGAATATAGGCAACAGCCACGTCCCTCTCTCGCTGTGCAGGTTCTGGAACGAGTCGGGCAGGAGCGCCCTGCTGACCGTTCCGAGCGCCGACGACGCCATCGCCTACCCCTGGCTCAGCACCTCGATGGCCGGGCTCAGGAAAACGGTCGTTTACCGTCTCGGCAGCCGGGAAAAGCCAAGAATCCTGGCGGAAGCGCAATTTTTCAGAGAAGAAAAGGATGCTCCGACGGTCTACCTCTGGGCGGGACTCTCGCTCGACATCTTTCTCCGTTTCAGGAACCGTGGGGCATCAATTGTCATCGAGAGGATCAACTGCCATCGTTCGACCTCGAGGCGTATCCAGCAGGAGGCCGCTGAATTCTGGGGGCTTCCTTACCACAACGCGAATGCGGAACAGGAGATAGCCGAGGAAAACAGGAAGCTCGAAATGGCCGATGCCGTTTTTTGTCCCAGCCCCATGGTGTCGGCCTCAATGATCGACAACGGCGTTCCTGGCTCGAAATTGCTGCACACCAGCTATGGGTGGGCTCCGGAACGCTTCCCGTCGATAGCGGATTCCCGGCCTTCCAACCCAAGGCCCGTTTTCCTGTTTGCCGGCATGATCTGCCTTCGCAAGGGGATTCCCCTGTTGCTCGCAGCTTGGAAAAAAGCCGGGATAGACGGGGAGCTGCTCCTTTGCGGAGCGATCGACGACGCCATCAGGGAGCGTTACGGAGCGGAAATCGAAGGGAAAAATATCCGTCATATCCCGTATACCAGGAACATCGGCGAGGTTTACCGCATGGCCGACGCTTTTGTGTTCCCGAGCCTCGAGGAGGGCGGGCCGATGGTGACCTACGAAGCCATGGCGCATGGCCTTCCACCCCTGGTTACCGCGATGGGGGGCGGGGCGATAGTCCAGGATGGCGTCAACGGAATGGTGCTTCCCGATATGGATGTCGACGCCTGGGCATCAGCGATCACCCATATGGCGGAGCAGCGGCAAACAAGGATCGATATGAGTGCGAAGGCGAGGGAACGGGCACGTCAATTCACCTGGCAGCAGGTCGCGGAGCAACGGGCAGTCCTGCTTGAAACCCGTTATCCTGAACTCTGGAAATGATGAATATGGAGAAGATATCAGCCACCGAGCCGGACTGGAGTCGTGAGCGATTTGTTCGCGGCCGCTATGAGCCGGCCAAGCACCTGCTGGCGACGATCCGGCGGTATCAGCGATTGCGGTCGGGCGGGGGGCTGCTGAGCCGTGTGCTGCTTCCGGTCACCGTGTTGTCACACCGTTTCTGGAGTGCGGTGAGCGGGGCGGACATTCCGCTGAACTCGCGGATAGGTGGAGGGCTCATGCTGCCTCATCCGAACGGAATCGTGGTGCATCCGGACGCCGAGATCGGTCCGAACTGCCTTTTTTTCCAGCAGGTCACCATAGGTAACGGTCCCCGGCCGGGAGCACCGGTTATCCATGGCCATGTGGACATCGGCGCGGGCGCGAGGGTTCTGGGAGGCGTGACGATAGGGGCCCATGCAAGGATAGGGGCCAATGCCGTGGTGATTCAGGATGTGCCCGAACACGCGACGGCGATCGGCATACCGGCAAGGATCATCGAACGCAGTCAGGAGGGTTGAGATGACGGATTCATTATCGAACGGAATAAACCAAGGAAGATCGGACGATGGTCATTCCCGGTAATTTCATGGTTCCCCTTGCCATGTTCGGCTGGATTCCCTTCGTGATCCTGCTGTTCAGGAAGTTCGAGGCCCGTCAGGCCGCAGCAATAGCGTTTGTCGCAGGATGGATGTTTCTTCCTGTGGCCGCACTGAACCTCCCGGGGCTGCCGGACTACACCAAAACGACCGCGGTTTGCGCGGGCATTCTTGCCGGGGCCTATCTCTTCGACAAGGAGCGGTTCTCGAATTTCCGGTTCAGCGCCCATGACATTCCCATGCTTCTCTGGTGCATCGCACCCTTCTTCTCATCCGTCGCGAATGGTCTCGGCCCTTATGACGGCCTGTCGCAGACCATGTATCAGGCGATCACCTGGGGGTTGCCCTACTACATCGCACGAGTCTACTTCAGCGATTTCGGATCGATGAAACTGCTCGCACTGGCCATATTCATCGGGGCGGTCGCCTATATACCGTTCTGCTGGTTCGAACTGATCATGAGCCCCCAGTTGCATCGGCTGACCTACGGCTATCATCAAAGCAATTTTCTGCAGACGCTCAGGGATGGCGGCGGGTTCAGGCCGATGGTCTACATGGAGCACGGACTCATGACCGCCATGTGGATGGTCCTCGGCGTGTTTCTTGGTACGTGGCTGCTTTACTGCAAGGAACTTCCTGGCAGGCTGCTGTTCGTTCCGACCCGTTGGCTGCTTCTGGGGCTCATCTTCACCGTGGTCATGATGAAATCGGTCGGAGCTATTGTGCTGCTGCTGATCGGGCTGGCGATCGTCTACCTCTCCCAGAAGATGAAAAACACGGTGCTCGTCGTCGTGATGCTGTGCGTCCCGTTGCTGTACACCTATACCAGGACGACCGGGATATGGGACGGGAAGAACCTGTCGGGATTCGTTGCCGAGAAATTCAGCGCCACACGCGCCCAGTCGCTTCAGTTCCGGTTCGACAATGAAACCATCCTTATCGACAAGGCGCTGAGCGGCACGTTTTTCGGATGGGGGGGATACGGGAGATCACGAGTGTACAGCAAGTCCGGAAAGGACATCAGCATAACCGACGGGTTATGGATCATCACGCTCGGCCAGAACGGCATCTACGGTCTCGTCACCATGTTCGTCGCCATTCAGATGCCGGCCCTGCTCTTTATCAGGCGGGTCAAGCCGGAGCTCTGGAGCATGGGGGCTTGGGGGGCGCCGGCCGTCATGGCCATTTTCATGGGGATCTACATGATCGACAACCTCCTGAACGGGATGATCAATCCGATCTATATGCTGTTCAACGGCGGGATTGTGGGTCTTCTCGTCAAGGACGATGCCGTGGTCGATCTGAGCGGAGAGTTGCAGGAGCTCATCCAGGGAGGAGAACGGAGTGCCGCATTCCCGATAACCCGGTTCATATCGGCGACCCCGCAGGTTCAATCTCGTTTTATCAGTTGAAATGTCATGTTGACCAATATTGACGAAAAGAAGCTTCTCGCGTCTGACTGGATGAACAGCCGGGTTCTTCTCGGATACGGGATACTGTGCATGGCCTTGCTGACCATCGGCAGCTTCATGCCGTTCACCTCCCTGATTCATCATCTGTTCATGATCGATACGATCGTCCACTTTTTCCTTTGCTGCGCGGTCGCCCTGATCTCCATGATTCTCTTCAGACAGAGAAAAACGGCCTTTCTCCTGGCGTTCGCCGTCACCCCGTACGGGTTCATGCTCGAACATCTCCATACATGGCTGACGGGGGAGCCCTTTGCAGCCGTGAATGCCCTTGCAAACAACGCCGGCGTCCTTGTCGGAATCGCCGCAGGTTTCGTGCTCAGGCTGAAAAACCATAACAACCGGGTCCAGCAACGGGACGAGGCGCCAGACCCGGGCACGGAATGACCCAAAGTGCTTGCACCGGCCACGTGGCCGTTAACCCCCAGACCAACCTGAAATCATGAAACTATCGGAATTGGCATCAGTAGGGATGAAGCATACCCGCAATGCCGTTGCGGAAGGGCTCTACCTGAAAACGGGGATCGATCTCACCAGGCCGATCACCTTCCACGCACTGGTGAACGAACGATGCAATTGCAAGTGCCGCCATTGCGAGTACTGGCGTCAGAAAGAGTACATCCCTGAAATGTCCATCGAAGCGTGGCAGCAAGCGCTGCTCAGCATCAAGGAGTTCACTGGCCCGTTTGCCGTCAACTTCAGCGGGGGTGAACCATTCATCAAGAAGGGGTTTGTCGACCTCCTTCGATTCTGCAGTGAACAGAACATCCATGCGGGCGTCACCACGAACGGCGCCATGCTCAACGAGCGGAACGCCGCCGCCATTGTCGCGGCAAAACCCTTCAACCTCAACATCTCCTGCGACGCGAACTCTGCGGAGGTGCATGACTATGTCCGGGGAATGGACGGTCTGTTCCTGAAAATCACCCGTGGCATCGCCCTGTTGCAGCAGGAGCAAAGGAAGCAGGGGGTCAGCTTTCCGATCATCATCAAGCCGACCGTCATGTCGCTCAATTTCAGGTTGCTGCCCGAAATCGTCGAATGGGCTGTCGGCATCGGGGCGTCGGCGGTGAATTTCCAGCCGCTCGGAAGATGGACGCCGGAGACGTACGAAGAGCTGTGGATCGAACCGGAAGACCATCCGGAACTTGACCGGGTCATGGAGAAAATCATCGGGATGAAGCGCGCGGGTGCGCCGGTCATGAACAGCGAGGAGGTGCTTCGGCTCATGTCGGCCAGTTTCCGCGAAGAGAAGGCCTCTCCGGAAAACCTGCCCTGCCGGATTGGTATGCAGGAGTTCTATGTCCGTCCCGACGGCGAGGTCAAACTCTGCTTCCATTTCCCCTCGGTTGGCAACATCGTCTCGCAACCAGCACGGGAGATATGGCGGGGCGAGCAGGCGCAGAAAATCCGGAAAGCGACCATCACCTGCGACAAGCTCTGCCTTCTGACGTGCCTGTCCAACAAATCGCTGCTCCTCAAGTTCAATCAGGCGATGACCATCCTGAGCCGCCAGAGAAAAATGAAATCATAACCCTGAAAACCGTTCATGGAACCCATTTCTCAGCAACCCGGCACTCGGCTGCCGGATATCGACTGCGTCATGATCGGGGTCAACTGTGCAAAGACCCTGGGCAGATGCATCGAGTCCATTGTTTCGAGCGACTATCCACGGGAGCGACTCCGGCTCTATTATGTCGACGGCGGATCGGACGACAACAGCATCGAGACCGCAAGGGGATACCCGGGGGTCGCGGTCATCGCCCTGAACCCGGAATATCCAACCCCCGGCCTCGGCAGGAACAGCGGCTGGAAGTCAGGAGCGTCTCCCTTCGTCCAGTTCCTCGATTCGGACACCATCCTCGACCCGACATGGCTCAGGAAAGCCGTCGATGCCATGCAGGAGCGCTCCATCGGGGCCGTAGCCGGCCTTCGCCGGGAGCTGCACCCGGAACGTACCGTCTATAACTGGATCGGGGATATCGAATGGAACGGCCCTCCCGGTGAAGCGGACTGTTTCGGGGGTGATGTCCTTGTCCGGCGCTCCGCACTCGAAGCAACCAAGGGATATGACGAGGTCCTGGTGGGAGGGGAGGACCCGGAACTCAGCAGGCGGATCATCAGGGCCGGGTGGCGAATCATTCGCCTCGACGCCCTCATGACCAGCCATGACCTGGCGATGACCACGGTCAGGCAATACCTGCGAAGGGCGTTCCGGTCAGGGTACGGCTTTGCTGCGGTCAGGTCGAGGGAAGCACTGGCGGGCAGCTCGTTCTGGAGCTACGATTACCGGAAAATAGCTATCAAGGCCGGAGGGTTTCTCTCCCTGCAGGTTTCCGGATTGCTTCTTTTTCCCTACCGGCAACTGCCTGGCGTAGCCATTGCCGGACTGTTATTGCCTCTTGCCGGCTTGGCCATGCTTTTTTCCCCGAGACTGTTCAGGGTCGAAAAATTCATGGGTGCATACAACCTGGACCGCCGGGAAGCCAAACGATACGCCTGGCATTGTTCGCTGGTGGTCATCCCCCAGTTTGCCGGCATGATCCGGTTCACCGCCGGAAGGATGTTCAACAGTCCGCTCAGGAACCGGCGTCGACATCTCAAAACCGACCTATCAATCCCCGTTTCATGACCAACACAACCATCGCGTACCTTTGCAGCGAATATCCTGCAATCTCGCACACGTTCATCTTCCGGGAGATCGAATCGCTCAGGAAGGCCGGCATATCGGTGCACACGGCATCCATCAGGAAACCTTCCAATGTCGAGGTCATGACCCCGGCGGAACAGAAGGAGGCAGAGCAGACCCTGATGGTGCTTTCGCGACCCTTGCCCGACATCGTTGGCGCGCATCTTGACTGCCTCATGAAAAATCCTGCCGGGTACCTGAAAATGGCCGCTTTGGCGCTCGGGCTGATGGCCAGAGGGCCGAAAAGCCCGGTGAAAGCGGCAGCCTATTTCGTGGAGGCGGGAGTTCTCCTGCAATGGCTCCGGCGTCACGGCGTCACCCATGTGCACGAGCATTTCGCGAATCCCACCGCGATCGTCGCGATGCTCATGAAACGCTACGGAGGAATCACCTACAGCATTTCGGTGCATGGTCCGGATATCTTTTACACGGTCGATACCGCGTTGCTGGCGGAAAAGATCGATGAAGCCTCGTTTGTCCGTTGCATCAGCCACTATTGCAGAAGCCAGGTCATGCGCATCAGTGATCCCTCCGTCTGGGACAAGCACCACATCGTCCGCTGCGGGGTCGATCCTGAACTGTATACCGTCAGGGAGGAGCCGGCGAATACCGTAGTGAACCTGCTGTGCGTCGGCAGGCTCGTGCCGGCAAAGGGCCAGCATCTGCTCATCGAAGCCTGCCGAAGGCTCAGGGATGAGGGCTTCCGATTCATGCTGACCATCGTCGGCGAAGGGCCGGACAAGGAGTCCCTCCGCAGGCAGGTTTCAGCAGGCAATCTGGGGGATTTCGTGACCTTCACCGGCGTCCTCGGCCAGGACAAGGTCCGGGAATGCTACGACCGGGCCGACATGTTCATCCTGGCCAGTTTCGCCGAAGGTGTGCCGGTCGTGCTGATGGAGGCCATGGCAAAAGAGATCCCGGTCATCTCGACCAGGATAACGGGGATTCCGGAGCTTATTGATCATGGGCAGGATGGTTTGCTGGCGACCCCGGGAGACGTCGCCGATCTGGCCGATCAGATCCGAAGGATGCTTGTCGATCCCGGATTGCGACGCGAACTCGGCAAGGCCGGACGGCGGAAGGTCCTCGATCGCTACGACCTGCATCGGAACAACCTGGAAATGGCGGATCTCTTCACCAGACAGGAGCCCATGAGATGATCGTGCTCGAATTCCTGCTGAAACTGTTCGTCATCCTCCTGTCGTTACCGGCAGGGTACCTGCTGCTGAGTACCGTCGCGGCATACTTCTTCAGAAAGGATGCGGCGGCCGAAAACCGGTTCCTGCATATCGTGGTCCTGATTCCCGCACATGACGAAGAGGCAGGGATCGGCAAGACGATCGAACATGTCCTCGCCGCCGATTATCCGGCGCAGAAGCGAGAAGTGTACGTCATTGCCGACAACTGTTCCGACCGCACGGCCACGAACGCAACCCTGGCCGGCGCCAGGGTTTTCGAGCGGACCGACCTTGTCCGGAGGGGTAAGGGTCAGGCCCTGGACTGGTTCCTGACCCGGCACGAGCACTACGCCCATGCGGAGGTCATTGCCGTCATCGATGCAGACTCCGCGCCCGATAAAAACTTTCTGCGTGAAATCAGCCTTTCCCTCAGCCAGCCGCCGGTGCAGGCGGTGCAGGCCTATAACGGGGTGAGCAACGCCGGAGACGGCTGGCGTCCGGCGCTCATCGACGCAGCATTCAACGTCTTCAACCACCTGCGCATGGCTGGCGCGGCAACGCTGTCCGGGACAGCTGTCCTGAAAGGCAACGGCATGGCGTTCCGTGCTTCCCTCCTGCGATCCTACGGGTGGCCCTGCCACTCGATCGTCGAGGACATGGAGTTCACCCTGAAGCTGCTGGAGGACGGCATCGACGTGCATTACAACCCTGATGCCGTAATCCGCAGTGAAATGGTCACCTCCGGGAAAAACGCATCGAGCCAGAGAAGCCGGTGGGAGAGCGGCCGCTTCATGTTGGTGAGAAGCATGGGCGGCACCCTCATCCGGAAATTCCTGTCAAGCGGGAATCCCAGATACCTCTCTGCGTTCGCCGAGCTGGCGGTCCCACCCCTCTCGCTTCTTGTCCTTCTCTTTTCACTTGCCACGGCAGGGGGGCTGATGCTGCTGAACGGCGCATGGCTGATTCCTCTCGTCTCGTTCTGGGCGATTCTCGTGCTGTATGTTTTTTCCGGGCAGATCCAGCGTAGGGCCCCGTTGTCGACCTGGTTGTACCTTGCCTCGGCTCCATTCTACGTGGCATGGAAGATTCCTCTTTACCTGGCGATGCTGATACGGAAAAGCAGCTCCTCCTGGACCCGGACCACCAGGGAATCGAAAAAACCGTAGCCTTGTGTCATCAGGCTCATTACAGGACCCATGGATATGAACCAGACTTCAGTGAGGAGAAATATTCCGATCGACACGCTTCGCGGCATGGCGTGCATTTTCCTGGTCGCGTACCATGTGATCGGCATCACCCCGGAAAGTGGCCTCAGGCTTCATGACGGCGTGCTCAAGGAGGCCAACGACCTGCTGGCCTATGTCCGGATGCCGCTGTTCACGTTTCTTTCCGGTTTTGTTTATGCCTGGCGTCCGTACCGTGACGATTGGCAAAAGTTCATGCACGGCAAGGTCCGACGGCTGATCATTCCGATGCTGTTCGTCGGGACCGTGTTCGCATGTTTCCAGGCCATTACTCCCGGGACGAATTCGATGGTTGCGGACTGGCGGTTTCTGCATCTGAAACCGGTTGCCCATTTCTGGTTCATCGAGTCGCTGTTTCTGATTTTCCTGGTCCTCGTCCCGCTCGAGCATTTCAGGATTCTTGACCGCAGGTTGGGGTTGTTCGCGGTGTTTGTGGTCTCTGCGCTCCTGTTCGTGTCCAACGCCGGCACCCCCTGGTTTTCGATCGCCGGGGCGGCCTACCTGCTTCCGTTTTTCCTCAGCGGCCTGTACTGTTCACGCTTTCCGCTTGAGTTTCGACACCAGAGAGCCCTGGGCGCCATCTTCCTCTCGTTCGTTATTATGTATCTCTTGCTCTACGGCCAGGAATCTATCGGCGGGCGTCGCTCGTTCAACGCCCTGGTGATCGGGATGGTATCCTGCGTTGCGCTGCTGTACATTCGATTCGAATCGGGGGCGCTCGCTTCGATCGGGTTGTATTCCTACACGATTTACCTGTTTCATGTATTTTTTACGGCGGCATCGCGCATCTTCTTCAAGAGCTTCGGCCTGAAACATATCGGCATCCTGTTTGTGCTCGGGACGATTATCGGATTGGCCGGGCCTGTCCTTGTTGACCTTGTCGCGTCGAAGTTCACGCTCGCCAGGCTGCTGCTGCTTGGAAAAGGTCCACTGAAAAAAGGCCCAATCCCCGCGGTCAACCCTGCAGGTTGAAGAAAGAACGGCGACGCCGCGTGGTTCCTTCAGGGCGCTTGCCGTCCGTTGCCGGTGATCTGCCGGTCGGCCCGGCAGCTTTTTATGGAAAAAATTTGATGGGTATCGGTTGTCGGCTTATACTTCCTGGAGAAACGGAGCTGCACCTGGATGAGTTCGATAACTTTCATGATGAAACGATTTTTTTTCATCGTCACGTTCATGACGCTGGCGGCCTGTTCATCCCGGAACACGGTGACAACGTCCCGGAGCCCTTCGTTGTACAGTACCTGGTGGCGGGTTGTCGAAGTGGATGGGCGGCAGCAGGATTTTCTCGCCGGCCAGAAGATGGATGTATTCATCACGCTCTCTGTCCAGGGGCGCCTGAACGCTTCCGGTGGGTGCAACAACATTGGCGGAAGCTTCGTCCGGTCAGGGAGCTCCATCGGATTCAGCCCCAAAGTGGCGACCAGAATCGCCTGTCCACCGGTGGTCCTGTCGAGGGAGCGGCTATTCGTCGACGCGCTCCGGAAGGCCTCGTCATTCCTCATCGAAAACCGGGAGCTCAGGTTGCTCGACCGTTCCGGCAATGAGGTGCTGAAATGCATCGCCGTCAGGCGGCCATGAAATTCCGGGCCAGCCGTCGGCAGACGGAACGCACACCCCGTTTTCCCGGTTGACAAGAGAGTTGCAGCAGGAACATTATTTTATATATTGTTGTATTGACCTCCCAATCGATGAATCCGGTACGGAACCTTGTATGAACGCATTCGACAACATGCTTTTTCTGCTAAACCTAAGGCTTTCAGGCTTATGGGCACTGAGGGAAGGTACGTTGCGTTTCATACCGTAAATGGTCAGGAATACAGTTTGACAGCCGCCAACCTCTCAGGTTCGGTGGCTTTTTTCGTTTCAGGGCTTTTCTATCCACAAGAGATCTACAAGAGAAAAAGGAGATGCAGTTAACATGAAAAGGATGAATTACAGGAAATACGCCCCATATCCGGCAGTCGACATTCCCGACCGCACCTGGCCCTCCAACCGGATCACCAAAGCCCCGATCTGGAGCAGCGTCGATCTCCGGGACGGCAACCAGGCGCTTCCGATCCCCATGAGCGTCGACGAGAAGGTAGCCATGTTCAAGCTGCTGGTCTCCATCGGCTTCAAGGAGATCGAAGTCGGGTTTCCTTCGGCGTCGGCCACCGAATTTGCCTTTGTGCGCAGGCTCGTTGAAAACCAGCTCATTCCCGACGACGTGACGATCCAGGTGCTGACCCAGTCGCGCGAACACCTCATCCGGAGGTCCTTCGAGGCGATCCGAGGGGCGAAAAACGCCATCGTCCACCTCTACAACTCCACCTCCCGCCAGCAGCGCGACGTGGTGTTCAGGATGAGCCGCGAAGAGATCCGCGAGATCGCCATTTCGGGCACCAGGCTCGTCAGGACCCTGAAGGAGGAGAGCGGCAACCCCGGCATCCGCTTCGAGTACAGCCCCGAGAGCTTTACCGGCACGGAGCTGGACTATGCGCTCGAGGTGTGCCACGCGGTCATGGATACGTGGGGCGCCACGGCGGCCAACAAGGTGATCCTGAACCTTCCGTCGACTGTTGAACTTTCGATGCCGAACATCTATGCTGACCGCATCGAGTGGTTCTGCCGCAATATCAAGGACCGTGAAGCGGTGCTCATCAGCGTTCACGCCCATAACGACCGCGGAACGGCGGTCGCCACCTCGGAACTCGCCATGCTTGCCGGTGCGGACCGCATCGAAGGCGCGCTGTTCGGCAACGGCGAGCGGTGCGGCAACATGGATATCGTGACCATGGCCCTGAACCTCCTGACACAGGGGATCGACCCCGAACTCGATTTCTCCGACATGCCGGCCGTTCGCGAGACCTATCGCAGGTGTACCCGCATGGATATCCATCCGCGCCACCCATACGCCGGTGAACTGGTCTACACCGCCTTCTCCGGCTCGCACCAGGATGCCATCAGCAAGGGGATGAAAGCGCACTCGCTTTCGGCCGAAGGGCTGTGGGACGTGCCGTACCTGCCGATCGACCCGCAGGATGTCGGCTGTACCTACGAGGCGATTGTCCGGATCAACAGCCAGTCCGGCAAGGGCGGTATCGCGTATGTGCTCGACAAGGAGTACGGGATCCAGATCCCGAAATGGATGCAGCCCGACTTCGGCAACGTGGTGCAGGAGGTGACCGACAGGACCGGTGAAGAACTGACCCCGGGCCAGATCCACGAGCTCTTCCAGAAGGAGTATATCGGGGCAAAGAGCCCGTACTTGCTCAAGAAGTGCCAGATCAGCTGGGACGATGCCGATCCGGACGCCAACGACGAGGTGGCGACCACCATCAACTGCTCGGTCCAGTCCTCAGAAGGGGAGATCGCGTTCAAGGCGACGGGCAACGGCCCGCTTGACGCCTTCGTTCGCGGCATGGCGAGCCATACCGGGCTCGACTTCCATGTCGACGAGTACGCCGAGCACGCCATCGGGCACAGTTCCGACGCCCTGGCCATCGGGTATATCAGGATCGCCTGCGCCGACGGCCGCATCTCCTGCGGTTCGGGCATCGATTCGAACATCAGCCTCGCCTCCATCAAGGCGATCGTCAGCGCCATGAACCGTCTGCATTGACCGGAGTCCGGACGCCGGCGGCCCATGTTGCCGCCGGCGGACTCCTCTACGCGCCCCTCATCTTCCCGTTTTTCTTTTTCATGCTCCTGCTGTATCTTGTAAATAGAAACAATTTCCATTTACAGCATGCAGGAACTCTACCAACGACTCAGGGAGTCCGGCCTGAAGCTTACGCCGAGGCGAAAGGCGATCATCGACCTTTTTGCAGGCCACGAGGGCAGGCTGTCGCCCAGGGAGGTACAGTCCCTGCTGAGCACCACCGTTGACAGATGCGGCCTTCCCGGGGTGTATCGCAACCTCGAGGCCCTGGCAGACTGCGGTGTGCTGTTTCGCGTCGCCGGTTTCGGGCGCGAGCGCAGCTATGCGTTTTGCGCTCATGGCGACCACGCGGATGAGCATCACCACCACATTGTCTGCGTGTCGTGCGGTCGCTCCGCCGTCGTCGAGGAGTGCGGCTATCGGGCCGGCATGATGATCGGGGGCTTCCGGCTCGTTGACCATGTGGTCCAGCTCCAGGGCTTGTGTGACGGGTGCATGAATTCATCGAGGAGGAATTCATGACAATACGGTTGACCGCGGGACGTATGATGGCGATCCTGCTCTTTTTCTCGCTACTCACCGGCTGCGTCCGGCAGGAGAGCTCCGAAAAGGTGCGGGTGGTGGCATCCATCGAACCGCTCGCCTGGTTCGTCGAACGCATCGGGGGCGAGCGGGTGTCGGTGTCGGTCATGGTTCCTGCCGGAGGCGACCCACACAGCTACGAACCTACGCCGAAACAGATGGCCGGGCTCGCGTCGGCCGACCTGTTCGTCAAGGCGGGTTCGGGCGTCGAGTTCGAGCTGAACTGGATACCCCGCATGCTGGAACTCAACAGGGGGCTTCGGATCTGCGACGCTTCGACCGGGGTCCGGTTGCTCCCGATGGGGGAGCATGAAGCCGATGGCGACGGGCACCACCACGAGGGCGGGCCCGACCCGCACTTCTGGCTTTCGCCGGCCAATGCCCGGCTGATCGCCGTGAACATCGAACAATCGCTTGTGGCGGCCGATCCTGCCAACCGCGACCTCTACGCGGCCAACCGTCTTCGGCTCGACGGGGAGCTTCGGGCGCTCACGGCCGAGCTCGCCGGACGTCTCGGTGCTGTCCGGAACCGGAAATTCATCGTGTTCCATCCGGCCTGGGGGTATTTCGCCCGCGACTTCGGGCTCGAACAGATCGCCGTGGAACGGGAAGGTAAGAGCCTCACGCCGGTGCAGATGGCCAGTGTGATCCAGACGGCAAGGGACCAGGGCATCCGGACGGTGTTCGTCTCTCCGCAATTCAGCAGCGCCCAAGCCGAGTCGATCGCCAGGGATATCGGCGGCAGGACGGTGCAGATCGACCCCTTGTCGAGGGATTACGGAAACAACCTCCGGCACGCGGCCGAATCCTTCGTGAGGGAACTGCGATGAGCCGGGAGGTCATCACCTGCGACCGGCTCGGCGTGGTGCTGGGTGGCGCTCCGGTCCTCGACCGTCTCTCCCTCACGGTTTACGAGGGCGACTATATGGCTGTCCTCGGCCCCAACGGGGGAGGCAAGACCACCCTGCTCCGCGTAATCCTCGGGTTGCAGCAGCCCTCCTCAGGCACGGTCACGGTGTTCGGCGCAGCACCCGGCCACTTTCCGGGCCGTATCGGCTATGTGCCGCAACGGCTCTTTTTCGACCGGGATTTTCCGATCAGCGTCCACGACGTCGTCCTGATGGGGCGATTGCCGAAATGTCGTCCAATGCGGCACTACGGGCGTGACGACCGGCGGAAAGCGGAAGAGGCAATCGAAACGGTCGGCCTGACGCGGCTGACGCACAGCCGGGTCGGCACCCTCTCCGGCGGCGAGCTTCAGCGGGCCCTGATCGCCCGCGCCCTTGCGGGGGATCCGGAGCTGCTGCTGCTCGATGAACCGACGGCAAGCGTCGATCCGGAGATGAAGACCACGATCTACGACCTGCTCGACACCTTGAAAGAGCGCCACACCATCGTCCTGGTCACGCATGATACCGGCACGGTCGGCCATTCGGTATCGCGAGTCGCCTGCCTGAACTGCACGCTTGGCATGCAGGGCCCGGCCTCGTCGCTGGATACGGCGGTACTCGAAAGCCTCTACGGCCACCCGGTCGAGGTCGTGCTGCATCATGAGCACCACTCTGGATCATCCAAACCGGACGATCGCCATGCCTGACATCCTCCACTTCGAATTCATGCGCAATGCCCTTCTGGCGGCAATCCTGTCGAGCTTCGCCTGCGGGGTCATCGGCACCTACGTGGTGGTCCGGAAGATCGGCTCCATCAGCGGAGGTATCGCCCACACCGCCTTCGGTGGTATCGGGCTCGGCTACTACCTCGGTGTGAACCCGCTCTTGGGGGTCATTCCCGTCAGCCTCCTGGCCGCCATCGGCATCGGCCTGCTCACCCGAAAGGCCAAGGTCGCGGAGGATACGGCCATCGGCGCCTTCTGGGCGACCGGCATGGCCGCAGGCGTGATCCTGATCGGGTTGACGCCCGGGTACGCCCCGAACCTCTTCAGCTACCTGTTCGGGAACATCCTCACGGTACCGCGCTCCGACCTCCTGCTCATCGTCCTGCTCGATTTCTTGATCGGCGCCCTGGTGTGGCTGTTCAGCAAGGAGTTTCTCGCCGTCTCCTTCGACGAGGAGTACGCCAGGGTGTCGGGGCTGAAAACGGTCATGTTCGACCTGCTCATGCTCTCGCTGATCGCATTGACGGTGGTCATCATGGTCCGGGTCGTGGGTATCGTCCTGGTGATCGCGCTCCTGACCATACCCGCCGCCGTGGCGCGGATGTTCAGCCGTACCCTGCGCGGCATGATGGCGCTCGCCGTGCTGTTTTCAATCCTGTTCAACCTCGTCGGACTCTGGCTCTCATGGGAGTTCGACGTGGCCTCCGGCGCGGCGGTTATCCTCGTGGCAGCGTTCGTGTTCCTGGTCACGGGGGTGGCGACCGCGCTCTTCCGGACGAAAAGCGCCTGAGCGATCGGCGCCCCCTCTGCCGGCGGAGTTTAGGGAATAGGCGCAAAATGTTACATTTCCATTTCGGTACCTGTCCATCTAACCAGCCTGCGTCATGAAGCCGTTGTACTATATTGTCGCTGCAGCCCTGTCGATCCTGCTGTCGATCTACGTGTTCATCTTCGGAACCGGAGCCAACAGCCAGCTGATCGCGATCTTCATCGGTCTCTGGGCCCCGACCATCATCTCTCTCGGCGTTTTCAACATCCTCATGAATATCCATGACGAGATGTGCTGCGCCCACAAGCGTATCGAGGACCGGCAGACCTGCCATAACGACCACTGACCAGGGGGGTATGCTCGCACCTGCCGACAAACCGGAAACGACGGGGGTCCTGTGAAAAACGTACTGATCGTCGGCCTCGGTGGCTTCGCCGGTTCGGTGTTCCGATACCTGGTGGGCATCGCCGTACCGTTCATTGCGGGCGGGTTTCCCTACGCCACCCTCGCGGTCAACCTCCTCGGATCGTTCATCATCGGGTTCGTGAGCGAACTGGCGCTCTCCACCACCTTGATCTCACCTGAGACCCGGCTGCTCCTGACCACGGGATTCTGCGGTGGACTGACCACGTTTTCGACGGCCATGTACGAGACCATGGGGCTCGGCAGGGACGGACAGGCCCTGTACGCGAGCCTCTATGTCGCAGGCAGCCTCCTCGGCGGCCTTTTCTGTGTTGTTACGGGAACGCTCTGCGCAAAACTCTGGCAATGATGAACTTCACCGAAAGCGAACTGCTCCGGATCTTCGTCGGTGAGCAGGAAAAATTCCAGCACCGTCCACTTTACGAACTGCTGGTCAGCCGGGCGCTCGGGCACGGCATGGCCGGAGCGACCGTGTTCCGTGGCCTGCTCTCGTTTGGTCTGCAGCACAAGGTGCATTCAGCCAAGATCCTTGAACTCGCCGGCGACCTGCCGATGGTGGTCGAAATCGTCGACACCACCGAAAAGATCGAGAGTTTCCTCCCCGAGGTCGAATCCCTGCTGCGCGAGTCCGGCTCCGACGCGCTGGTGACGCGCGAGGCCGTGCGCCAATGGACCACCTGACCAGAGTTGGGGCGATGTTCAGCATTCTGCGATTGTCCCCCTTCTCCCCCTCCATACGGGTGTCCAATCCTTCAATGGAGAGGATGCCGCTCAATAAATCCGCGTAGCGCCGGTTACCGCGACGCCGGTGGTGTGTTCATGCTTGGATCGAGATCATATGAAACCTGAATTGAAACTGTGTGTCGTCAAGCTGATCCATACGCTCGTGTGGGCACTCTTTGCCGGTTCCATCATCGCAATTCCTGTCTATGCGTCAGTCGGGAGCGTGCTGGTGGCGTGGGGCCTGATCGGGTTCGTGTTCCTTGAAGTCGTCGTGCTTGTGGCCAACCGGATGCGGTGTCCGCTCACTGATGTGGCCGGGCGATACACTTCGGACCGCCAGGACAACTTCGACATCTACCTGCCCCTTTGGCTCGCCCGCTATAACAAAC
>JAAXXR010000125.1 GCA_013334335.1 Chlorobiaceae bacterium
GTCTCAAGCATCATGCACGCCGGCATGCCCTGGGAGCTCGGCCTTGCCGAAGCGCACCAGACGCTCATGCTCAACAACCTGCGCAGCAGGATCGTGGTCGAGGCCGACGGCCAGCTCAAGACCGCACGCGACATCGTCGTCGCGGCCATGCTTGGCGCCGAAGAGTACGGGTTCGCCACCACCGGCCTTGTCGTGATGGGGTGCATCATGATGCGCTGCTGCCAGGACGACTCCTGCCCGGTCGGCATCGCCACCCAGAATCCGGCCCTCCGCAAGAACTTCAAAGGCAAGCCGGAGCACGTCGAGAACTTCATGCGCTTCCTGGCCGAGGGTGTCAGGGAGTACATGGCCAAGCTCGGTATCCGCAAGCTGGACGACCTGGTCGGTCGCACCGACCTGCTCGCCATGTCGCGTTCGATCAACCACTGGAAGGCCAAGGGCGTGGATCTCTCCAAGATCCTGCACCAGGTCGACACGGGAGACAACGACACCCCGTACTGCACCATTTCGCAGGAACACGGCATCGAGGAGAGCCTCGACATGACCACGCTGATGACCATCTGCGAACCGGCCATCAAGCGCGGGGAGCGGGTGAACACCACCCTGCCGATCAAGAACATCAACCGCGTCGCCGGCACCATCGTCGGCAATGCGGTCACGAAGGCCTATGGCAGCAAGGGGCTTCCGGACGACACCATCCATCTGAAATTCATCGGTTCGGCCGGCCAGAGCCTCGGCGCCTTCATGCCCAACGGCATGACCATCGAGCTCGAGGGCGATGCGAACGACTACATCGGCAAAGGCCTCTCGGGCGGCCGGATCATCGCCTATCCGCCTAAATCCGCGAAGTTCGTGCCTGAGGAGAACATCATCGTCGGCAACGTGGCCCTTTACGGCGCCACCTCCGGAGAGGCGTTCATCCGCGGCATGGCAGGCGAGCGCTTCTGCGTCCGCAACAGCGGTGCCCTGGCTGTCGTCGAGTCCGTGGGCGACCATGGCTGCGAATACATGACCGGCGGCAAGGTGGTTATTCTCGGCAAGACCGGACGCAACTTCGCAGCGGGCATGTCGGGCGGCACCGCCTACGTCTACGACGTGGACGGCGCGTTCTCGGGACGTTGCAACCAGGCCATGGTCACCCTTTCGCCCGTCGAGAGCGGCGAAGAGCTCGCCTGGCTGAAGAGCACCATCGAACGGCACGTCGCCGCAACCGGCAGCAAGCTTGGCGCCAGCCTCGTCGCCGAGTGGCAGAACGCCTCGCTGCGCTTCGTGAAGGTGCAGCCGAACGACTACAAGCGTGCGATGGATGCCATGAAAGAGGTTGAAGCCCTCGGCCTGTCCGGTGAAGAGGCGGTCATGGCCGCTTTCGAGAAAAACGTGCACGATCCGTCCCGCGTATCGGGGAACTAAACAGACAGGGAAGCCTGAACAAGCATTACGTAGCTCATGGGTAAAATAAAAGGATTTATGGAGTACCAGAGGAGTCTCCCCGGCGACCGGGAACCTCTGGAGAGAATCAGGGACTGGAACGAGTTCCACGAACATATGCCCGCAGACCAGCTCGGTGAGCAGGGCGCGCGCTGCATGGACTGCGGCACGCCCTTCTGCCACTCCGGCTTCATGCTCAGCGGCATGACCTCGGGATGCCCGATCCACAACCTCATTCCCGAGTGGAACGACCATGTGTATCGAGGTTTCTGGCACGAAGCCTACGACCGCCTGATGAAAACCAACAACTTCCCGGAGTTCACCGGCAGGGTCTGCCCGGCTCCGTGCGAAGGCTCCTGCGTGCTCGGCATCATCGAACCGCCGGTCACCATCAAGAACATCGAGTGCTCGATCATCGAGCACGCCTTCAGCGAAGGCTGGGTCGAACCCAAGCATGTCGCCGTCAGGAGCGGCAAGAAGGTCGCGGTCGTCGGATCAGGCCCCTCTGGACTCGCCTGCGCCGACCAGCTCAACAAGGCCGGCCACTCCGTGACTGTCTTCGAGCGTGACGACCGCATCGGCGGCCTGCTCATGTACGGCATCCCGAACATGAAGCTCGACAAGCAGGGGGTCGTGCAGCGGCG
>JAAXXR010000075.1 GCA_013334335.1 Chlorobiaceae bacterium
GAAGTCGTCGTGCTTGTGGCCAACCGGATGCGGTGTCCGCTCACTGATGTGGCCGGGCGATACACTTCGGACCGCCAGGACAACTTCGACATCTACCTGCCCCTTTGGCTCGCCCGCTATAACAAACAGGTCTTTGGTGCCCTCTACGTGGCCGGTATCGCCTACACCGTGTGGCTGTCCGCTCTCAACGCCATCTGACCATCTGTTGCTGCCAGTTCCCGCTCGATTGCCCGCTCCAGTGGACAGGGGACGTTCACAACAAACTCGACTATAGGCCGTAAATCTTATTGCTGAAAGGTGTTGTGTGTTGTCTTCCGGTAGGCTCCGGGGCATTCATGGAATCATGGGAGTCCTCCGAGGCGTTCCTGAAAACATGAACTTACCGCCAGACCCGGCCTGTTCGGTATTCTGAAAAGAGTGTGTTCCGCAAGGCAACCGTACAGCTCGCTCAAGGTGTGTTTCTATTTTACTCAGCGTGTTGAGTGAATTTACTCAAGAGAAAAAGGAGCGGGCAACCTGATCGAAGGTCGCTTTACGGGTCCCATGGGTCCTATGGGTTGAAGTCGAAGATTTTGCTTCCGTAGACTATTTCAGTTTCCGGAGGGCCAAACAAAAAGGGAGGCCGTGGAGCCTCCCTTTGGTGTGTAATGTCCAGTCCCGAAATTACTTGCAGGCGGCGACGAGGGCGTTGTAGTTCGCCTTGACAGTCTTCTCGAGGTCTTCGTCCGTGTGCACGAAGCTGGTGAACATGGCCTCGAACTGCGACGGGGCGAGGTAGATCCCCTGGTCGAGCATCGAGTGGAAGTACCTGCCGTACTTGGCGGCATCGGCCGTGATGGCAGTCTTGTAGTCGACAACCGGGGTCTCGGTGAAGAAGAGGCAGGCCATGGAGCCGACGCGGTTCTGCACGTAGTTCAGGCCGAGCTTCTGCATGTTCTCCCTGAAACCGGCTTCAAGGAACGCGCCCTTGCGTTCGAGCTCCGGATACGGATTATCTTCGATCAGGATCTTCAGGGTTTCGAGGCCGGCGGTCAGGGCGAGCGGGTTGCCTGACAGCGTGCCGGCCTGGTAGACCGAGCCCAGCGGCGCGACGTTCTCCATGATCTCGCGCTTGCCGCCGAATGCGCCGACCGGGAGGCCGCCACCGATGATCTTACCCATGGTGGTCAGGTCGGGAGTCACGCCGTAGAGCTCCTGCGCACCGCCGAGGGCCACGCGGAAGCCGCACATGACCTCGTCGAAGATCAGCACGATGCCTTCCTGGGTGCAGAGCTCGCGAAGGGCGACGAGGAACTCCTTCTTGGCCGGGATGACGCCCGTGTTGCCGGCGACCGGCTCGATGATGATGGCCGCGATCTGGCCTTTGTTCTCGTTGACGAGCAGTTTGACCGATTCGATATCGTTGTAGGTGGCGTTCAGGGTGTCGTTGGCCGTGCCCTTGGTGACGCCTGGGCTGTCAGGGTCGCCGAGGGTGAGCACACCGGAGCCGGCCTTGATCAGGAAGCTGTCGCCGTGGCCGTGGTAGCAGCCCTCGAATTTGATGATCTTGTCGCGTTTGGTGTAGCCGCGGGCGAGACGGACGGCCGACATGGTGGCCTCGGTGCCGCTGTTGACCATGCGGACCATCTCGAGCGAAGGCACGACCTTGCAGAGCAGTTCAGCGATCTCGATCTCGATTTCGATCGGGGTGCCGAAGCTGGTGCCGATGTTGCGCAGGGTGTACTCGATCGCTGCCGTCAGGCGGGGATGCATGCTGCCGAGGATGAAGGGGCCCCACGATCCGACATAATCCAGGTAGGTGTTGCCGTCGACGTCGGTCATGTAGGCTCCCTTGCCCTTAGCCATGAAGATGGGGGTGCCGCCGACGGATTTGAAGGCGCGAACCGGAGAGTTGACGCCGCCGGGAATGAACTTCTTTGCTCGTTCGAAGAGTTCAGCAGATCTGGTGAGTTGAGGCATGTCGAATCGATCGGTTTGGATTTATCAAAAGGAAGAGCCGTAAAAATATCTGGTCAAGATAGAAAATAGTACCGAAGATTGAAAGCCGGTGCTGCCTCAGATCAAGCCGAAATGAGCCTTGAGACGATATCGAGATGCTTCCGGTGGGGCATACGCTCAAGATGCCTTGAACAGTACTCCTGCAGGAGGTCGGCGAGCGCGGCGAACTCCGAGGGGTCTGCTTCCGGTATCGAGGCATTCCCGCCGTCCGGGGCGATCGCGCGGAGGAGGAGGTACCGTTCGACCGGAACCGGCTGCAGGGAACAGTCGAAGGCTGCCGCTGCGCCCGGCAGGGCGAAGCCTCCGGGATCGTGCACGAAATGGAGCTCGTCGAGTTCACGGGAGTGGATCGCAGCCAGGAGCTCCTGACGGCTGAAGACGCAACGGTCGATCGATGGTTCGAAACCGAGGACGCCGGCCAGGCGAAGCAGGAACCAGGCGAGGGACGACTGGATGCTGACTCCGGGCTCGCAGAGCCTTTCGATCGTCGAGGCGAGCAGCGTATAGAGCTGCAGGTTTTTTTCCTCCGGACCCGACGCGTGGCGTGTCAGGTCGAGGACCCGGTAGAGCGCGGCGAAGCGGTCGAGGTCAGGCTCCTGCGACAGGGGGCTGAGCACCAGGCTCGCGTCGCTGGCCAGCTGGATCTCCCGGGTGCTTCGTTTATAGATCACCACGTCGACGATGTTTCCCGCCGAGAACAGGCCGCTCATCCTGTTTTTCGGGTTTCGGACGGCTTTCAGGATCACGGAGAGCTGTCCGTACTCCCTGGTCAGGAGCAGGCAGATTTTCGATTGGTCCCTGTACTTGATTTCGCGGAGCACCACCGCTCGGGTTTTGACGATCATCAGGGAAACTTTTTTTTCAAAATAAATATACTTATATACGACAACCTTCACCGTACAGGCGGGTTCGCCGGTACAACGCAACAACATACATCGACAGTTCAGCAATAGTTTCTTAACGGAGGATTAGCGTATGCCAACATATCAGTACCGCTGCAGCAGTTGTGGATTCGAAACCGAAGTGTTCCAGCGCATGAGCGATGATGCCCTGACCACCTGCACCGATTGTGGAAAGGAGACGTTCGAGCGGGTCATCAGCGCCGAGGGTGGATTCATGCTCAAGGGTTCCGGCTTCTACAGCACCGATTACTGCAGCAAACCGTCGCCCAAAGGTTCGGAATCCGGCGGCGGTTGTTCGACCGGAAGCTGCCCGTTCGCCAAGTGAGCCCGGACCGGATTTCCAGGATTCTGTAGTCCAGCGAAGCCCTTCCCCACCGGAGGGCTTCGTCATTTTTCCCCTTTCCGGCCTGAAACCCTGCGGGCCAATTATCTGAACACCGGAATCTCGTTCTCCCTCCACACAAAACCCGGCAGGTCGATCCCCTTGTCTCCCCGCATCTTGTCGGGATACTGCTTGCCCAGCGAGCTGCCGGTCGTCAGGATACGGCTCAGCTTGCCCTCGTTGAAAAACATGCGCATCACATCGCCGCTCGTGAAGTTCACCCCGGAGGGCTGGTTCGTTTCGTCGTAGATGTGGTAAAGGCTTTTGGCTTTCGAGGTGACGGTGACCCCGGTCAGCCGCGACCGGTCGTCGAGCGTGACCAGCATGTGCTCGCCGCTCAACTGGTCGAACAGCGGCTTTCCGGTCGAAAGGGTGTCCCTCGTCGCAAAGAATGCGTGGCCATGGACCTGTATCTCGTCGACCTTTTTCTTCCCGTCGATCTCCTTCATATGCAGCCTGATGATGTCGCCGCTGAGCTGCCGGCCCCGGTGCCATGCGATGGCATCGTCGTACAGCCACAATTCGTTGGTCTTCAGGTTGAAGATCGATTTTTTCGATTTCGCCACCAGGCTGTCCTTGATGACCCGTCCCCGCACGTTGCCGGAAAGCTCTCCCGACTCTTCGTCCGGGTAGTAGATTCCATGGTCTCCGTAAGTTTCAACCGTGTTGTCCTTGATGAAGATGTTCCCTTCGAGGGTGATGCGGGCGCTCTCGGGATAGTCGATCGCGTGGTCGCACTGGAGCGCCACGTCGCCCTGCCGGATGAGCACGTTGCCGATCGCGGACCGGAACGGCTCGACCTTTCCGGAAGATTCGGCCGTCTCTCCGCCCTCGATGGTGTCGGCGTGTTCAAGGACCGTTTTCTTTTTCTCTGCAGAGGCGGTATTATCCGTCAGGCCGGGAGCCCGGATGGCAAGCAGCGCCAGGAGGCAGGCAATAGCCGGAATGGTCAGTCGTCCTTTTCCCATCATGTATGGTCGTGAGAGATTATCGTCTTGTTGTTCAATGTACTTAAAAGCTATCGGGTGTGAAAAAAATCGTATTGGTCGCTCATGGGCGCTTCGGATTGATGAAAGTGGCCCCCCTGTTTACTGTCATGAAAAACAACGGCCTGGTCGAGCCGGTGCCGGTGCTCGTCGTACGAGACGGCGACCTCGACGAGGCTGAGCGCCTCGCCGCGGACCTGGGGCTTGGGGAGCATCTGCGCAGGGTCCCGGTCGAGGCGTCCAGCCCTGTCCGGGAGACCGCGGCCCTCATGCTCGCTTTCGAGCCGCTTTTCGACGAGCTCGCTGCGGACTTCGTCGTTCCGGGCGGATATGACGGCGCGGCCGTTGCGGCCACCCTTACGGCCTCCCGCATGGGCATTCCCGTCGTCAGCATCGACGCTGGACTCCGCAGCTATGACCGTTCCGAACCGGAGGAGATCAACCGGCTCATCATCGATTCGGCTGCGGCACTGCATTTCGTCAGCGAGCACAGCGGCATCTACAACCTCATCAACGAGGGGTTCAGCGAAGAGAGCATCCTGTTTGCCGGCAACACCGCCATCGACAGCCTTGTCGCGCTCATGGGCGCGGCCAACAACTCGGACATCCTGACCACGCTGCAGGTGAAGCCCAGAAAGTTCGTCACGGTGCTGCTCGGCATGCCGCTCCAGGCGGAAACCGCCCGGAACCGGGAGCAGCTTTTCAGGGTACTCGAAGCCATTGCCGAATCGACCACGCTCCTCCTTCCCTGCGTCTCCGGATCCGACGGCGGCCTGCAGGAAGCTTTTGGCGCCATCGACGGCCTCAGGGTCGTCGGCATGCCCGGGCCGGTCGAACTGCTCCGGATTCTCAAGGAGTCGGCCTTCGTACTGACCGACACGGAGGAGTTCGAGTCAGAACTCACCGTCATGAACGTGCCGTGCCTGACCATGCGCCTGACCTCCTGCCGCCCCTCGACCCTCGAGATCGGCACCAATGTGCTCGTCGGCTTCGATGAGCAGGAGATCCTGGAGCGATCGTCAGTCATCCTTTCAGGAAAGCCCATGGGCCGGAGCCTCATTCCTGAAAAATGGGATGGCGTCTCGGCAACTCGTGTCGCCGAGGTGCTCGAAAAAGCGGGGTGAATCCATAAAACAAGAACAAGCCGCATGGTTGTCGTACCATGCGGCTTGTTTGGGCATTGTTGACGGGAAAAACCCTCAGAAGATAAACTTCACGCCGAGCTCTACACCCTGGGACTGGGCGCCGCTCCTGAAGGTGCTGATGTAGTCGGCATAGCAGTAGCTGTTCTTGGCCACCCGAACGGTCCCTTCCGCCTTTGCCTGGAAATATCCCCTCGAGACGCTTGGGGATACGATGTTGTATTGTGTCCCGGCAAGCTTGGCTTTAACATGAGGGTTCGCGAGTTCCGAGCTGTCGACGCCGCCTTCAAGATTGAGCTTGAACGTGGCGGCGGATTTCACCGGATTCCTGCAGGCGGATGCCAGCGACACACCCACGCTCAACCGGCTGCCGTTCATGGTGTCATGAGGCAGGGTCAACGCGGTCACCGCGTCACCTTCGGTGGTTGCGCCACGCTCTTCATGAATCAGCAGTGCTGACGCATAGGGTTGGACGCTGAAGCCCTTGACGGCCATCGGCACGCTTACGGTCAGCCCAGCCAGGCCGCTGAATCCCGATTTTGCCGTGGACAGCTCATCGGTGGCACCGTTCAGGGTGACGGAGCGCGAGGTTTCCAGCCTGCTTGAACCGGCGCCGATGATGCCGTCGACCAGGACGCTTCCAAGGTCGTACTGGCCATACGCGAAGGCGAGCAGTTTCGAGGCATTGCCCTTGCTCTCATTGGCACCATCAACGTTGATATCGGCATAGAGGCCGCCCACGCCGACCCGGTACTGTTTATTTGACTCCAGATCGTAGCCGAACGCAAACTGGTTGCGGTCCGCCTGGATTCCCGATGCCCGGCTGTCCCCATACCAGCGGTCCCAGTTCCTGCCGATGGAAACCCATACCCCTCGTTCTGCCGGAGGACATGTTTCCGAGCTGGACGATTTAAACAGCACGTCGGATACCGTGTTCTGCAGCCAGATGGACGAGAGCGGCATTTCGGCGGCTACGGCGGCATGGATCTCGCCGGAGAGTGCGGTCGCGAGGGTGACATAGCCAGCTGGGTCGGAAGCTGCGAAATTGTCGATCAGCGACTGCTGGGTGGCGTTCGTCTGGCCAAGGGCGTCGGCCGCCGTCAGCGTGTCCAGGACTCCGCCGACGGACTGGGCGTTCTGGTTGCCGGCGTGGTCGATCAGGTACCTTTGCCAGGAGACGTTGCCGGAGATGATCTCGGTGATCAGGTCGTCAAGCACTTCGGCAGAATCGGTGAAGAGGTAATAATAAACCAGCTCCGTCGATGTTCCGGCCGCCATGTCGCCGACCTGGTAGGCGATACCGATGGTGTTGTCGCCATTCCCGTCGTTCAGGGGCGTGCTCCCGAGGTAAGCCGAGGGATTGGTGTTCCAGCCGGAGCTGATACCGGCGGCGTGCGGGACGGCTGAGTTGGTATAGATGGTCACCTTGAGGTCAGG
>JAAXXR010000076.1 GCA_013334335.1 Chlorobiaceae bacterium
CCCTGCAGCTGGCACTGCGCCCGGAGAACGACGGCAAGCGCATCGTGGTGATCCTTCCCGACACCGGCGAACGCTACCTGTCGACCCTGCTCTACCAGTTCGAGAACGAACAGGTCGCCATCTGAAGGCCAGGCCGGCCAGCAGCATCGCCAAAACAGAACAGCACCTCCATCATGAGTAGTACCAAAGGCAAGGAAAACGGCAGCATCGAGCAGATCGTCACGCTGCTGTCGAACGGGAGCGGGGCGGAATGCGACTACGTCCCGCATCCGGAACAGAAGCTGCCGTCGATCGAGAAGCTGCGGGAATTCATCGAGCTGGTCAGGGCGGTGATCTTCCCCGGCTATTTCGGGCCCCCGATCACCAGCCGGGAGTCGCTACCGCATTTCATCGGCGTGCGCGTCGAAAAGATCGCGGAGCTGCTGGGCAGCCAGATCGCCCTGGTCCTGCAGTCGGAAGCTGGCGATGCGGCGCCGGACGGGCCGCCTGTGCAGGATGCGGCGGCGGTCGCCCGCGAGTTCGTCAATCGACTGCCGGAGATCCGGCGGGTGCTGTGCACCGATGTGAAATCGATCTACGACGGTGACCCGGCGGCCAAAAGCCATGTGGAGATCATCTTCTGCTATCCGTCGATCCGGGCGATGATCAACCACCGGACGGCGCACACGCTGCTGGATCTGGGCGTTCCGCTCATCCCGCGCATCATCTCGGAGATGTCGCACTCCGACACCGGCATCGACATCCATCCGGGAGCAGAGATCGGCGAGTACTTCTGCATCGATCACGGCACGGGCGTGGTCATCGGCGAGACCTGCATCATCGGCGACCATGTCCGGATCTACCAGGGGGTGACGCTCGGCGCCAAGCGTTTCGAGCTCGACAAGGCCGGCAACCCGGTCAAGAACCTCCCGCGCCACCCCATCATCGAGGACGGTGTGGTGATCTATTCGAACGCGAACATCCTCGGCAGGATAACCATCGGGCGGAACTCGGTGATCGGCGGCAGTGTCTGGGTCACCCGGAGCGTGCCGCCGAATTCGAGACTGCAGCAGCAGAAGGCCGTGGAGAGCAGCTTCATCAACGGCCTGGGCATTTAACCAACCAAAACACAAAACCTGAACCCAGTACCCATGGCAAACAACCACCCTGAATCAAGCAGCCTGTTGCAACGCAGCGTTACGACGAGCGTGGCGAGGAATCTGGCCAACACGACCAAAACGGTCCCCCAGATGATGTCCATCACCCCCAGATGGCTGCTCAAGCTGCTGCCGTGGGTGCATGTGGCTTCGGGCACCTACCGGGTCAACCGGACCAAGATCGAGCTGCAGAAGCCGGAGCGGATCGGTATCGATTTCCACCGGGGCATCGCGTCGTTCAAACCCGAATCGCTCAAGAGCATTCCGCTGTTTTCGTCGCTCGACGACGAACTGATCGTGGGCCTGGCCCGCAAGTTCGTCATCGAGGAGGCCGAGCTGGGCAGCACCCTGATCCTTGAGGGGGAAGAGCGGCACAAGCTGTTCATCGTCGCACACGGACAGCTTGAGGTGCTCAGCAAGGGGCTGCATGGCGAAGAGCTGCGTATCGCGCTCCTTTCGCAGGGCGAGTACTTCGGCGAGGAGGAGCTGGTCTCCGACAAGCCCTCGTCGGTGACGATCCGCACCATCACGCCCGGCACGATTTTTTCGGTCTCCAGCAAGGAGGTCGACCAGCTGTTCCGGGAAAAGCCAGCCTACCGTGACTCGTTCAGGGCCGCCGTCGCCGAGTACCTGAAAATCCGATCGACGGTCAACAAGCATGGCGAGAAGCATATCGACCTGGTGTCGGGTTTCGCCGAGGATGTCGAGATCCCCGAAACGTACGTGGACTACTCGAACAAGCCGCGCGAATACTCGCTGCACGCGATCCAGACCGTGGTGCGGGTGCATACGCGGGTCTCGGACCTGTACAACGACCCGTACAACCAGATCGAGCAGCAGATGCGGCTGACCATCGAGGGGATCCGTGAGCGCCAGGAGTGGGAGTTCATCAACAACCGGGAGTTCGGCCTGCTGCACTCGGCCGATCCCGTGCAGCGCATCAGCACCCGGTACGGCACGCCGACCCCGGACGACCTCGACGACTTGCTGACGCTGGTCTGGAAGAAGCCGGCCTTCTTCCTGGCGCATCCGCGAGCCATCGCGGCCTTCGAGCGGGAGTGCACGTGGCGCGGGGTGCCGCCGGTGACCATCAATCTGTTCGGTAGCCCGGTCATCACCTGGCGCGGGGTACCGCTCATCCCGTGCGACAAGATCGAAATCAACAAGAACAACAAGTCCGGTCTCGGCACGACCAACATCCTGCTCCTGCGCGTGGGCGAGAACGAACAGGGCGTGGTCGGACTGCACCAGGCCGGCATCCCCGGCGAGATCAGCCCGAGCCTGTCGGCCCGCCTGATGGGGCTGGACAAGCTGGGTGTGGCCTCCTACCTGCTGACCCAGTACTCGTCGCTGGCCGTGTTGACCGACGACGCGCTGGCCGTGCTCGAAAATGTCGAAGTGGGCTACTACCACGATTACGAGCACCGCAAGAGTGCCGCCAAGACCAAATAACCCGGACAACCCAGATGCCAGGAACCAACGAACACCATATCCCGGGCCAGAGTATCCCGGAGCTTCTGAACCCGACGTTCATCGCCCGGCTGGCCAGCCAGCTGTTCAATGAATTGCCTGAGGCCGGCCGCGTGCCCAGAAGCGAACCGGATCTGCAGGCGGCTCCCGACTCGGCCGCATCGGCTGCGCTGGAGCACGCTGCTCCGGCCGGCAACGGGCCCGCCTTTGCCCATCAGTCCTTCGAGGCCGACTTGCCGCGGTTTGAGCCGGACGTACCACCGGCCACCGACGGCAGCCGGTTCTACTTCCTGCCGGACGCCAATGCCCGCCAGGAGGAGCCGCTGGAGGCTCATGCCGAACGGCTGACCGAACAGCAGGCCTATGCCGGGAGCGAGGGTGGACCGGAGCGGTTCGAAGAGCGGTTGATCTCCCTGGACTTCCTTCGCCAGGGCGGCTTCCTGCCCGGCCTGGCGATCCCCGGCTTCGGGCAGGGCGGCTGCATCGTCGAGGAGCTGTGGCGCAAGTCGGTCGGCAGCCCAGAACCCCTGCCGGCGGGAGTTGCGGCCCTGAAGCACGGGCCGGAGGCCTACTATTTCCTCAATGCGCCCGATCTGCCGCCATCGCCAGTCGCGGGCACGGAGATCTTCGACGTGGCCTCCGTGCGCAGGGACTTTCCCGTGCTGAACCAGCAGGTGCACGGCAAGCCGCTGGTCTGGCTCGACAATGCCGCCACGACCCAGAAACCCCTGAGCGTCATCGAGGCGATCTCGACCTTCTACGCCACCGACAACTCCAATATCCACCGTGGAGCCCACACGCTTGCCGCCAGGGCTACCGACGCCTATGAGGGGGCCCGGGAGAAGATCCGGCAGTTCATCGGCGCCGGTTCCACCTCCGAGATCGTCTACGTCCGTGGCACCACCGAAGCGATCAATCTGGTCGCACAGACCTGGGGCCGCAAGTTCATCCAGCCTGGCGACGAGATCCTGCTCTCCATCCTCGAGCACCACGCCAACATCGTCCCGTGGCAGATGCTGGCCCAAGAGAAGGGTGCCGTCATCCGAGTCGTGCCGGTCGACGAGCGTGGTGAAATCATCCTCGAGGAGTACACCCGCCTGCTCGGCCCTCGCACCAGACTGGTCTCCCTCACCCAGGCCTCCAACGGCCTCGGCACCATCCTGCCGGTCCGGGAGATGATCCGGCTCGCCAGGCGCTATGACACCAGGGTGCTTGTCGATGGCGCCCAGTCCGTGGCTCACCTTCCGGTCAATGTCCAGGACCTCGACGCCGACTTCTTTGTCTTCTCCGGCCACAAGATCTTCGCGCCAACCGGCATCGGCGTGCTCTACGCCAGGCGAGAACTGCTCGAACTCATGCCTCCCTGGCAGGGCGGCGGCAATATGATCCGGGACGTTCGGTTCGAGCAGACCCTCTACAACGAACCTCCGGCGAAGTTCGAGGCCGGCACCCCTTCGATCGCCGACGCCGTCGGGCTCGGCGCGGCGATCGACTATGTCCGCAAGATCGGACTGGAGAACATCGCTCGATACGAACACGAACTGACCCGGTATGCGACCGACAGGCTGGCTGCCATCCCGGGCCTCCGGCTCATCGGCACCGCACGCGAAAAGGTCGGCGTCCTCTCCTTCGTCCTCGACCGCGTGCCCAACGACGAGGTCGGCAGGATCCTGGACCGCGAGGGCATCGCCGTCCGCACCGGGCACCACTGCACCCAGCCCTCCCTGCGCAGGTTCGGCGTCGAGGGCACCGTACGACCTTCGCTCGCCTTTTACAACACCACACACGAGATCGACCGCCTGGCCGATACCGTTACCAGCATCAGGAGAGGATGAATGCCGGGAGTGTCATGAACTGCACATTGCCGCCAACCGGCCGAGGCAGGCATAACAAAATGATCATCTTGCATTCCCGGGGGATTTTCAGAAAAGATCAACAGCATGATTCTCATTACAGATACCCAGTATCTGACTAACCAGTCCCTGCAATCGCTTTTGTTTTCGTGCGGACATGAGGTTCGGGTGGTAGCCACCCGCGAGGAGCTGCTTGTGCATCTGAAGAGAAAAGATGTCAAACTGATTATCATCGATTATGTGCTGTTTGATTTCAAGTCGATCACCGATCTGGTTGAAATCAGGAAACTATTCTCAGATATACCGGTGCTTATTCTGACCGGTACGATCAGTCAGATGCAGATCAGGGATCTCAACAATGCGGGGATTGGAAATATTTCACTTAAAGTCGACGGGCGTGAAGAGTTGCTTCAGGCTGTAGATGCGGCGTTGCGGAGGAAAAAGCACTATTCGGAAGGCGTCCTCGAGATCCTGCTGAAAAAAGATGGTCCGATAGAACCTTCGGGAGTATTGACCAGGGCGGAAACAGACATCGTGCGTCAAATCGCGTCAGGTCTGACGACGAAAGAGATTGCGGCAAAAAAACAGATCAGTTTTCATACCGTGATGACGCACAGGAAAAACATCTTTCGCAAGCTGGGCATATCGAACAGTTCAGAACTGGTGATGTTCGCCATTAAATCGGGCATGATCAAAAATATTGAATATCACATTTAAGCGGCGGTTGTCATCTGATTAATATTTTATCTGGCATTCCGGAGGTGCAATGAGCACGATATCGATCATTTTAAACGGAAAAAGGCATGAAGTCAGCAAGGACCTGTCTATCCAGGGACTCATTTCCAGTGTTGGCGCTGACCTGAAACAGGTTGCTGTTGTCGTTAATGCAGAGGTGGTGCGCTCCGATCAGCGTGATGAATTCATTCTCAGTGAGAATGACGAAGTGGATATCCTGATTTTTGCCGGCGGCGGCTGATCAGGAAAATCCGAACACGAGGTAGATGGGGATGCGGTGCAGAAGCACCGGTGACAGCGCCTGAGCGCATGTACGGCGAAAGACTCCTGCCTGGGAAAGGCGGCTGCAGGCCTGTTCATCAGCGGGTCAGGTCTGCGGCAGTGTGTTCGAGATAACTTCATTGATGGTTGAGGAGAGCATGGACATCTTGACCGGTTTTTTCAGGAACTGGCGGATGCCGTGGCTGTTGATGACCTTGCTGTTGTCGAGATCCTTTCCGTAGCCGGTCATGAGGATGATCGGCAGATCGGTGCGGATGCGGTGCAACTGGGCGGCCAGATCCAGGCCGTTCATTTCGGGCATGGTGAGGTCGGTGATGACGAGATCGAAGTTCAACGGTTTTTGCCTGAACAGCTCAAGCGCCTCAACCGGCGAGTTGCGCGTTTCGATCCGGAACCCCAACCTGGTCAGCATGACCGACATCATCCTTGTGCTGGCCTGTTCGTCGTCGACGAACAGGATGCTCGCATTTCCCTGCACCGGTCGAGGCTCGGTTTCCGTATGGTCTGCCTTTTTGTCGATGACTGGAAGGTAGACGCTGAATGTTGCCCCATGTCCCGGATGGCTGGAGACGGTGATCGTCCCGTTATGGGCGGCGATGATGCCGTGGACGACGGAGAGCCCGAGTCCGGTCCCCTGGTTGATCGATTTCGTGGTGAAGAACGGCTCGAAAATGCGCTCCATGACGGGGTCGTCGATTCCGCAACCGGTATCTGAAATGGTGAGACGCACATAGCGTTCGGCGTGCGGTCCGGAGATGGATTGCAGGAGCTTGGCGTCGGCGGCGACCTCTTCGAGTTTGATGTTGATGGACCCGGTTTCCCTGTCCAGTGCCTGGAAGGCGTTGGTGCAAAGGTTGACGATGATCTGGTGGATCTGCGACGGGTCGGCAAGAATGTTGCCACAGGTGCGGTCGATCTCCTGCTTGATGGTTACGGTAGAGGGAATCGAGGGGCGGAGGAGCCTGAGCGCTTCATCGATGACCGACTGGACGTTGATCACCGTGAGGGTTGTTTCCTGGGCCTTGCTGAAGGCAAGGATCTGCGATATGAGGTTTTTTGCCCTGTCGGCGGCAAGCATGATCTCGTTGAAATAGTTCTGGTCGCCCGTTTTGCCGGCAGGGGAGAGCAATCCGATTTCAGCGTAGCCGAGGATCGGCGTCAGAATGTTGTTGAAGTCGTGGGCGATGCCTCCAGCGAGCGTACCTATGGTTTCGAGGCGCTGGGCTTTGCGGAGCTGCGTTTCAAGCCGCAGCTTCT
>JAAXXR010000016.1 GCA_013334335.1 Chlorobiaceae bacterium
GGTGTTGCCCAGGCTTTGAATGACGGTTTCATGAATATCGCTTTGAAAGGTTGTAGAGCTGTCTGCTAACTCCTTTGACGATATCCTGCGGTAATTCCGGCGGAAGGACAAAAAAAAGGAGCGGCTTGCGGCCGCTCCCTTGTTTCGCTTTTCAGCGGTGGAGAACCATGCTCAGTTCTCGTCCTCCTGACCGCGCAGGTTTTCGAGCACGCCGAAATCCTCGAGGGTGGTGACGTCGCCCTTGATCTCGTTGGAGGTGGCCAGCTCGCGCAGGAGGCGACGCATGATCTTGCCGCTCCTGGTCTTCGGCAGGCCTTTCGCCCAGCGGATCTCGTCAGGCTTGGCGATCGGGCCGATCTCCTTGGCAACGTGGTTGCGCAGCGATTCGCGCAGCTTCATGTCGCCTTCGTACTCGTCCTTCAGGGTGACGAACGCGACCAGGGCGTTGCCCTTGATGTCGTCCGGACGGCTCACGACGGCAGCTTCCGCAACCGCTTCGTGGGAGACCAGGGCACTTTCAACCTCGCTGGTGCCGAGGCGGTGACCGGAGACGTTCACCACGTCGTCGACGCGGCCCATGATCCAGATGTAGCCATCGTCATCCTTCCTGGCGCCGTCGCCGGTGAAGTACATGTTCTCGAACTCCGACCAGTAGGTCTTCTCGTAGCGCTCGTTGTCGCCGTAGATGGTCCTGAGCATGGAGGGCCAGGGCCGTTTGATCACCAGGTAGCCGCCTTCGTTGGCTTCGCACGGGGTGCCGTCCTTGCGCACGACGTCCACCATGATGCCCGGAAGCGGGCGGGTGGCGGTGCCGGGTTTGGTCGGGGTGGCGCCGGGCATCGGGGAGACCATGATGCCGCCGGTTTCGGTCTGCCACCAGGTGTCGACGATCGGGCACTTCTCCTGTCCCACATACTTATGGTACCACATCCAGGCTTCGGGGTTGATCGGTTCGCCGACCGTGCCGAGGAGCCTCAGTGACCTGAGGTCATGCTTGGTGACCCACTCGTTGCCGGCGCGGATGAAGGCCCTGATAGCCGTCGGCGCGGTGTAGAGAATGGTGATCTTGTGGCGGTTGATGATGTCCCAGAAACGGTCCCACTGCGGGTAGTTCGGTGCGCCTTCGTACATGAAGACGGTTGCGCCGTTGAGCAGCGGACCGTAGGCCATGTAGGTGTGGCCGGTGATCCAGCCCACGTCGGCGGTACAGAAGTAGATATCCTCGTCCTTGATGTCGAAGACGTACTTGAAGGAGCTGGCGGCGTGCACCATGTAGCCGGCGGTGGTGTGCAGGATACCTTTGGGCTTGCCGGTGGATCCGCTGGTGTAGAGCACGAAGAGCGGGTGCTCGGAGTCGACCGGGGTCGCCTCGCACTCGTCTACGGCCAGACCCATGAGGTCATGCCACCAGTGGTCCATGCCGTCGTGCATGTGGACGGTTTCGTTGGTCACCTTCAGGACGATGACGCTCCTGACCGACGGCGTGTTGACGATTGCTTCGTCGACGATGTTCTTCAGGTTGATTGATCCGCCGCGGCGCCTGGTGCCGTCTGCGCAGATGACCAGCTTGGCGCGGGAGTCATTCACCCTTTCGGTGATGGCGTGAGCCGAGAAGCCGGCGAAAATGACGTTGTGCACGGCACCGACCCTGGCGCAGGCGAGCACCGCGATGATGAGTTCGGGCACCATGCCCATGTAGATGGCTACCCGGTCACCAGCATGGACGCCGGCGATCTTCAGGACATTGGCGAACTTGCTGACCTGGCGATGCAGCTCGCCGTAGGTGAGGATACGTTCGTTACCCTCTTCGCCTTCCCAGATGATGGCCGCTTTGTTCTTTCTCCAGCTGTTGACGTGGACGTCCAGCGCATTGTAGCAGATATTGGTCTTGCCACCGTCAAACCATTTGGCATACGGAGGATTCCAGTCGAGGACCGTGTCCCATTTCTTGAACCAGTGGAATTTATCGGCAATGTCTCCCCAGTACTTGTCGGGATTTGCAGCCGCCTCGGCGTAGAGCTGTTCGTACTGCTCCATGCTGGAGACGTAAGCCTTTGAGGAGAAGTCTGCCATCGGCGGAAATTTCCTCCGTTCGGACAAGACTGAGCTGATCGATTCAGAGGAATGGGCCGTAGTGTTCTCAGTAGCCATTGATAAAACGGTTTTGATTTTTTTGGAAAAAAGAATAACCACCCGAAGACAGGAGGTCAATACACTCAGTCGGTTGTTTCAGCCGGTGGAATGGTCAGGGCCCGGCTGGTGGCCCTGTTTAAAATCGTTAACATACAATTTACACAAAAAAAAGTGATGTTACCAACTGGAGGGCCACTCCCTTTACAAATCCTGCAAGACCTTTTTCAGAAAGGCTTTACGGCGAAGTTGACCAGCTTGTCCGGTACCACGATTTCCTTGACGATCATTTGCCCTTCCAGGAATTTCATGACGCTCTCCACATTTTTCGCTTCCAGGAGCAGTTGCTCCTTCGAGCTCCCTGTGGCGGCCTCGAAGGTTCCCCTGAGCTTGCCGTTGATCTGCACGGCGATGGTCAGTACGTCGTCCCTGGCGAGCTCCGGATCGAAGACAGGCCAAGTTGCGCCGCTGATCGATGTTTCATGCCCGAGGTTCTGCCAAAGCTCTTCGGTGATGTGGGGCGCAAACGGCGAGAGCATGAGCAGCAGGGATTCGACCGCTTCACGGCTGGAGCAGCCGGCCTTTTGCAGCTCGTTGACCAGCACCATCATCTCCGAAATGGCGGTGTTGAACTTCAGCAGTTCGACATCTTCGGTAACCTTGCGGATTGACTTGTGCATCCGTTTCAGGATGGCCTCCGCCGGCCGGTCTTCAGTGATTTTCGGCGAGGTGCCGAATTCCTCCCAGACCAGTCGCCATACCTTGCCAAGAAAGCGGCTGATGCCCTCGATCCCGTTGGTGTTCCATGGCTTGACCTGCTCGAGCGGTCCGAGGAACATCTCGTAGAGCCTGACGGCGTCTGCGCCATAAGCGTTCAGGACATGGTCGGCAGGGATGACGTTGCCGCGCGACTTGGACATCTTCTCGTTGTCCTCGCCGAGAATCATTCCCTGGTTGAACAGGCGCTGGAACGGCTCTTTGGTGCTGACGACACCGAGATCGTAGAGCACCTTGTGCCAGAAGCGTGAATAGAGCAGATGCAGCACCGCGTGCTCCGCGCCGCCGATGTACAGGTCGACGTTCATCCAGTAGCGCTCCTTGGCGGAATCGACGAGCTGCTCTCCGTTCGAGGGGTCGATGAAGCGCAGGTAGTACCAGCAGCTTCCTGCCCACTGCGGCATGGTGTTGGTCTCGCGACGGAAGTGGCCATGTTCGTCGCTCCCGAACAGCCACTCGTCGATGTTTGCCAGCGGGGACTCTCCGGTCGAGGTCGGCTGGTAGGCCTCAACCTCCGGCAGGGTCAGTGGCAGCGAGGTTTCGGTCCTCATCGATCCGTCGTCGTAATGCTTGATCGGAATCGGTTCGCCCCAGTAGCGCTGGCGGCTGAACACCCAGTCCCGGAGCCGGTAATTGACTTTCCGTTTGCCCTTGCCCTTCGACTCCAGCCAGGTCGCCATGCGGTCGAAAGCGGTCGGGAACGCAAGCCCGTCGATGCTGACCTCGTCGTTCGAAGAGTTGATGCCGACACTCTCCTTGCCTTCGAACACCTCATCCTGGACATCGTGCGGACTTTTGACGACCTCGCGGATCGGCAGGCTGAATTTCTTGGCGAACTCCCAGTCCCGGCTGTCGTGTGCTGGGACGGACATGATGGCCCCGGTACCGTAGCTGGTCAGGACGAAATCGGAGATCCAGACCGGCAGGGCTTCGCCGTTTGCCGGATTGATGGCGTAGGAGCCGGTGAATACGCCGCTCTTCTCCTTCTGCAGCCCGGTGCGCTCCAGTTCGGTTTTCAGTCGTGCCTGCTCGATATAGCTCCTGACGGCCGTCAACTGCTGGGCGACGGCCAGCTTTTCAGCCATGGGATGCTCGGGGGAGATGACCAGGTAGGTCGCGCCGAACAGGGTGTCGGGCCTGGTGGTATAGACCTTCAGGTTCGTCCGGTGGCACCGGAGTTCGAAGTCGATCTCGACCCCTTCGGAGCGGCCGATCCAGTTGCGCTGCATCTGCTTGACGTTTTCCGGCCAGTCGAGCCCGTCGAGGTCCTCGATCAGCCGCTCGGCATAGGCGGTGATCTTCAGCACCCACTGCCGGAGCGGCTTGCGGACGACCGTGTAGCCTTCGGCCAGCTTTTCGTCGACCTCTTCGTTGGCCAGCACCACCCGGAGCTCTTCGCACCAGTTGACATCGATCTCCGACATGTAGGCCAACCCCATCTCGTAGAGCTTCAGGAAGATCCACTGTGTCCATCTGAAGTAACCCGGGTTGGTCGTGTTGATCTCCCGGTTCCAGTCGTAGGAGAAGCCCATGCTTTTCAGGGTCTCGCGGAAACTCGCCACGTTGGCTTCCGTGGTCAGCCTTGGATGGGTTCCGGTCTTGATGGCGAACTGCTCGGCCGGCAGCCCGAAGGCGTCCCAGCCCATGGGGTGCAAGACGTTGAAGCCGCGGCTTCGGCGGTAACGTGCGATGATGTCGGTGGCCGTGTAGCCTTCGAGATGGCCGACATGCAGTCCCGATCCGCTTGGGTAGGGGAACATGTCGAGCACATAGTATTTCGGTTTGTCCGGGTCGGTGCCGGTGGCGAAGGTGTTGCGCTCAGCCCAGTTCGCCTGCCATTTTTTTTCGATGGCCGAAAAGTCGTACCTCATGATGCTGTTGTCGATTTGTTGAATGCGCCACGCAAGATAAACAGGCGCCGCGAACGAACAAAAAAGGCAGTGCAGGTGAACTCATTCCCTGCACTGCCTTGGAGATTGGTCTGCTGCCGTCAGCCCTGTGGGGCAGGTGCGGCGCCGTTCGGGTTGCCACCTTCCGTTTCAAGCAATGCCCTCATCGAAAGGGCGAACTTGGTCTTGCCGGTGCGCGGGTCCTTGCGAACATCGATCAGCTTGACCTTGACGCGTTCGCCGACCTTCAGCACGTCGCTGACCTTGGCGATGCGCTCGCGGGAGATCTCCGAGATGTGCACCAGGCCGTCGGTCTTCGGCAGGAACTCGACGAAGGCGCCGAGCTCGTCGCGGATGTCGCGCACCTTGCCCATGTAGACCGTGCCGACCTCGGGCTTGGCGATGAGGGTCTTGATGGTCTCTACGGCCGCCTTGGTCCCCTCGGGGCTGTTGCAGGCGATGGTCACCGTGCCGTCGTCCTCGATGTTGATCTCAGCGCCGGTCTCTTCGGTGATGCTCCGGATCGTCTCTCCACCCTTGCCGATGACCAGGCCGATGGCGTCCACCGGGATCTGGATGCTGGTCAGGCGAGGCGCGTACTTGCCGATGTCAGCACGGGACTCGGGAATGGCCTCGGTCATGATGTCGAGGATGTGCAGGCGGCCGTGTCTGGCCTGTTCGAGCGCGGTCTCCAGGATGTGGTAGTCGAGGCCGTCGATCTTGATGTCCATCTGGCATGCCGTGATGCCGTCCCTGGTGCCGGAGACCTTGAAGTCCATGTCACCGAGATGGTCCTCGTTGCCGAGGATGTCGGAGAGCACGGCGTAGTGGTCGCCCTCCTTGATGAGGCCCATGGCGATGCCGGAGACGGGCTTGCAGAGCGGCACGCCGCCGTCCATTGCCGCCAGGGTGCCTCCGCAGACCGAAGCCATTGACGACGAGCCGTTCGACTCGAGGATATCGGAGACGATGCGGACGGTGTACGGAAACTCCTGCTCAGGGGGCATGACCATCCTGATGGAGCGCTCGGCGAGGTTGCCGTGGCCGATCTCGCGACGTCCGGTTCCGCCGAGCCTGCCGGTTTCGCCGACCGAGAATGGCGGGAAGTTGTAGTGCAGCATGAAGCGCTTGTCGCGATCGTCGGTCAGGGTATCGACCGACTGGGCATCTTTCTTGGTGCCGAGGGTGAGCGTTACCAGAGCCTGGGTTTCGCCGCGGGTGAAGAGTGCCGAACCGTGTGCCCTCGGAATGAGGCCGAGTTCGATGCTGATCGGCCTGACCTGGTCAAGCGAGCGGCCGTCGAGACGCTTCTTGTCGTCGAGGATCATATGGCGCATCATCTTCTTTTCTACCGAATGGATGCAGTCCTCGATCATTCGCTCGTTCAGGCAGAGCGCCTTTGCCGGTTCCGCTTCGATATCAGCTGGGGTGATGCCGCTGAAGTTCGCGAGGACTTTCTTGACGGTCTCCTTGTAGACCGCTTTGGTCCTGTCGGCCCGCTCCTCCTTGGCAAGGGCGGTGTACGCCAGCTCTTTCAGCTCGGCTGCGCAGAATCCTTCGACGGCCGAAACGAGTTCGGCAGGGGGAAGGGTCGGGATGAACGCGCGTTTCGGCTTGGCGACTTCGGCGGCGAGCTCCTTCTGGACGCGGCAGATCTTCTTGATCGCTTCATGGCCGTGCCGGATCGCCTCGAGCATCTCGGCTTCTGAGATCTCCTTCATCTCGCCCTCAAGCATGCAGATCGTGTCCTCGGTGCCGCCGATGCAGATATCGAGGTCGCTCTGCGATAGCTCGTTGATGTCGGGGTTGATGAGGTACAGGCCGTTGATGCGACCGACGCGGACTTCCGACATCGGGTTGGCGAACGGGATATCGGAGACCATGATGGCGGCCGAAGCGGCGACTCCGCCGAGCACGTCGGCGTCGTTGACCGTGTCGGAGGAGATCACCGAGATGATGACCTGGGTCTCCTGGTAGTAGCCGTCAGGGAAGAGCGGCCGCAGGGCGCGGTCGATCAGGCGGGCAGAGAGAATCTCCTTTTCGGAGGGACGGCCTTCACGCTTGAAGAAGCCGCCGGGGAACTTGCCGGCAGCCGAGTACTTCTCACGGTATTCGACCTGCAGCGGAAAGAAGTCCTGGTTCGGTGACGGAGGGGTTTTGCTTGAAACCACCGTGGCGATGACCATGGTGTCTTTCAGGCTGACAACGACGGCACCATCGGCCTGCTTGGCCATTTTTCCGGTTTCGATCGTGATGATCTTGCCCTGTCCAAGATCGATTTCTTTTTTGATAAACATGGAAATCTGTTGTGGTTAGTGATGTTAACCCTGTCCGGTGGATCTTTCGAGCTGCTGCAGGACGACTGCAGTCGTCAAGAGGAAAATTCCGGTCGTGGTCGTGACGATTCGATTTTTACAAGTCCATTAATATAATACAAATTTTCGTGACGCGTAATACGTGACTCGTGACGGGAAAAGAGCGCAGAAAAATGGACAACACGGTGGTGACGGACACGGCAGGAGAGATCCTGTTTTTCCTGGATTCTCCCCCCGTCGCATCTTCCGCATGTGGCGGAGCTCGTCACCGGTCACGCGTCACGATGCTCCCCACACACGAACCTCCAGTTGTCGATCAGCCGGGTCGAACCTATCCGGACGGCCATGACGAGGCGGTAGGCCTTTCCCGGCACGGCCTCGACGGCCGGTACGAAGGTCTCGTCGTCGACAAAACAGAGGTAGTCGGGGGTTGACCCGATGACCGAGTGGACGAGTGACGCCGCTTCATGGGCGATCGCCTTCAGGTCGTGCCTGCCCCGGTCGGTCTCCTGCCCGGCGTACTGGATCGCCCGGTAGAGCACGGTGGCGCGCTGCCGGTCATCCGAGGAGAGGTAGATGTTGCGCGAGCTGGTCGCCAGGCCGTCAGCTTCGCGTGCGATCGGGGCCCCTTCGATCATCGTACCGATGTTCAGGTCGCCGGTTACCCTGCGGATGACGGCCAGCTGCTGGGCGTCCTTCTCGCCGAACACGGCGAGGTGCGCCCTGGTGATATTGAGCAGCTTGACCACGACGGTGGCCACCCCCATGAAATGGCCTGGCCGGGAGGCTCCTTCGAAGCTTCCTGCCATCGGGCCCGGATCGATCGACGTGTGGTAGCCTTCAGGGTACATGCGTTCCGGAGGGGGCGCGAAGAGGTAGTCGACTCCTGCTGCCCGGGCCAGCGCCGCGTCCTGCTCGAACGGCCTCGGGTAACGTTCGAAATCCTCCGCGGGACCGAACTGCGTCGGGTTGACGAAGATGGTCATGATGACGATACCCGCTTTTTTCTGCGCATGCCGCACCAGGCTGAGATGGCCTTCGTGCAGGGCCCCCATGGTCATGACCACTCCGATGAGCTGGTGCTGGAGCCTGAGGTTTTCGGAGATCGCCTGCATCTCGGCGGGATCAGTGATGATCTGCATCTTCTTTCTGCTGTTTGGAGCGTTTACTGCCTCCCGGATGAACCACGACGACAAATTCACCGCGGATCTGGCCGGAAGAGAAATGGGCCGACAGGGAGTCCGGGGTTCCGCTCACGTACTCCTCGTGCATCTTGCTGATCTCGCGCGCCACGAAAAGCTCCGCATCGGGGAAGTTGTTTTTCACCTCTTCGAAGAGCTTCAGGATCCTGTGGGGCGATTCGTAGAGCACGATCGTCGTTGCGAGCGAGGCCAGGTACTCCATGCGGCTTTTCCGTCCTTTCTTGTGCGGAAGGAATCCGGCGAAGAAGAAGCTGCTTACCGGCAGCGGACAGACCGAGAGTGCGGCGGTCAGGGCGCTTGGGCCGGGTATCGGGATGACGTCGAACCCCTGCGAATGCAGCGCGTTGGCCATGCTGTAGCCGGGGTCGCTGATGCCCGGCGTGCCTGCGTCGGTGACCAGGGCGACGTCGATGCCCTCTTCGAGCAGCGCCGTGACCTGCTGGACCGCGCGCTCCTCGTTGAAGGAGTGGTAGGTGACCAGTTTTTTTCCCTGGATGCCGAAATGCCTGAGCAGGATGGTGGTTCGCCGGGTGTCTTCGCAGGCGATGGCCCCTGCGTCGCGGAGCGTGCTGACCGCCCTGAAGGTCATGTCATCGAGATTGCCGAGCGGGGTGGCCACGACGTGCAGTGTGCCTTGCTGATGTTGCTCGCGTGTGCTCAATAGCGTGTGCTCTTCTCCTGGCGGCGTGGGTTGGATCGAACAAATCTGTAGAATAGTATAACAAATTCAGACGATGTTTTTCCACAGTTTTCTGACCGGCAGCAATCGGGGACTCAATGGCGGAAAAGCATATGATACGGTGATTTACTAGTATCTCCCGGACCTCACGGGCCCCGTCTGGTGACCCGCTACCCCCTTCATATACCGGTCGGGTGGACGTCCGGCGGCTTCGGCCAGGGAGCATCAAGAGGGCGCCCATGCCGAATAGTCGACTTAAAACCGCAGCATGATCTCGGCGTCGGGAAATGCCTCCTTCAGGTTCTGGATCAAGGTGTCCTCTTCGAACGGCCCAAAATCCTCGACCCTGACCGGGAACTCCTCGCTTCTGCTGTCAAGGATGAACTCGTAGTGGCCGTTGTGCTCTTTTTGCCGTACATCGACTTCCCACTTTTCCGGCTCAGATCCGGAATCCCACCAGACAATCACCTGTTGATGTGACATCTTGCTTTACGTTGTAAACGGTTGAAAAACCCTGTTTGGCGCAACTTGGCGATGGTCCCCTCAAGGGCGCTTGTTGAGCTTTGAGATCCAGTGCCGGAGAATCTGCATGACTTCAATTTCCGTTTCTGCCTGCCGAATGGCAGCTCGCCACTGGCTGTCTCCTGCCATTTTGCAGATTGTCCCGAGCAGCTTGACGTGGCTGTCCGGCCGGCTTACAGGAGAGAGCATCACAAACATGATCGTGGCGGTATTGCTGGAGGCCGGATCGTAAATCCCAAGTTTGTTGACGCCGATGGCAAGCACGGCCGTTTCAATGCCTTCGATCCGGGCATGGGGCAAGGAGATCTCTTCACCGATAAAGGTCGCCCCCTGTTTTTCCCGTTCAAGAATTGCTCTCCAGGCATAATCGAACGGGATGGCGGCATGAGTCTGGCAGATCGTCTCGAGCAGTTGGCCAATAGCAGCCTCCTTTTCGAGCACTTCGTGCCAAAGCCGGACATTGGCATGGAAGATCGGCGCCTCAGGCGCCTCGTGCTCCTGTTTCCGACCGGTCAGGTTTGCACGAATGCCCGACAGATACTCCGCGGCGCGAAGCTGGTTTTGTCGTACAAATGGCCGGCGGATATCGGGTACGACGATCGTAATGCCTTGACTTTCCTGCATCAGCCGCTCGACCATCGTGCGTTTCCCGAGCAGTCGGTGCCACCAGGAGAGCCGTTCCCCCGAATTGCCTGTGACGAGGTGGCCAACCCGGTACTCCCTGGCGAATTGAAGGACAGTGGAGACGATGTCGTTTCCCTTGTAGATAAAAACGGTGGCCCCAAGCTCCTGGGCCAGAGCGAGCGTATTGGACAGCTTTCTCTGAATGCCTGCATCGATCATTTCAGGTCTTTCAGAAAGGCTCTGGACATAGACGGCGTACCAGTTGCGATTCAGGCGTCCTGCGATCCGGGAAGCATATCGCAACAGCGCCGCGCTGTTTTCCGATCTCGAACTCAGGCAGACCATAACCTGATCAGGGCTGGAGGCCGCCTCCTCCTGAAGGGGACTCCTGCGGTTCGTGTCGATCTGTGCGGCCACCTCGCGAAGGGTCAGTTCCCTGAGCTGTTCAAGGTGCTCCGGCCTGAAAAAGTTGGAGAGTGCCGATTCCACTTTGCCGGCCAGATAGACTTTACCCTCTTTGAGACGGTGCAGGAGGTCGTCCGTGGCGATATCGACATTGACGACCTGATCGGCCTGAAGGGCGATCCGGTCGGGAATGCGCTCCCTGACCTTGACGCCAGTCACCATTTCGACGGTTTCATACAGGCTTTCAAGATGCTGGATGTTGAGCGTCGAAACGACGTGGATCCCGCTGTCGAGGATCTCTTCGACATCCTGATACCGTTTCGAATTCCGCGAACCCGGCACGTTGGTATGGGCGAGCTCATCGACCAGGACCACGGCTGGACGTCGCTGCAGGAGCATGTCGATATCCATTTCGGTGATTTCGATGCCCCGGTATGCCAGGGTTTTCCTTGGTATGATTTCAAGGTTTTCAAGCAGTGCTTCCGTCTCTTTCCTGCCGTGCGTTTCGACAATACCTGCAACGACATCGATTCCCTGCTCCCTGAGCCGTTGGGCTTCGAGTAGCATCTGGTAGGTTTTCCCCACGCCCGCGCAGTAGCCCAGGTAAATCTTGAGGCGTCCGCGCTGTGCATGTTGTATCAGGCGGAGAAATGTGTCTGCCCGGCTCTCTTCCATCAGGTGTTCCTCCGGAGTTTCAGTGTCGGGGTTCGGTCATGCGCTGCTGCCCTGCGTCGAGTTTCAAGTTCAATGAAAGAACATTCACCAACCCTTCGCCAGTCGGCAGGAGTGCCTGTCCATCAGCCTCGAGTTGTATCGCAGCCTCGATAACGGAGAGCGGTACCCCCCTTGCGCGGGCAACCCGCGAAGCCTGATACCTTGCGGCCTGACGTGTAATGTACGGGTCGAGGCCGCTGCCAGATGCCGTCGCCAGGTCGGCAGGAAGCGGGCGAAGGTGATCTGCGCTGAAATCTGCGACGCTCTGCACGGCGCGTTGCCGAACTTCCGGGCCGGCCGGCGAGAGGTTGCTCCCACCTGCCCCCGCCCCGTTGTACTTGACCGCTGAAGGCCTTGGCCAGAAATAGCGGGCCTCGGTGAAACCCTGGGCGATCAGCCGGCTTCCGACGACCTGTCCGGAGGGGTCCCGAAGCAGCGATCCGGAAGCGCTCTCGGGAGCCGCCAACCGGGCAAAGACGTATAGGGCAAGAGGGTAGATGCCGCCGCACAGCACGATGGTTGCTACGGTGACCCTGATGGATGTCATGATATTGGCGCTTGTCTGTTCCATAAGTGTGATTTTCATATGATGCCTCCGTTCAGAATAAGCCGGTGATTGACAGTAGCATGTCGATCAGCTTGATGCCGGCGAACGGCACCATGACGCCTCCGACACCATAGACAAGCAGATTTTTCCGCAACAGCACCTCGGCTCCGAGTGGACGGTATCTGACCCCCCGGAGAGCGATCGGGATGAGTATCGGAATGATGATCGCGTTGAAGATGAGCGCGGCGAGTATAGCGCTGTCCGGGCTTGAGAGCTGCATGATGTTCAGCACGCGAAGACCAGGTATGGCCAGGAGGAACATGGCCGGAATGATGGCGAAATATTTTGCGATGTCGTTGGCGATTGAAAAGGTGGTCAGCGCGCCTCGGGTCATCAGGAGCTGCTTGCCGATCTCGATGATTTCGATCAGCTTGGTCGGATCGTTGTCGAGGTCGACCATGTTACCGGCCTCTTTTGCCGCCTGTGTGCCCGAGTTCATGGCCACGCCGATGTCTGCCTGCGCAAGGGCCGGCGCGTCGTTCGTGCCGTCGCCCATCATGGCGACAAGCCGTCCCGACTGCTGCTCCTTGCGGATATACCGGAGCTTGTCTTCTGGCTTCGCTTCGGCGATATAGTCGTCCACGCCCGACTGCCGTGCGATCTCTGCCGCCGTGAGCGGATTGTCGCCAGTCACCATCACGACCCGCAGTCCCATGGAGCGGAGCCGCCTGAACCGGTCGGTGATTCCCGGCTTGAGCACATCGGAGAGTTCGACAACCCCCAGCGCACGGTTACCGTCGGCGACAACAAGTGGCGTCATGCCTTTACGGGCGACCGCATCGATTATTGACTGGAGCTCCCCAGGAATGTCGCCGCCCAGATCCGCAAGCCAAGTGCGGAGCGCGTCGCTGGAACCCTTGCGCAATTTTTTGCCGCCGGGAAGATCGAGGCCGCTGAGCCTGGTCTGCGCGGAAAAGGGGATGATCGTGGCCCCGGGCGTCTCCGCAGGGGCCTCAGCGCCAAGGATGCTTCTGCCCAGGGTGACGATGGAGCGACCCTCGTGAGTCTGGTCCCCGAACGAAGACTCCATGGCAATTCTGGCAAGGTGCCGTGCATCGGTATCCTGCAGCGGAATGAAGCTGGTCGCCTGGCGGTTGCCCATGGTAATGGTGCCGGTTTTGTCCAGAAGCAGCGTGTCGATGTCTCCTGCCAGCTCGACGGCCTTGCCGCTTTTGGCAAGCACATTGGCCGAAAGCGCCCGGTCCATGCCTGCAAGTCCTATAGCAGAGAGCAATGCGCCGATGGTGGTCGGAATGAGGCACACCAGGAGGGCGACGAGGGTAGGCACCGGGATGGTGATGCCGAAATACCTTCCGATCGGCCAGAGTGTCCCTGTCACCATCAGAAACGCAAGGGTCAACCCTGCAAGCGTCACCGTCAGGGCGAGCTCGTTCGGGGTTTTCTGGCGGACGGCGCCCTCAACCAAGGCGATCATCCGGTCGAGGAACGAGTTTCCTGCCGAAGCGGTGATCTGGACTACAATACGGTCAGAGATGACCCTGGTGCCACCCACGACTCCCGACCGGTCCCCTCCGCCCTCTCTCACCACGGGTGCCGACTCTCCAGTGATCGCCGATTCGTCAACCATTGCGACTCCCTCCGCAACCTCGCCGTCACCGGGAATGAGTTCGCCGGCGCCCACGACAACCAGGTCGCCCTCCTGAAGCTCATCGGAATTGACTTGCGTCACCTTTCCGTCACGGAGCCGGTTGGCCACGGTGTTCTGCCGTGTCTGTCTGAGGCTGTCCGCCTGAGCTTTGCCTCGAGCCTCGGCAAGCGATTCGGCAAAATTCGAAAACAGGACGGTAAGCCACAGTACCAGCAGTACGGCCAGATTGTAGGTGAGCCCCGGTTTTCCGATCGCAGCGTCGTACACCGTGATCGCCGTGGTCAGCAATGCGCCCGTTTCGGTAATGAACATGACGGGATTTGTTGCCATAACCACCGGGTTGAGCATTCTGAACGAGTGCCCGATCGCGGCACTGACGAGCGAACTATCGAATATCGAAGCGTTTCGCGCGCTTCTCCTTTCTGTTTTTCCCGGCAGGAGCTCTGCCTGGGGGGGGATAGGTAGACGGTTGTCAGGATTGTTCATCATGGTTGGGTGATTCCGTTATTGAACTGCTGTGGACAGGTAGTCTGCCACCGGTCCGAGGACGGCGACCGGCATGAAGAGCAGCGCGCCGATCAAGAGGACGCTGCCGAGAATGACGACAGCGAACAGGGGCGTATCGATTCGCAGCGTTCCGATGGTTTCCGGTACCGGTTTCTTGGCTGACATGGAGCCGGCGATCGCGAGCGGCAGAATGATGGGGATGTATCGGCCCAGCAGCATGACGATGCCGGTCGCCATGTTCCATGGCACCGTATTGTCGCCAAGACCTTCAAAACCGGAGCCGTTGTTGGCTGCCGCAGAACTGAACTCGTAGAGTATCTCCGTGAACCCGTGTGCGCCCTTGTTGAGCACGGTGCCGGATCCCCATGAAGTAGAAGCGAATACGGCGGTTCCGGCAAGGATAAGCAGCGGGTGGACAAGCAGCGCGAGCAACGCGAGTTTCATTTCATGTGTTTCCACCTTTCTGGCACAGTATTCAGGTGTCCTGCCGACCATCATGCCGCAGATGAACACCCCGACGATGATGAAGATGAACATGTTGATGAATCCGACACCCACGCCGCCGAAAATCACATTCAGCCACATGCCTGCCAGCGGTACCAGGCCGGTCAGCGGGTTGAGGCTGTCATGCATGCAGTTGACCGAGCCGTTGCTGGTCGCCGTCGTGACGGCCGCCCATATCGCGGCGGTGCCGGTGCCGAAACGAAGCTCCTTTCCTTCGAGATTCGATGCCGCTTCGATCGGCAAACCGCTGAGTGCGGAAGCGGGCGCGCCTTCCAGCCAGATCGCGAGACTCGCTTTCAGGATGAGCAGCAGCATCATCACGGAAAAGATCACGGCTGCATGGCGCATTCGTCCGGTTATGCGACCAAACATCCACACCGTGGACATGGCGATCAGGGGGATGCTCACACACTCGAAAAAGTTGGTCAGGAAGGTAGGGTTTTCAAAAGGGTGCGTCGAGTTTGGGCCGAAAAATCCTCCGCCATTTGTGCCGAGCTGTTTGATGGCCACCATGGCCGCCACCGGTCCCCGGGCGATGGTCTGCGCGACCCCTTCAAGCGTCCTGGCTGTGGCGGCCCCTTCGAACGTCATGGGTACTCCGCCAACAACGAGCAGCAGGGCCAGCAGAATCGAAAGTGGCATGAGAATGAAAAGCACCGACCGGCAGAGATCGCGGTAGAAGTTGCCGACATGCAGTTCTCCTGCCAGGGCCCTGGCAAGGGCCGTGAAGCAGGCGATGCCTGTCGCCGCCGAAACAAACTGCAGCCAGGTCAGGACGAAGAGCTGGGAGAAATAGCTCATTGAAACTTCACCGGAGTAATGTTGCAGGTTGGTGTTGGTCACGAATGAAGCCGCTGTGTTGAAGATCAGGCTGGCTTCAAGGGAGCCTTTTGCATCCGGATTGAGCGGCAGGGACTGTTGCAACGCAAGCATGAGGAACGCCGCAAAGAACATCACGGTATTGAACAGGAGCATGGAGCGTACGTATCCCTTCCAATCCTGCTCAACGTCGAGCATCCTTCCACCAGTTTTCGCCAGGAGGAGCTGCAGTCGGTCGGTACCGGTTGACGGCGACGGATTCATGACCCTGGCCATGAAGTTGCCAAGAGGCCAGGATAGCAGGACTGGCACGGCAATGAACAGCAACAGCAAGAGCATCGGCATACTGGACTCCTTTAGAATTTTTCAGGTGAAACCACGGCGATCATCAGATACACCGCACAGGCTACCAGCACCGGTAATACGAAATATTCCACGTCAGCCTCCTGGTCATTGGTTGATTGATGGCCGCAATGAACGGATGCGGCAGGAAAACAGTCGGTTCAGCACAGGCGCGGGTCAGGGGTGTTGACGCTCATGGCCCGGTCTGATTCGAGTAAAACACCTGATGTTACCCCTTTCTGTGCATGCACAGGCAACGTGAAGCTGAAGCAGGAACCTTCACCCGGTCTGCTTTTCGAACTGACGCTGCCGCCGTGTGCCTCCACGAGTTCTTTGACGATTGCCAGCCCCAGTCCAACGCCGGAGCGTACATCCTGTCCGGGAACCCTGAAAAACTGATCGAACAGATGCTCCATATGTTCGGACTGAATGCCTGTTCCGGTATCTTCCACATAAAACCGGACAATTGCCTCCTCCCGGGTGGCACCAGCTTTCACGACGCCACCGGGCATGGTGAATCGCAGGGCGTTGGACAACAGATTGGCGAATACGTGCTGAATGGCGGACGGATCGGCCATTACCTCGGGCAATGCGTCGGTATTGACCTCCGAGAGCGTGACTTTCCGGTCTCTCGCTTCACTCAGAAACGGTTCGATACCCTCCCTGAGCAGCACGGACGGCGATATCGGCTGTGGCTTGAGTTGTTCCCTGCCCGATGCGATTCGATTCAAGTCAAGCAGATCGTCGAGCATCTCAACCAATCGCTCACAGTCATCCCGGGCACCCAGGAGCAGCTCGCTCTGCTTCCTGTTCAGCTCTCCTATCTCCTCGTCGAGCATCAGGTGGACCGACATGCGCAGCGAAGTCAAGGGTGTTTTGAGCTGGTGCGAAACGGTTGATACCAGGCCTCTCTTCAACTCCTGCTGTTCCCTTAGCTGTGTCACATCGCTGATCATCAGGATCGTTCCGGTGACATCGTTCGATTCCGATATGATCGGAATGGCGACAGGCTGAAAGAAATATTCCTTGTTGCCGACGAACTGCTGCACAAACGCCTGTTGTGCGAGTTCTGAGGGTCGCCTGCTGCTTAGAGAGCTTTCGACAAGTTCCGTCATCCAGGAAAAGGGAAGCCCACCGACCGTAACGCCTGGGGTAAGGCCGAAAAACCGCTTCGCTTTTTCTGTAGCGACCGATACCTGCTTGTCGGGGTCGATCAGCGCGACAGGTAGTGGTAATGCACGGAAGACCTCGTCGGTCTGTTTTCGGCTTCTGATCAGGTTTGCCAGGTCGCTGTTCCGGTGTTGACGCAGCGCGATCAGCATGTCGTTGAATGATCGCGACAACTGGCCGACTTCATCATGAGCGGCCGTCTGGAGGACCACTTCAAGATTTCCCCGACGGATCTCTTCAGTGGTTTCGATCAGGTTTCGCAAGGGATTGAGCACCCAGCGCTGAATCTGGTAGGCCAGCGCCAGGGTGAGCAGGATGCTTACCATGGCGATGGAGAGCACCCGGACGCGGGCTGAAACCGAAAGGTTGTGTGAATCGGTTTTCTCCGATATCATGTTCGCCTGGTTCATCTCGAGAATCTCGCGGTTGACCTGCAGGAGTTCGCTGAACACCGGCAACAGCCTGGTGGTGTAGAGCGTACGCCGTTGCTCGACTGGCCGCGACCTGTCCATGATGCGGGAAAGCGTTCCGAAATAGTCTGCCGAAAGGCGGCGAAGCCGAACCGCCCGTTCCGCCTCACCCGGCAAGGTGATGTTGTGGAGCTCACGATCGAGCGCTTTGTTGAACTTCGCCGTGTTCGTTTTCACTTCCCGCACTCCTGCATCGTGGTCGCCGAGCAAAGAGGTCAACACTGCGCTGTCGATGCCACCCAGGGCATCTTTCATATCCTGACAGGCCACAACGCTCAGGTAGTTCTGTTTGAGTACCACGGCCAGGGATTTGCCGAGCACATCGATCTGCCTCATGGTCATCAAGCTGATCGACGCCACGATGACCACCATGCCGAAAAGGCCGAGCAACAGTTTCTGTCTGATTCCAAGTTTCATGATCCGGTTTTTATTGTCCTTCAGACAATTAGCGTGCCAGACGCAGGATCAGGGGCGAACGGGTGGGTAAGGGAGTAAACGGGGCGGTTTCGGTGTTATTCTGCACGGTCGAAAAGCACCGGACCGTGCAAAATTCAACGTTGATGGTGTGCCGGGCGAGGGGGATGAGAGGGTCCTTCGGCGAAGGGGGGGCAACGGCAGGGATGCCCCAGGTCAGTGCCGCAGAGGGTGAAACGGGTCGCGGCCGGGGCCTACAACCCGTACTGCTTTCGTTTCCTCCAGAGCGTCGCCTTGTCGATTCCCAGCACCTCAGCGGCTTCATGCACTGAACCGACCGACGCAAGAACCCTGCGGATATGCAGCTCTTCGATGTTCCCCAGCGTTATTCTATCTCCAATCCTTGGTTGCGGCTGTTGTGCGGAGATCATGGACTCCGGGAGAAGCTCCTGGCCGATTGTCGTAGCCGTACAGAGAATCACGGCCCGTTCAACCACGTTTCGAAGCTCACGGATGTTGCCCGGCCAGCGGTAATCGTGAAAAATGCCCAGCACCCCGTCAGTGAAGCCCTGAATGGCCTTGTGGTTCTGGGCATTGAAAAATGCAAGCAGGTTTCCGGCCAGGGCGTCGATATCACCGGAGCGTTCAGCAAGGGAGGGGAGGGTCACCTGAATCACGTTGAGGCGATAGTAGAGATCTTCGCGGAAACCGCCGGATGCGATCGCCGATTTCAGGTCGGTATTGGTGGCGGCGATGATCCGCACGTTCGCTTTCCGCGTTCGCTGATCACCGACGCGCTCATACTCCCGCTCCTGGATGAAGCGAAGCAGCTTCGACTGGATCGACAGGGGAAGATCACCGATCTCGTCAAGGAACAGGGTCCCGCCCTCACAACTGGCGACCCGTCCCGGATTATCCCTGATGGCTCCGGTGAAGGACCCCTTGACGTGACCGAACAGTTCGCTCTCCAGAAGTTCCCGGCTCAGTGACGGGCAGGAGACCACGCCGAATGGCTTGGCGCGTCGATGGCTCCAGCGATGGATGAGACGGGCGAGCATGGTTTTGCCCGTGCCGCTCGCCCCCTGGATCATGACCACCGCATCGGAAGCCGATACCTGCCGGGCAAGCTCGATCACCCGTTGCATTGGCGGATGACTGGAGTTCAGCAACGCTTCAGGGTCATTTCGGTCCAGATCGTCCTGCAGGAGATCGATCCGCTGTTCCAGCACCCTGATGGAGGCCAGTCGTTCAAGAAGAAGCTTGAGCTGACCTGGAGAAAAGGGCTTGGGAAGGTAGTCGGTCGCACCGCGCTTCATCGCCTCCACCGCCGAATCCACCGAAGCGAACGCAGTAATGACGACGATCTTCAGCCAGGGAGAGCTGACAAGGAGGTCGGAGACCAGGTCAAGTCCGCTCTCCAGGCCTAACCTGAGATCCACGAACGCAAGGTCGAAAATCTGTAAACCCGCCTCGGTCAGCGCGTCCCTGGCGTTCGACACTGCAGTGACCTTGTGGTGGTACATGTCAAAAAACAGCATCATGGTTTTTCTGATGTTGCTCTCGTCATCCACAACCAGCACATTCATCGTGGGCGAAGGCCCAGCCTGTTCAAGACGATCCATGGCAGTCAACCGGTAAGTCTGCGATTATGTTTTCTGCAAGTTATGAAAACCCTTACGATATTGGCAGGCGACCCGCTGACAGGCACGAGCGGTGGTAGCAACTTCAACACGAAGGTCGCCTTGGAGATGGCTGAAGAAAGTCTCCTCCTCTTCGTCGAACGATGAGCACTCCACATGGGGTCGGGTAATCTTGGCTTCTACGATCAGGAGCGTTATCTTCTACCGAAGCCGCGGGAGCAGGCCGTTCCATGTCACCAACAATTTATGACTATGACAGACAGCTTGACGGGACGCCAGGATGCGTGAAGAGATTCTTTCAGTCAGGGACCTGCATGTCCATTATCCGGTCCGGAAAGCCGGGCTGTTCGGACGCGGCACGGTCGCCCGTGCGGTCAACGGCGTCTCCTTCGAGGTCATGAAGGGCGAAACCCTTGGCCTGGTGGGTGAGTCGGGATGTGGCAAAACCACCCTCGGCAGGGCCATCCTGCGTCTGGTGCCGTCATCGAAAGGGGGAAAGATACTCTTCCGGGGCCGGGATATCACGGATCTCGACAACCGGCGGTTCAGGCCGTTGCGCAAGGAGATGCAGATGATTTTCCAGGACCCCTTCGGTTCACTCAACCCTCGCCTGACGGTTGGTCAGATGCTTGGAGAGGCGCTCCGGGTGCACGGGATCGTGCGCGGGGGCGAGGCGACGGAAAAGCGGGTCAGGGATCTGCTCGACACGGTCGGGCTGAACCGTGAGTACGCCAACAGGTATCCCCACGAGTTTTCCGGTGGCCAGCGACAGCGGGTCGGCATCGCCAGGGCACTGGCCGTCAACCCCGCCTTCATCATCTGCGACGAGCCGGTTTCCGCCCTGGACGTTTCGATCCAGTCGCAGATCATCAATCTGCTCAAGGACCTGCAGCGTGAGTTCGGGCTCACCTACCTGTTCATCGCGCACGACCTCTCGGTGGTTGAGTACATTTCCGACCGCGTAGCCGTCATGTACCTCGGCAAGATCGTTGAGATCGCCGATGGAGAGACCCTCTACGCAAACCCGAAACATCCCTATACCCAGGCGCTACTTTCGGCCATCCCGCTTCCGGAACTCGGTCGGAAGAAAGAGCGTATCGTGCTCAAGGGTGACCTTCCCGGCCCGCTCTCCATTCCTGAGGGGTGCAGTTTCCATCCCCGCTGCCCGTTCGCCATGCCGGAGTGTCGCGAGCGCAGTCCGGGGCTCGCCCCGCTGGCGGACGATCCCCGCCATCTGGTGAGTTGCCTCCTGTACCAATGAACCCTTACCGAACCGTCGAAATGAAGAGCGAGCCGAACCGTAAACGAGGCTGCCTGCGCACCGGATGCCTGACATTGATTTTCGTGCCAGTTGTCCTGGCGATCGTCGCCTGGGTCATGATCTCATGGGGCCAGCGTCTGCCCGACCGTTTCGTGCTGCGCCTGCCCATCGCTGGCCAGGTTGACGAGCGACCTGCCGACCCGGTTTCGTTCCCCTTCCTGGCAGGCCGTCAACCGTTGTCGCTCCAGGAGCTGCTGACCGTGATGGACCGTGCCGGAAAGGATTCGCGGGTTCGCTCCGTGCTGCTTGAAATCGACGGTCTCTCCGCTCCCCAGGCCAAGATCGAAGAGCTCAGGCACGCTATCGAGAAGCTGCGGGCATCGGGGAAAAAGGTGACCGCGCTGTTGCGTTCTCCCGAGGACAAGGAGTTCCTGCTCGCCGTCGCCTGCGACTCCGTCGTCGTGCAGAAGGGCTCCTGGCTGCTGCTCGACGGCCTCAAGGCCGAGATGTTCTTTATTGCCGACCCGCTGAAGAAGCTCGGTATCGGATTCCAGGCATCGCAATGGAAAAAGTACAAGAGTGGCATTGAACCCTTCACCAGGAGCGCTTCCAGCCCGGAATACCGCGAAGAGGTCGGCCAGCTGCTCGACGAGGCCTGGGAGGATTATCTCGGTTACGTTTCGCAACGGCGGAAAATATCGCGCGGCGGGTTTGCGGGGATCATCGACTCCCTGGCCGTGCTGACCCCCCGCAAGGCGCAGGAATTGGGACTCGTGGACCGCGTTTCGAGCATCCTGGAGGTCGAGAAGGCTTATGAACGCCAGTACGGCGTCAAAGCGGCCGACCTGTTCGTCGGCGGCCATGAGTATCTGCAGGCCACCGGATCCATGGGCGTTTCCGGACGTGGGGAGCGTATCGCCGTGATCAACGTGACGGGGCCGATCGTCAGTTCCGGTGGCATCGAGGGGATGGCTGACGGCGAAGGGATCGACGAGAGGACCCTGAAGCAGGCGCTCCAGACGGCACTCGACGACCGGAAGGTCAAGGCGATCGTTCTCAGGATCGACAGCCCCGGCGGTGATGCGCTTGCTTCAGCCGCCATGCTCGAGATGCTCGACGAGGCGAGGAAGCAGAAGCCCATCGTGGCTTCGATGTCGGGCGTCGCGGCATCAGGCGGATACATGGTGGCCCTGGGCGCCAACCGTATCTATGCCGAACCGCTCACCCTGACGGGGTCGATCGGCGTGTTTGCGCTCAAGCCGGACTTCAGCGGCCTTCTGGCGAAAACGGGACTCAATCGCGAGACGGTCACCCGCGGTCGATACGCCGATGCCTACACCCCATTCAAGCCCTTCGACGCCGAGGCGTTCCGGAAGTTCGACGAAACCTCGGGTGAGATCTACCGGGATTTCGTGGACAAGGTGGCCTCACACCGGAAGATGACGCCGGAAGCGGTCGATGCCGTCGCGGGGGGTCGGGTATGGACGGGAAAGCGTGCTGTGGCGGCTGGTCTCGTTGACCGGACGGGCGGATTTTTCGACGCCGTGAAGGCGGCGCAGCAGCTTGCCCGGATGGACACCTCGAAAACCCCGGAACTGATCACGCTTCCTGCCGCACGGAGCTGGTCCGATTATCTGTTCGGCGGAAACTCCTCGCGGCTGTTGCCTGCCCTCTTCTCGCGGCTGGCTGCAGGCTACGGACTTGAACTGGCGCCGTTCGGCCGGACCCTGCCCGGTTCCGGGGTCGTGCGCATGCTGCTTCGCGACGACGCTCCGCAGGTGCTGGCGATCGAGCCCGTCGAGGTGGTGATGAAGTAATGGATCGTGGATAATGGAAAGAGGGGAGTGCCGGGTGCTGGATAGGAAATCGGCACCCGGCATTGCTGTTTTTCAGAAGGAGTAGGTCAGCGAGGTCTGTGCCCGGACCGCATCACCCTCTTTGGCACTCTTGTAATCGGTTCTCCAGCGGGAGAGCTGCGTGCCGAGGATGAAGTTCGGGGTGACGCGATGCGTGACCGAGACGAACTGGGTTTCGTTGAGCGTCCGGGAGCCGTTCGACAGATCGTCGTCGTCCGGATCGTCCATACCGGCTCCCAGGCTCAGGGTCGTCGTGGGGGTTGCGGCAAAACGCAGTGCCGCCCATCCGCCGTGCGAGCGGATTTCGTTGACGCCGTTCCGGCCCTGCCCGATACCGCCGTTGTAATCATCCAGGTTTTCACCCATGAAATATTCACCCGCGAGCGTCAATCGGTCGCAGAGCGGCATGGTGAGCTCGAGTACGCATGACCACGAATCGAGGGTTTCGTGCGCGCCGTTCGACGCGGTGTCCCACTCCTCCTGGCCGTAATGGCCTGAAACCGCGACGGTCGCCGGTTTGCCTGATACCAGCAGCGGCGTCGACAGGGCGAGGCGACCTTGAACCGTAGGCATGGCGGCGTCCTTGCCCGATTCGGTTCCGCTCAGATTGGTTTCGCCGATCGTCCTGGCCGCGGCCACGGCAAGTTCAACCCGGCTCTTCTCCCCGGCCTTGAACCCCTTGGTCAGGCGGAGCTGGGGGTGCCTTGTGCCGATGTTTCCAGCGTACCACATGAGGGCCGGATCGTCCACGAACGGGATGAGGGAGGCGTTCACATCCCAGGTTTGTCCGGCGATGATGCTGAAGTCGCTTGCTGGCCAGTACGCCTTCAGGTAGCCGTGTCGGAGGCGGGGGCACGCGTTGTTTTCGGCGCCGAGGCCGCTCAGGAAGTCGAACTCGACGTTACCGGTCAGTTTCATCGTTTCGGTGTCCGGTCCCGAAAGGTTCATGCCGACTCTCGTGGCGCCTGCCGTCAGGTTCCACTCGGCGTCGTTGTTGACCGTCGCTTCCGATGGCGCGTACAGGGCGATGTTGCCCGAGGCAATGCGGCCGCTGTCCCATGATGCGTCGAACCTGGCGAAGCCGTAGAACTGCAGCTTCGCACCCGATGCGACCGAAACGGTGAGCGGGCTGGTCGTTTCGGGTTTCCTTGCCGTTTCCTGCGGGATGGCAGCTTGGGGTGCGGGCGTCGAGGGCGCGGTGGTGGAGGCTGTGGCCGGAGCGGCGGCCTGCTCCCTGACCAGTGCTTTAAGTTCAGTCAGCTGCTTCTCGAGATTGGCGATTCTTGCTTCCAGCGATTCCGCTGCAGGGGCGGGCGCTGCACTGAGAAGCGAACCGGCAACCAGCAGGATGAATCCGAATGATCCCAACTTGTTCATGTTGCGGTGATGGATAAACGTTGACAGCACCAGGCCGTGCGACCCCGTGCCGGGTAAGACGATGGAAAGAACCGGGAAAAAGCAAATATAGCGAGAAGACCATGAATTCTCATGAGTGGCAGACGCCTCGCTTCGGGAAACGGATGCTACCTGCGTTCAGGGCAGACAGCAAGACCGGAGACCCTTTATTTTGAAACTGGTTTGCTGTCGGGGAAATGGATAAATTGAGCCTGCTTCAGGATGTTTACGACCAATTCGTGAGAGAGTGCCCTATGAAAAAGCCGGTTCGTTTCAAGTCAAATGCCTTCAGATTCATGGCAGCGGTGCTGGTCATGTCATGTTTCGCCGCTTCCGGTTTGACCGACAACGCCCATGCCGACAGCAAGAACGGCAGGTCCACGCGGGCAGACGATGACGATTTCCTGACCATTGTTGCGGTCGGAGACATCATGCTCGGCAGCAATTATCCCTCCGACCTTGGGTTGCCTCCGGCAGGGAAATCCCTTCTTCAGCCCGTTTCCGGCCTGTTGGCTGCCGCGGACCTGACGTTCGGAAATCTCGAAGGGCCGATTCTGAACGATGGCGCGGTCGTGAAAAAATGCGCGGATCCGTCGAAGTGTTTCGCGTTCCGGCAGCCGGAAGATACCGCCGTGCAGCTTCGGGAAGCCGGATTCGATCTTCTCTCCCTTGCCAACAACCACATGAACGACTTCGGGTTGCCGGGCCGGAAGCGTACCTGCAGGGTGCTCAGTGAAAACGGTATTGCTTATTCAGGGTTGGATACCTGCCCGACGGCGATCGTCGACAGAAAAGGGATCAGGGTAGGATTCGCCTCGTTCGCCCCGGCCAGCAATTGCCTGAACATCAACGACCTTGGGCTGGTCAGGAGGGTGGTGTCGGATCTGAAACGGCGATGCGAGGTGGTGGTCGTCTCCTTCCACGGGGGGGCCGAAGGCGCCGGACATACCCATTTGACCAGGCAACCGGAGACTTTTTACGGAGAAGAGCGCGGAAACGTCTACCGCTTTGCCAGGGTCGCGATCGACTCCGGAGCCGACGTCGTGCTCGGGCACGGACCCCATGTCACCAGGGCCATCGACCTCTACAAGGGGAAGTTCATCGCCTATTCGCTCGGTAATTTCTGCACCTACGGCCAGTTCAACCTGAAAGGCCCGAATGGCATCGCCCCCGTGCTGAGCATCAGGGTGAACCGGAACGGCGATTTCATCTCCGGCGGGGTTGTCTCCGTCGCCCAGGAAGGAAAGGGCGGACCGACGATCGATCAGTCGGGCCGGGCATTGCTCGAGATCAAACGTCTGACCTCCGAGGATATTCCCGAAGTCCGTCCCGATTTTGACCGGAACGGTGGATTCCGTTTCTAAGGGCGTTGCCGTGGTGACACCGTCGCCCGTCAGCACTCTTCACGACTTCCCGCCCGCCACGTCATGACCGGCTGGTGACTCTCAGCAAGGGCACCCGCCGATCCGGCATTGCCGGTTGTTGCGGCCATCCGTATCAGAAATTCCAGAACTCGCGGTCGAGGTTCCGGTACTGGATACCCTGGACCAGATGCTTCATCCCGATCCGTTCAGCCCCGTCAAGGTCGGCGATGGTGCGGCTCACCTTGAGGATGCGGTCGTGCGCCCTGGCCGACAGGTTCAGGCGGTTCATCGCCTCCATCAACCGGTCGGAGCTCTCCTTGTCGAGCGGGCAGAACTGCCGGATCAGCTTCGAGTTCATCTGGGCGTTGGTGAAGATCCTGGGTGAGGAGAGCGCGGCGAAGCGCTCCTGCTGCACCTGGCGCGCCGCCATGACCCTTGATCGGATGGCGTTCGAACACTCGGCCGTGGAGGCGGAGAAGAGGTCTGCGTTGTCGACCTTGGGCACGTCGATATGGATGTCGATGCGGTCGAGCAGGGGACCGGAGATTTTGGAGAGGTAGCGCCTGATCTGGTCCGGCGATGCGGTCAGCATACCGTCGCGGTCCTTCAGGGCGCCTGCGGGACTGGGGTTCATTGCGGCCACGAGCATGAATCCCGCGGGATACCGGGTGGAGAGGGCCGCCCTCGATACGGTCACCTCCCGCTCCTCGAGCGGCTGGCGCAGCACCTCGAGGGCGCTGCGGGAGAACTCCGGAAGCTCGTCGAGGAAGAGCACGCCGTTGTGCGCCAGGCTCACCTCTCCCGGTCGGGCCTGGGCCCCGCCGCCGATGAGCGCGATGTTGCTCGAGGTGTGGTGCGGGTTGCGAAAAGGACGTGTGATCATGAGCGGGCGGTCCCGTTCGAGCAGGTTGGCCACCGAGTAGATCTTGGTCGTCTCAAGCGACTCCTCGAAGCCGAGCGGCGGCAGGATACCGGGCAGGGCCTTGGCGAGCAGCGTCTTGCCGCTTCCGGGAGGACCGATCATTAAAATATTGTGTGCTCCTGCTGCGGCGATCTCGAGCGCCTTCTTGGCGGCGTGCTGCCCCTTGATCTCGGCGAAGTCGACCGGGTACTCCGGCTCGCAGGTGAAGAGCTCCGCGACGTTCACGCTGACCGGCGGCACATCAGTGCTTCCGTTGACGAGGGCGACGGCTTCGTTGAGCGACTCCACTCCGAACACTTGTGTCCCGGCACCCGTCGCCGATACGGCCACGGCGGCCTCCTGGGCGTTGACCGAGGGGAGGATCAGGCGCAGGATGTTCTCCTTCGCCGCCATGATGGCTACCGGCAGGGCTCCGTTGACGCGGCGGAGCTGGCCGTCGAGGGCGAGCTCTCCCATGATGAGGGTGCCGTCGAGGCTACCGCGGAGCTCGCCCAGGGAGCCGAGCAGGCCGACGGCGATGCCGAGGTCGAAGGCGGTGCCCTCCTTGCGCACGTCCGCCGGGGCGAGGTTGACGGTGATCTTCTTGGATGGCAGTTCGAATCCCGAATTCCTGATGGCCGTCAGGATGCGTTCGCGGCTCTCCTTGACGGCGTTGTCGGGAAGACCGACGACCGTGAATGCGGGCAGGCCTCCGGAGACGTTGGCTTCGATCTCGACCCGGAGGGCGTCGATGCCCACGAGCGAGGCCGCAGTGAGTGTGGTGAGCATGGGGGACAATGATTGGGGGTTATCATTGCAGAACTCGTTTCATTCAGGATACGTAAAATCCCGGTTATTCCCGAGCTTTGCTCAGCCGGTCGTGCGCAGGCCGCTGGCGATGGCGTTGACGGTGAGCAGCAGTTCCGGCAGGAGGGCGTCGGCTTCTGCGCTGTTCTCCTCCTGTTTCAGCTTCCGCCAGCGGTCGAGTAGGTCGATCTGCAGCCCGTGCAGCATGGCAAGCCCCTCCTGGCGGGCGCTGATGAACTGGTGCACGCTTTCGAGCTTCTCCTCGAGGCGGCCTCCGAAGATCATTTCGAGAAGGCGGCGGCTTTTCAGGTACTCGGCGGTGATCTGGCTCATCATCGCCTCCCTGACGGTGTCGTCCCTGACGAGCGATGCGTAGCGTTCCATGATCCAGAGGTCCACTGTCAGGAGGCTGATGGCGACGTTGGTGAAGATGTACTGGAACGGAGGCCAGGAGAAGTCGCTGTCCCGCAGGGTATCGAAAGCCGGACGGTCCGCGGCGCGGAGCTCCTCGAGCGCGGAACCGGCGCCGTACCAGCCGGAGATGCCGAAGCGGGCCTGGTTCCAGCTGAAGACCCACGGAATCGCTCGCAGGTCCGCGAGGCTCGGGTTCCCGGTGCGGCGGGAGGGGCGTGAGCCGATGCGGCTCGTTTCGATGATGTCGATGGGCGTTGCCTCACGGAAGAAGCCGAGCATGCCGGGGGTCTCGATGAGGCGGCGGTAGGCTTCGTTGCTCTTCAGGGAGAGGAAGTCCATGACCGGTTCGAGCGGATGCGGGTTCCGGCCGGTATGGCGGTGGGAGAGCCTCGCCTCGGTGACGCCGGAGAGGAACAGCTCCAGGTTGTATGCTGCGCTGATCCTGTTGGCGTACTTCTGCGCGATGGTCTCGCCCTGCTCGGTGACCCTGAGTCCGGCATCGAGCGCTCCGTGCGGCTGGGCCCTGATGAAACGGTGCGTCGGGCCGGCGCCTCGGCTGATGCTCCCTCCGCGCCCGTGGAAAAAGAGGATGTCGACGCCGTGTTCCCGGCCGGCAGCCATCAGTTGCTCCTCCGAACGGTAGAGGTTCCAGAGGCTCGACACGATGCCGCCGTCCTTGTTGCTGTCGCTGTAGCCGACCATGACCTGCTGTACCGGTTTTTTCCGGCCCCGCCGCTCCTGCTGGCAGGCGAGGCTCCTGCGGGTCACGGGATGGTCGAGGAACTCCCCGAGAATGCGGGGGCTGCGCTGCAGGTCGTCGATCGTCTCGAAGAGCGGCACCACCGGAAGCTGGCAGGCGTCCCCTCCGCCGAACGGGCTCATCAGCCCGACCTCCCTGGCGAAGAGGTAGACCACGAGCAGGTCCGAGAGGTTCCTGGTCATGCTGACGACGAGGGCGCCGATGCCGTCAGGGCCGAACTCCCTGACGTGGTCGAAGAGCACCCGGTAACAGGCGAGCACCGCTTCGGCTTCCGGTCCCGCATGCATGTCGGGATGGGTGAAGGGGCGCGGCGAAGCCAGCTCGCGGTTCAGGAACTCCAGCCGTTCGGCCTCGCTCCATTCCGGAAACCCGCTGCCGTCCATGCCGGCGGCGGTCATGAGCTGCGAGAGGGCCAGGTCGTGGAACTGGCTGTTCTGCCGGATGTCAAGCCTGCCGAGGTGGAAGCCGAAGGTCTGGGCGATCCGGTACACTGGCGCCACGTCGCCGGAGGCGATGTTGCCCGCATCGATCTCGACGAGCGATTCGCTCAGCAGCTCGAGGTCCTCGAGCAACTCGGTGTGGCGAAGGTAATGTCCGGCGGCGTGCGTCTTGTTCGGATCTGAAGGAAGGGCGGCGAGCATGAGGCTGACGAACTGGCGCCAGGGTTCATGCGGGTTGCGTCCGGCAGCCGTATCACCCCGGCTGCCGAGCGCCGTGCGCAGCGCCGCCATGCGGGCGGACATCCTCTTGCCCGGAGACTGGAAGCGTTCCGAGAGGCTGAGCTTCGAGGCCAGCCGGTCGAGGTTGTGGCGGACGATCCTGAGGGCGTGCTGCCGCATCTCGATCAGGGTCTGGCGGGTGGTTTCGGCCGTGACGAGCGGGTGCCCGTCACGGTCGCCGCCAACCCAGCTGCCGAAGCTGAGCCGTGGCATGCTGCGGGGGTCTGCCGTCAGCGCAGGGTCGAAGCCCGCGCCAATCCAGGCTTGTGCCAGGCGCTTGTCGAGCATGGGGAGCACCTCGGGGAATGTCGTGTGCAGGTAGTGCAGCACGTTCCGGCGTTCGGTGCTGACCTCCGGTTTTTCGAACAGGATCTCTCCGGTGCGCCAGAGCCGTTCGAGGTTGACCTTGATCTCCGTACGGATCGCCTGCTGTTCCGCAGGGGTCCACATCCGGTTTTCGCGCTTGACCAGGAGCAGGTAGAGCTCACGGTGCTGTTCGAGAACGCTCCTCCGCTTGGCCTCGGTAGGGTGTGCGGTCAGGGCGGGCTCGATCTCGATCTGCGGGAGTTCGGCGGCGACTTCCTCCTGCGAGACCCCGAGCGCTTTCAGGTGGTGCAACGTCTCCCCCCAGAGCCCCGGCAGCGACTCCACCCCCGCGGTCGACTCCAGGGTCCGCCGGTATTGCGCGGCGGAGTTCTCTTCGGCCATGTTCAGCAACTGGAATACGATCGACCATGCCTGGACGGCACGCTCGAGCTTGTCGATCCCGGAGAGCGGGAGTTCGCCGCCATCTTGCAGGTGGCGTGCGAGCTCCTCCTGGCCGAGGTCCCTGAGCATCTCGATGAAGCAGTCGAGCAGGAAGCGGTAGTCGAGTGAAGCTTTGTCGAAATCGACGACGCTGGTGGTCGAGGTGATCATGGGGTGGTCCGGATGGATGAGATGGCGAGTTGCTACTGGACAACATAACCATGGCCTGACGAGTTACAAAATCCTGCCGCCTCCTGTTTGTAAGGTTTTTCGGTGTTCAGGGGGTGAATCCGACAGGAGGGGTGCAAACAGCTTTTTGAGCTTAATTGTTTGCCGGCTTTGTCAATAATGTTTATCTTCGTGTATAATTACTGACAAGCGGCTAACACCAAATTCAATTACCAGTCATGGACAACAAGTCAAATGGTAAGCTTATTGCTCTGGCAATTGGCGGAGCTGTCCTCATGGGGGCTTTGTTCTTCGGCGTGTCGTTCCTCACCGGATATGTTCCGGCGCCGAATGCCATACCGGCTCTGGTGCCTCTCAAATCATTCATGGGTTGGTTCCTGCTCATCTTCTGCGCTTCGCTCATCATCATGGGGCTCGGCAAGATGTCTTCCGCCATCAGCAACAAGTGGTTCCTGAGTTTTCCCCTGAGCATTTTCGTGATCGTCATGGTGATGGTCTTCAGCCTCAGGCTCTACTGGGAGCAGGGCCGTACCACCACGCTCGACGGAAAGTACATCCGTTCAGTCTCCGAACTCAAGGATTTCCTCAACAAGCCTGCAGCCACCAGCGACGTTCCTGCGGCTCCTGCAGGGTTCGACTTCGCTGCAGCCAAGACACTTACCGACAACCGGTGCAACAAGTGCCATACCCTTGATTCGGTTCAGGATCTCCTGAGGACCAAGTACAAGAAGACCGGTCAGGTCAACGTGATCGTCAAGCGCATGCAGGGCTTCCCTGGCGCCGGCATCACCGACGACGAAGTCAAGACCATCGGCATCTGGCTCTACGAGAAGTTCTGATTTTCGGCAGCTGGACACAGAATATCAACAAGCGCCCCGGAGTCTCCCTCCGGGGCGCTCTGCGTTCCGGGGGTCAATGCTGCGAGGCCGAATAGGCGACGGTGACCGTTTCGGTGATGCCGCCCCTGGCGTTCCATTCGGTCCTGACCGTCATGCTTTTCGGCATGCAGACCGAGACCAGGTCGTCGAGGAGCCTGTTGGTGATGTTCTCGTAGAAGATGCCGGAGTTGCGGAACTCGAGGAAATAGTACTTGAGTGACTTGAGCTCGATGCAGGTTTTGTCCGGCACGTAAGTGATCGTGATGGTGCCGAAGTCGGGCAGTCCGGTTTTCGGGCAGACGGAGGTGAACTCCGGATTGACGATCTCGATGGTGTAGTCCCGTCCGGGATAGCTGTTGTCGAAGACTTCGAGGATCTCTTTGTTCATGATGGTGATGCGGGTTTGTTGTTGCGGTGAACGGCGCTTTCCAGCCGCAAAATAGAAAACGGACGGGATTTTCATTAAATTCGTGATGACATTCTCCAGTTCCATGCCCGTCAGTAAACCCTCGTCATGATTACTTCACGATACCATGTTCCGGCACCGACCTGTCCGGACGCTACCGGCGGAGAAGCCGGGCTGCTTCGCCTGCACGACGAACTTTCGGCCGAATACGACCTGCAGGAACGGGCGTACCGTTTCGGCGAAACCGGTTTCCGCTTCCTCAGCGTCAGGGACAGCTATGCACTGCTCGACCGGATCTCCCCCGAGGAGTTCCTGAAGGATGAGCAGATGCCCTACTGGGCGGAGATCTGGCCGGCGGCGGTGACCCTGTCGCGGGTGATCATGGAGGATCTCGACATTGCGGGAAGATCGCTGATCGAACTGGGGGCGGGCGTCGGAATGGCGAGCGTGGCCGCAGCCATGAAGGGAGCGAGGGTGCTTGCCACCGACTATTCGACCGAAGCGCTGCGGTTTGTCGTCTACAATACCCTGCTCAACGGCGTTTCTCTCGATACGGGGCGTCTCGACTGGCGGATGATCCGCATCGATGAGCAGTTCGATGTTGTCGTCGCGGCCGATGTGCTGTATGAGCGGGTCAACCTCCTGCCGATCGTCATGGCCATCGAGACCCTGCTCAAGGAGGGCGGTGTGGCCTATATCGCCGATCCACGGCGCCGTCTTGCCGAGCAGTTCCTCGAACTGGTCCGGGATAACGGTTTCGCGGTCACCTCTTCGGAGACGCACGATGCCGAGGGCGACCAGACCGTAGCCGTGACGATCTACAAACTCGAACGAGCACCGCGATGACCGTTCTCGGCGGTGCCGGACGGGGACCGGCTGAGGGGCTCGGCGTCTGGAGCTGGCGTGCAGGCCGGGGCTCGGTGATCTGGCAACTCATGTTTCCCGGCGAAGGTCTTGTGGCTGGCCTCAAACGTTTCCCTGCCGAGCGCTCGGCATCGCTGTTCTGCCTCGATGCCGCAACGGGACGGCAGATCTGCGACGGGTTTGTGCTGAGGGGTGGCGGCGGATTCGACGCTCCGGTCGGCGACGGCTGGATGATCGGGCTCGAGACGACCTGCCGGGGGCTGCTCTTCTGCCATGCCTTTCAGGAGGGGAGTCCGGAACACCAGGGCATATGGGCGGTCGACCCGATCGCGGGAAGGCTGGTCTGGAACCGGCCGGAGGCGGTGTTCTCCGCCAATCTTGACACTTCATTGCTGGTGTATAGGAACCGGATGTTCGCCGGTTTTCCCGAGCGGGAGTACTGGCTCATCGATCCCTTGAGCGGGGAGGTGATCGAGGCCCTCGGCACCGCCCACGAACGAGCCAACCTCCTCCGGATGTCGGCGCAGAGCGAAGATGAGCTGCAGGGCATCCAGTTGCCTGATTCCTCTCCGACGGAAGAGGGGCCCGGAGAAACAATCCGGACCGGCCTGTTCACGATCGGGGGTGGGCACCGCCCGACGGGCGCTTCCGGAACCTGGACTTCAACGCTCAGGGTGAACCGGGGTGGGCTGACACTCTACGAGGGGGTTATGGCCGCCGCTGCGCCAGCGCCTCTTTTCAACAACTTCCTGGTACGAGGCTCCATGGTATATTACATCAGGGAAAACGAAGAACTTGTCGGTGTCGCGCTCTCATGAAACGATCACCTGACCGTCCGGATGTTGGCGGCGAACGCTTCCCGGAGCCCTGTGTCGCCGCCTTCCTGTCGTTCCTCGAGTCCGCGCGAAGCCTTTCGCCTCGCACCCTCACCGCATACAGAACCGATCTCATCCAGTTTTTTTCGTTTCTCCGCGGGCTCTGGAATCTCTCCGAAAGCGAACCGCTCGATCCGGGACGGACCGAAGTGGCGGATGTCCGTCTCTTCATGGGCCGCTTGCTCGAGCAGGGGATACAGCCCCGCTCGATCGCCAGGAAGCTTGCCGCACTCAAAAGCTGTTATCGATACCTGCTCGACACGGGAGTGATCGAACGCTCGCCGCTTTCGCTCGTCATGACACCCAGGATAGCCCGGAAAGTGCCGGAATTCCTGAGCGAGGAGGAGGCTGGGCGTCTGTTCAGGAGTTTTGGGCTTGCCGCCGGATCCGGCGCGGCTGGGTCCGCCGCCCTCAGGTTCGAGGTTGCCCGCGATCTGGCCGTTCTCGAACTCCTTTACGGGTGTGGCCTTCGGCTTTCGGAAGTGATCGGCCTCCAGGCCGCCGATAT